>NZ_JBJQMC010000012.1:0-160180 GCF_046486085.1 Escherichia sp. WS568
GAACTCAGGGGTGAAAGTACGTTTGGTTTTCTTGTTCATTAAGTCACCTGTTTTGTGTTGAGGTGAGAATATCACCTTTAATCAGGTGGCCAAATTTACTGTGCCACTACAGTTCTTTATCAGGGAATATTCAGGTAGCAAACGCAAGCTCAGGAACCACATGGAGCTTTATGAAATCAACTGGTAACGCTGTAGCGCCTGGAGCATGGGTTCCGAATTCAGATGGCCGCCTGAAAGATGGAGTGTCCAGAATTGGAGACCCGCTCAGTAAGATGGAAATGCTAAAAGGTTGTTCCTGGACGCGAAAAGATACCGGACAATGGGGGATTGGGTTTATCGCGCAGGATGTTAAGAAAATCTTCCCCCAGGCAGTAACTGAGGGAGGTGATCGTCAACTTCCTGATGGAACTATGGTGGAAGGAGTACTCTCTCCAGATACTTACGGCGTTGCGGCAGCGTTGCATCATGAAGCGATTCTGGCACTAATGAACGAACTCAGTGAATTACGAGAAGAAGTGAATGCGCTGAAAAGTGAGTAAGGGAATCATTCTTATAATCTGGAAGCCGCAACCACGCCGGATTGTACTTAATCAGTGTGACGGTTCAAGGCGTTTAATCTGAAAACAGCTACATATCAGTCTCTTCAAACATTTCCTGAACAGTACGGCTTATCTGTTCATTCTCATGCTTGTTGGCGTCAGTGTTGATCGCCGGCAATGTCATCATCGGTTTAACCCGGACATCAGCGCCGGGGAAAATCCGGTGAACCCTCTTGGTCAACTCGCCCAGAATGATATCTTTTGCACCGGGCAGTCCATCAAAATTCCTTTTGCCATAAACGAGTTCCACGAACATTGCTCATTGCCTCTTTACTGGGTGTATATACAGTATTTATACTGTGTTTTTATCCGGTATTCAAGAGAGGGCGTAATGATGCCACGACGCAGCGATATTGAAATAGCCTGGTATTCTTCGATACAGCAAGAGCCGAATGGCCGGAAGACCGTCACTACACAGCGATTTGTTCAGGGGTTGAGCAAAGTTAACTGGGAATTCTCACTCAAAGATGCTAATGCCTGGATCGAATCCAGCGTGAGCACTTTTAAATATTTATCAATGGTAGAGGGGGAAGAACGCACTTTCATGCTCTATAGCCTTGATTTATGCGATGCACATTTCCACAACCTAGTCAGGACAACCTCTTTTCTAATAAAATGTAGATGCCTAATTTTAGGCGTCTACATAATTAATGATGATTTATTACAATTATTTTCTAGATACTAATCGTGAAATAATGACATTGAATAAATCCACGACGGGGTCATGTTAATTAACTTATCATAATTAAAGTTATCACTGTTTTCACAGACATGCTTTGCGTTGTGATTAAATGATACCAATCCAGATTGAATGAAATGTTTATCAACTAATGAAGATACACAGAAAAAAGGTTTTCCATTGGCGTCGGTTATGAATTTTTTAATGGCGTCTTTATCATTTGATTTAATAAGTACAGGAACATCACCAAAATCGAGTGGGGTTGTGCTCATTTTAAAGACGAAATCTTCATCTTTTTCTTCTCCGATTTTGTTGAAAATATTACTTGGTAGCACCCCATTTTCGACGAAATATTTATTTAGTGGTGGTTTATGGTCACCGTAAAAGACGATTACAGCATTTGGATCTATTTTTTCTACTTGCTGTGAAAATTGAACGAATCTTTTGACTGCCTCATTAATCTCATAGGTATAAACACCTTCACCATAATCATTAATGTGTTGATAAGGACCATGAGTTGACATAGTGATCAAATGTACAAAAATATCTTTGTTTCCTGCATTTTGGATGGCTTTTAATGCTGCATTGTAAAGCAGGTAGTCATCAGGTTGCCACTGCCATGGTTTTTTAATACTGCTATACTCTGGTGGTAAATCTCCCATATTAATAATGCTATCAAATCTATCAAATCCAAATTTAGGGTAAATTTTATTCCTATACCAAAAGTCTGCTTGGTAATTATGTGCTGCGAAAGTAATATAGCCTTTGTTTTTCAGGGCATTAGGTAATGCGTCAACTTTTGGTTTGAATGCATCTGAATATTCTTGATAGATGATTCCTGATATTTTATCTGAATTACTTGGTAGTCCTGTCAGCATTTCAAATTCGGCATTTGCGGTACCTCCACCGTAAACTGGTGAGATGGCCCGTAATTCACTGTAACCTTCATCAATAACAGGTTTGAAATTTTCTCGGAAGTTTTTTTTATCATACCAACATGATTCACATAAAACATAAATAATGGTTTTATTTTTTATATGAGTGGATACTAAAGATCTTTTTTCATCTAAATATCTTAATTGTTCTGCATCAGTTGCATGTGGTACAGATTTTCTGACACTTGTTTGTATTATATGCATTGGCAAGCCATTAACGCCAATATTTTGAGACCAATTCCAGTAAATATATTTTATATTTAAGTTGTTCGCGCTGGAGTTTATGATTTCAGAAATCCTATTGTTAGGGCTAAAAATGGTTCCAATATAGGGGTAGAATGAAAAGGGGATCGTAATGATAATTAAAAGAAATAACGATATATAATTTTTTCTTGTTGTGACCGTTTTTTTGCTAAGTAGGATTGAGATTATTGCGCCAATTAGAATAGCGACAGAGTAAGTAATGGATGATAAGTTGAGGTATTTTCCTGCGACACTCAAATTGAATCCAGAAACAATGTCATTAAATGATAAAGGCTCACCGGTTAACGCCATTTTAGTACTGTTCACAAACATCAATGTTATAATTGCGATGCCTGATAAATAAGAACATAGAAAAATTGGAATGTTTATTATTCTAAATAACAAATAAATAAACAAAATGGGGGATGAACGCCAGATGAAATTCAATATTGCACCAATTAACTCTTTAGGCGGTTCAATATTTCCTATGATAACTATTGACTGATTTAGAAAACAAAATAAGTACAATAAAAACATAACGTTGACAATGTCGAAAACATATGATTTCAACTTTAAGTTTTTATATCTTGTAACGACTTTGCTCAAACCGATACTCATATTAATGCTCTATCTCTAGAATAATGAACTTTTATGCAGAATATCACAAAATGACATTTTGGTTAAATAAATCATGGTAGTCTCTCTTACTAATCATGAGTTTAAAATCTAATTAGTAGAGTATCTAATCTGTCTTTGGTATGTGTAAAAATCCAGGTTTATCCCACCATCCGGGGCGTATCCCCAGAAAACTGGATCAAGATGGAGTTTCTCGTCACGTTCGCTCAGAAGCAGAACTTTGGTGCCTGGCGCAACGTTGAAACGTCCGATCGGTTCAGGGTCATATGGAATGTCTTGCTCGACTTCATCTGCGAGAAGGGCGAGATAGTCTTCACGCGTCATTGACTGTGAAAAGCGTCCGCACATAGAAACCTCCAGCCAGATGTCAGACTGAAAGTATAAGTCGTAGCGAAAAAAAAGGGGCGCTTAGATTAATGTGTACTTAAATGCGCCCTTTATTATTGATTATGTTGACTGTCTTTCGTTATTGCTTTGAATTTAAATAATATTTAATTTATTCAAAACACTTTCTTAAATGGTTTCACTGAAACGTGTTCATAGACTCCTGCCGCTACGTACGGGTCAGCATCGGCCCAGGCCTGAGCTGCTTCCAGCGACTCAAATTCAGCAATAACGGTTGAGCCAGTAAATCCCGCAGCCCCTGGATCGTTACTGTCTACTGCTGGCATTGGACCGGCGGTCAACAAACGACCTTCATCATGCAGTAACTGTAAACGTGCTAAATGTGCCGGACGAACGGAAAGGCGTTTTTCGAGGCTATCAGCTTTGTCTTGAGCGTAAATAACATACAACACAGGCACAACTCCTTGTTCGGGAAAGTTGTAAAGTACGTTATTTGAAAGGGCGAAGATCTGCAACGGAAAGATGATGTCTTTGTTAAGACCATGCATAAAGTAAGGTCAATTACGCCAAAAATGACATTTTCACTGATCCTGATCGTCTTGCCTTATTGAATATGATTGCTATTTGCATTTAAAATCGGGGCCTGGTTTTTCTACTGAAATGATTATGACTTCAATGACCCTTGATTTACCTCGCCGCTTCCCCTGGCCGACGTTACTTTCGGTCTGCATTCATGGTGCTGTTGTGGCGGGTTTGATCTATACCTCGGTACATCAGGTTATTGAACTACCTGCGCCCGCGCAGCCGATTTCTGTCACGATGGTTGCGCCAGCGGATCTCGAACCGCCACAAGCCGTTCAACCACCACCGGAGCCGGTGGTAGAGCCAGAACCGGAACCTGAGCCGATCCCTGAACCGCCAAAAGAAGCTCCGGTGGTCATTGAAAAGCCGAAGCCGAAACCTAAGCCAAAACCGAAGCCGGTGAAAAAGGTGGAGCAGCCAAAACGCGATGTCAAACCCGTAGAGTCGCGTCCGGCATCACCGTTTGAAAATACGGCACCCGCGCGCCCGACATCAAGTACGGCAACGGCTGCAACCAGCAAGCCGGTTACCAGTGTGGCTTCAGGACCACGCGCATTAAGCCGTAATCAGCCGCAGTATCCGGCACGAGCACAGGCATTGCGCATTGAAGGGCAGGTTAAAGTTAAATTTGATGTCACGCCAGATGGTCGCGTGGATAACGTACAAATCCTCTCAGCCAAGCCTGCGAACATGTTTGAGCGTGAAGTGAAAAATGCGATGCGCAGATGGCGTTATGAGCCGGGTAAGCCAGGCAGTGGGATTGTGGTGAATATCCTGTTTAAAATTAACGGCACTACCGAAATTCAGTAAGCATAAAGTCAAAAGCCTCCGACCGGAGGCTTTTGACTATTACTCAACAGGTAAGGCGCGAGGTTTTCCTTCAGGATCAACCGCGACATACTTAAATAATGCTTCTGTCGCTTTATAGCGTTGCCCGATGGGTTCAGACGCGACTTTTTTCACCCACACTTCAATATTAATGCTGACCGATGTCGTCCCTTTCTGGACACAGCGTGCATAGCAGCACACCACATCGCCGACCGCAACCGGTCGTAAGAAAGTCATTCCTTCAACCCGCACGGTCACTACACGACCGTGGGCAATTTCTTTCGCCAGAATAGCGCCGCCAATATCCATTTGTGACATTAACCAACCACCAAAGATGTCACCATTGGCATTGGTATCGGCGGGCATGGCTAAAGTACGTAAAACAAGATCGCCCTGAGGGACGTTATGTGTTGTAGACATGGTAAAACCGACTTAAAAGGAAAATCACAGGCGCGATGCTACTATGATTTTCCTGAGGAGAACAGAGGAGATACAGCGCCAGCCCCGAAGGACTGGCAGTCTGGTTAGGATTTATCTTCCTGCGGCATGTGGCGGTAGATATAGATACCGCTTAACAATGTGAAGATTAAGGTAAGGGCGGTCAGGCCAAAGACTTTAAAGTTGACCCAAATATTTTGCGGCAGCCAGAATGCGATGTAGATGTTTGCCAGGCCGCAAAGGATAAAGAAAACAGCCCAGGCCAGATTCAGCTTCGACCATACCGATTGCGGCAGGGTGAGTTCTTTACCCAGCATCCGCTGAATTAGCGGCTTTTTCATCACCCATTGACTGACTAACAGGGCACCCGCAAACAGGGCATAAATGACAGTAACCTTCCATTTAATAAACTCATCATTGTGGAAGAACAGCGTTAAGCCACCGAAGACGACCACCAGAACAAAAGTGATCAGGGCCATCTTCTCAACCTTACGAAAGCGAACCCAGCTATAGATAAGCACAATCGCCGTGGCGACGATGAGCGCCGCAGTAGCCGCATAGATGTCATAAATCTTGTAGAACGCGAAAAAGACAACCAGCGGTAAAAAATCAAGAAACTGCTTCATTTTACGATTCCGTAATCAAATGCTTAAGGTTATTGGCGAATCAACATATACAGGCGGAACAGATAGATGAGCAATACGGCTGAAATCAGGTTGCTCAAGGTGTTCGCCAGTACGGCACCAATTTCCGGGGTTAATGCGGCAAAAGAAGAGGCAAAAAGCAGCAACAGTGTTTTTGCCAGCAACCAGCTCAGTACTGCGGGTGCCACCAGACGCATATTCGCCCATGTCAGCCGCATACTGCTACGCATCGAGGCAAAAATGCCCATTTTGTCCTGTACCAACATCACCGGTGCCAGAGCCAGTAAAATGGCCATGATAATTCCCGGAACGACCACCAGCATGATGCCAATCTGTACTAAAAGGGTAGTCAGAAAAATCAGAATAAATAACTTTGGCAATATCGGCGCACTGGCACCAATAGCTCGAAGCGCACTGACTCTCTGACCCGCAGACACCAGCTGGATAATTAATATTACGCCTCCGGCTAGAATGGCGTTACCGATTAATCCTGAAAAAGTGGACGCCGCTGAAGCCTGCAGCAAAATTTGTTGCTGTTCAGGTGACATATTCTGAACCAGGTCGAACAACCCACTACTGCCGCTAACGGGCACGCCGTCATTGAGCTGAGCAAGCTGTGCATCACTGGGTGAGAAAACATGCCCTAACACCACTGTGATAAACGCACATAGCAACGATACCAACAGAATGGTCATAAATTGATTACGGAAGAAATTTCCGGTGTCACGGTATACGGACTGCGCCGTGATAGACATGCACTCTCCTTGAGTTTTATGCAGGTGTTAATTAGCGGGCAATTGTACCCTGGTTAAGCCTCGGGTGGCAGCATCAGGTCTTGTATGGAAAAGCATATCTTTGTAAAGCGGAGGTAATTGCGGGTCTAAGCTATGGGCAAACCGCAGCAAGTGGCGAGCGAGTTAATGTTTGCGTAGTGAAATATATAGGAATTGATTTAAATCACATTAACCAGGATTCACAGTGCAACTTCTAAATTAATCCAGATCAATAAAGGGTGAATTATCATATATAATGTGATCTGTGTAGGATCATTTGTTACTCCAATGTGGGTATATTCGTCACGTTTTTATAACCATAACGACGGAGCGGATATGAAAAAGTTAACAGTGGCGGCTTTGGCAGTAACAACTCTTCTCTCTGGCAGTGCCTATGCGCATGAAGCAGGCGAATTTTTTATGCGTGCAGGGTCTGCAACCGTACGTCCAACAGAAGGTGCTGGTGGTACGTTAGGAAGTCTGGGTGGATTCAGCGTGACCAATAACACGCAACTGGGCCTGACGTTTACTTATATGGCGACCGACAACATTGGTGTGGAATTACTGGCTGCGACGCCGTTCCGCCATAAAATCGGCACCCGGGCGACCGGCGATATTGCAACCGTTCATCATCTGCCGCCAACACTGATGGCGCAGTGGTATTTTGGTGATGCCAGCAGCAAATTCCGTCCTTACGTTGGGGCAGGTATTAACTACACCACCTTCTTTGATAATGGATTTAACGATCATGGCAAAGAGGCGGGGCTTTCCGATCTCAGTCTGAAAGATTCCTGGGGAGCTGCCGGGCAGGTGGGGGTTGATTATCTGATTAACCGTGACTGGTTGGTTAACATGTCAGTGTGGTACATGGATATCGATACCACCGCCAATTATAAACTGGGCGGTGCACAGCAACACGATAGCGTACGCCTCGATCCGTGGGTGTTTATGTTCTCAGCAGGATATCGTTTTTAATTCCGCACAAAAACGACCCCGTAATATACGGGGTCAATAAGGACATGGTATAAAGGGTATTATTTCTTCGCTTCTACGCCATCAGTTTCAGAGCGAATTAAAAATTTCTCAGTTGTTTGCGGAATATGCTGAATCAGCCAGTCGGCCATTTGCTTTTCCTCATTTAAAATCGCTTCGATGGTTGGAATTGAAGCTGTATCACCGGCATTTTTTGCTGCTGCTAAGAGTGAGGTGTAACAGGCGATTTCAAATTGCTCGAAGACATATCCGCTAATAGAGCCTTTGACTATTTCATCAGAAGGAAATATACCACTGATTGACTGCCCAAGCGCAGCCATTTTACTCATGGAATCTTTAATGACTGAACGTGAAATGTCATTACGATCAAGAATAGTTTCCAGTTGAACAATCGGTTTTTGGTTTCACTAAGATGTTGTTCAATACGAGCGCGTAGTTCAGGATAATTATCTATACGGCTGGCCATGGATTAAAGCATAGATTCGGCTTGCTTTTCCATTGCGTGGGCGTCACGTAACCAGTCATGATAATGTTCAATACGATTCATGAAAATGTCCTCTTTATAAAATGACTAAAAGTTAAAGTTCATATTTCAGGCTTTATTTTCGGCTTTCTTATTTACGTTATTAAGGGCCAGATCAGTCAGTTTGATGTCGGTGGCCTTTTCTTCTTCAAGAGTTTCTTTCAGAAGCTTAGCTGCTTTACGGTAACCTAATTGTTCAGCCAGCGTCGCTAATGTCCCGTAACTGGCAATCTCATAATGCTCGACTTTCTGTGCTGCGGCAATCAGTGCGGCATCACGCACTTCGTTTTTCTCGGTACTTTCGATGACCTCATTAGCTTCTTCAATAAGACCTTCCATTGCCACACATTTCATGCGCTTAATTTTCAGATTCGATTCTGATTCCACAACTTGATCAATACGTTCAATCTGTCCATGTGTTTCCTCGAGGTGCGCATGAAAAGCCTGACTTAATTTTTCGTTTGATGTTGCTCTAGCGAGTTTTGCCAGTGCACGTGTTAATTGTTTTTCTGCACTGTAGGTGTCTGAAAGCAGGTGAATAAATACATCTTCAATGGTCTTCATATTCATATTTTTCTCCAGTGAAATCACTGCGAGCCATACGGCCCGCAGATGCAATTATCTTTATCAGCTGATATTAATAATGAACGGTGAATCAGGATTTTCCTGATTTATTACCACCGCTTTGTTGACCGCCTTTTTTACCTGCTTCAGATGCGCGTTGCGGATCATTTTTAAAATTACCGCCGCTATGCTGACCGCCTTTACGGCCTGCGTCGGATGCCTTCTCACGGTCTTCGGCGAAATTTCCTGAACCACCACGATGTTCGGCCATGTTATTTCTCCCGTTGCGCTGCATTGTTTGATTAATATGAGTGTTGTGTGTCGACACTCATTAAAATTAGTCGCAAATGAGAATTAGTCAAATTAAGCGTAACGAGAAAAAAGAGGAAAAATATATTTTGAGGAACATTCTGGATATATTAACAATTGCCTGAGGAATAAGTGACTTAGAGAAAATTATTGACTTTACTGGTGTTATGTTGCGGGATTAATTTGTTTGATTATATTACTGTTGGGCGGAAAAAAGACGTAAGTTGACGTTCGACAGGGGTAAGCGAAACGGTAAAAAGATAAATAATAAATGAATTTAGGATTTTTCCGGCTTCGTTAAAGAAAGTAAAAATGCCGCCAGCGGAACTGGCGGCTGTGGGATTAACTGCGCGTCGCCGCTTTCATCGGTTGTACAAAAGCTTTCAGTGCCGCCAGCATTTTCTCTGGCTCATTAATATGTTGCTCGATGATTTTAACGATGGCCGAACCAGAAATCGCGCCCGCAGCTCCTGCATCAATCGCTGCTTTTACCTGATCCGGGGCGGAAATACCAAATCCCTGCAATGGAGGCGCAGCATTGTATTCTTTCAGCTTCGTGACCAGATGATTGAGGGGTAACGCGGCGCGGTTTTCTGCGCCGGTCACGCCCGCACGCGACAATAAATAGGTGTAACCACGACCGTAAGAGGCTATCTGGCGCAGCAGGTCGTCATCGGCATTTGGCGGGCAGATAAAGATAGGTGCGACATTATGACGCAACGCGGCCTGGCGGAAGGGCGCGGACTCTTCCACGGGCACATCGGCAACCAGCACCGAATCGACGCCGGCTTTTTCGCACTGGGCATAAAACTCATCAATGCCTTTGTTAAACACCAGGTTGGCATACATCAGCAGGCCAATGGGAATGGTCGGGTGTTTCTGGCGAATGAGTGCCAGCATCTCAAAGCACTGCGCCGGGGTCACACCTGCCGCAAAGGCACGCAGTGTGGCGTTTTGAATCGTCGGGCCATCTGCCAGTGGGTCGGAGAAGGGGATGCCTAACTCCAGCGCGTCAGCACCGGCTTCAATTAGCGCATCGATAATTTTCAGCGACTGCTCAATGCCCGGATCACCGAGGGTGACGAAAGGAACGAATGCGCCTTCTTTGCGCTCCTTCAAACGGGCAAACAGAGATTCGTAGCGTTCCATCAGATTTCCCCTCGTGCTTTCAAAATATCGTGAACGGTGAAGATGTCTTTATCGCCGCGACCGGAAAGGTTAACCACCAATAGCTGCTCTTTTTCCGGATTTTCGCGCATCATTTTCAGCGCATGGGCCAGGGCGTGGGAGGATTCCAGCGCCGGGATGATCCCTTCATGCAGGCAAAGCGTTTTAAAGGCTTCCAGGGCTTCATCGTCGGTAATAGACACGTAATCAGCGCGTCCAGTGCTGTTGAGATACGCATGTTGCGGGCCGACGGACGGGAAATCCAGCCCGGCAGAAATGGAGTAAGACTCTTCAATTTGCCCGTCTTCGGTTTGCATCATCGGCGCTTTCATACCGAAATAGATGCCCACGCGACCATGTTTTAACGGTGCGCCGTGCTCGCCAGTTTCGATACCGTGGCCGCCAGGCTCCACACCAATCAGGCCGACGTCGGTTTCGTTGATGAAATCTGCAAACATGCCGATGGCATTCGAACCGCCGCCAACACAGGCGATAACCGCATCCGGCAGGCGACCTTCTCTTTCCAGAATCTGTGCTTTGGTTTCTTCGCCAATCATTCGCTGAAACTCACGGACAATGGTCGGATAAGGATGTGGGCCAGCTGCGGTGCCCAGCATATAGTGCGCGGTTTCATAACTGCCGGACCAGTCGCGCAGCGCCTCGTTACAGGCATCTTTCAGCGTCGCGGAACCGCTATGTACCGGGATCACTTCCGCACCCATTAAGCGCATACGAAAAACGTTTGGCGACTGGCGTTCAACGTCTTTGGCACCCATATAAATACGGCATTTCAGGCCGAGCAGGGCGCTGGCAAGGGCCGACGCCACGCCATGCTGACCGGCTCCGGTTTCGGCGATGATTTCCGTTTTACCCATCCGCTTCGCCAGCAACGCCTGTCCCAGCACCTGGTTAGTTTTATGCGCGCCGCCGTGCAGCAAATCTTCGCGCTTCAGATACAGCGTGGTGTTCGTCCCGGCTGTAATGTTCTGGCATTTGGTCAGCGCGGTTGGACGCCCGGCATAGTTTTTCAGCAGGTCGTTGAACTGAGCCTGAAATTCAGGATCTTTTTGCGCACTGACAAAAGCTTCTTCCAGCTGGCGCAGAGCAGGCATCAGGATTTGTGGCACGTACATGCCGCCAAACTCACCAAAATACGGGTTAAGTAATGTTGTCATTGTTCCTTTCCTTAATATGCGCGCAGCGTCTGGAAAACCGAGGCCAAAAGACGTGCGTCTTTGATGCCCGGTTGCGACTCTACAGCAGAATTAAAATCAAGTCCGGCGCAGCCGGTTTGTGCCGCTTCCACGCAGTTATCTGCGCCTAAGCCCCCCGCCAGCAGAACGTTGCCAAGCGATTGACCATTTAATAGTGACCAGTCGAAACGTTGTCCGCTCCCGCCCTGACCGTTGTCGAATACATATTTATCGATGTGCTGAAAATCGCGCGCGGGAAGAGTTTCACCGACACTTAAAGCCTTCCAGATGGCGACGTGTGCTGGCAGAGCCTCACGCAGAGTGTCGATATACAGCTGATCTTCTTTACCATGCAGTTGCACTGCCGCCAGCGATAACACCTTAGCTTTGTCCACCACATCGGCAATATCGTGATTGCGGAACACGCCAACATACTGCAACGGTGCCGCAGCCATCACTTCCTGCGCCTGTTCAACGTTGACGCAACGCGGTGATGTCGCAACAAAAATCAACCCACCGTAAATCGCGCCCGCGTCATAAGCTGCTTTAGCATCTTGCCCACGCGTCAGGCCACACACTTTATTCTCACCCAGCAACACCCGGCGCACGGCGGCGTTCAAATCGTCATGGGCCATCAACGCCGAACCAATCAGAAAACCGTTAGCGAAGTGGCTTAACTCGCGCACCTGAGCGTAAGTATTGATGCCGGATTCGCTGATTACCGTCACGTTGTGCCCCAGTTTCGGTGCAAGCTCGCGGGTACGGTTGAGATCAATCGACAAATCGCGCAGATCGCGGTTGTTGATGCCAACGACCTTTGCCCCCAATGCAATGGCGCGCTCCAGTTCCTCTTCATTACTGACTTCGGTCAGCACACCCATCTCCAGACTGTGGGCGACGGCGGCAAGCTGGCGATATTGTTCGTCATCCAGTACTGAAAGCATTAATAAGCAGGCATCAGCCTGGTAATAGCGCGCCAGATAGATCTGGTAAGGGTCGATAATAAAGTCTTTACATAAAATCGGCTGTGGGGCGATTTGGCTGACAATGGGGAGGAAATCAAAGCTCCCCTGAAAATATTTCTCGTCAGTCAGCACCGAAATTGCCGAAGCGTAATTTCTGTAGACGGTTGCAATGCGTGCCGGATCGAAATCATCACGGATCACGCCTTTTGACGGCGACGCTTTTTTACACTCCAGAATAAACGCCGTGCGTGCGCCCTGAAGTGCATCATAAAAATGTCGCGTGCTCGGCTGAACCTCATTCTGAAAACTGGCCAGCGGTTGCTGCTCTTTGCGGGTTTCTACCCAAATCGCCTTGTCTGCGACGATTTTCGCTAAAACGGTTTGCATCATTTACCCTCGTGCCGCCAGTGCGGTGACTCTGTCGTAAGCGGAACCACTGCGCAGTACCTCAAGAACGGTTTGCGCATTGGCTTGCAGATCTTCATGGCCATGCAGGCGCATTAACATGGCGACATTCGCCGCGACGGCTGCTTCATGGGCGGCGTCGCCTTTACCTTGTAACAAGCGTGTTAAAATGTCACGGTTTTCTTCCGGTGTTCCGCCTGCCAATTGCTCCTGGTGGTAGGGTGTCAGGCCAAAGTCTTCTGCGGTGAGCTGATAGCTTTTAATTTCGCCGTCATGCAGTTCGGCAACGATTGTCGGCGCGTGTAATGAAACTTCATCCATCCCGCCGCTGTGCACCACCGCCGCGCGTTGATACCCCAGCACGCGCAAGGTTTCGGCAATCGGCAGCACCAGCTCCGGGCTGTAGACACCAATTAACGCCAGCGGAGGATGCGCCGGGTTAATTAATGGCCCCAGAACATTGAACAGGGTGCGGGTTTTCAGTTGCTGGCGAACCGGCATTGCATGGCGGAATCCGGTGTGATATTTCGGCGCAAAGAGGAAACAGACGCCTAACTCATCCAGCGCCTGGCGCGATTTATCGGCGTTCATATCAAGATTAATACCGAACGCCGCCAGCAGATCCGACGAGCCGGATTTACTGGAGACGCTACGGTTGCCGTGTTTCGCCACTTTCAGCCCGCAGGCCGCGGCGACAAACGCACTGGCGGTAGAAATATTGATACTGTTGCTGCCGTCACCGCCAGTACCGACGATATCGGCAAACAGATAATCCGGGCGCGGGAACGGCGCGGCGTTTTCCAGTAGCGCGGTTGCTGCCCCGGCGATTTCATTCGGGTGCTCGCCGCGAATTTTCATGCTCACCAGCGCCGCCGCCAGTTGTTCCGGTTTCAGTTCGCCACGCACCACCGCTGAAAATAGCTGGTGGCTTTCCTGCTGACTAAGGGTCTGCGCCTGATACAGTTTTTCCAGAATCGGTTGCAGCGTGTTGGTTGGCTCTAGTTTCTGCTGCGCCCAGGCCAGCGTTTGTTCCAGCAGGCGAGCGCCCTGGGTAGTAAGAATGGATTCCGGATGGAACTGGAATCCACAAACGCGATCCGCATCATGGCGCACCGCCATCACCATGCCATTAAAATGGGCGTTGATGGTTAAACCTGCCGGAATATTACTGCCAACCAGCGAGTGATAACGCGCCACTGGCAGCGGGTTTGTTAATCCGGCAAACATCGCCTGACCGTCATGTTCAATGCTCGACGCTTTACCGTGAAGAATTTCGCCCGCCTGACCGACATAGCCCCCGTAAGCTTCGACAATCGCCTGATGACCGAGGCAAATGCCAATAATTGGCAGCTTGCCGCGCAGGCGGGTGAGGAGTTCCGGCATACAACCGGCTTCGCTCGGCACACCGGGGCCAGGAGAGAGCATCAGCACCGGATTGCTCATCGTCGCCAGGCGTTCAATTAAGGTCTGCGCCGGAATATGGTTGCGGTAAATCACCACGTTATGACCATTGCTGCGCAACTGATCTGCCAGGTTGTAAGTAAAAGAATCGATATTATCGAGCAGCAGAATGTCAGCCATCAGAAGGTCTCCTGTGCATGATGCGCGGTGGCAATAGCGCGCAGTACAGCGCGGGCTTTATTACGGGTTTCGTCGGCTTCCGACTGCGGAACAGAATCAAGGACTACGCCAGCACCGGCTTGCACGGTGGCGATACCGTTTTCCACCAGCGCCGAGCGGATCACAATGCAGGTGTCGAGATCGCCATGCGCGGTAAAATAACCTACCGCGCCGCCGTAGCTGCCGCGTCGACGACCTTCTGCTTCGGCAATTAACTGCATAGCGCGTACTTTCGGCGCACCGCTTAACGTCCCCATATTCATACAGGCGCGGTAAGCGTGCAGGGCGTCGAGATCGTGGCGCAGCTCACCAACAACGCGGGAGACCAGGTGCATCACGTAAGAGTAACGGTCAACTTTGGTGAGATCGGCAACGTAGCGGCTGCCGGGTGTGCAAATGCGAGCCAGGTCATTACGGGCGAGATCCACCAGCATCAGATGTTCAGAAAGCTCTTTATGGTCGGTACGCATTTCGAGTTCGATGCGGCTGTCGAGGTCTCTGTCCAGTGAACCATCGGCACGACGACCGCGTGGGCGTGTTCCGGCAATCGGGTAGATCTCAATCTGGCGGCTGGTGGCGTCATACTTGAGCGAACTTTCCGGCGACGCGCCAAACAGGGTGAAATCATTATCCTGCATAAAAAACATGTACGGGCTGGGATTACTCTTTTTCAGCACGTAATAAGCCGCCAGCGGTGACGGGCAGGGTAGAGAGAAACGGCGAGATGGCACCACCTGGAAAATTTCTCCGGCGCGAATCGCTTTTTGCAACGAACGCACCACGCCACCGAACTCTTCATCGCTCTGATTACATTCACAACGCATATGCGGCACGGAAACCACCGGCAGCGGTGGCGCGGTTTCGGTCAGTTGCTGGCGAAGTTCGTTCAGGCGAGCAGTGAGACGTTGTTTTTCTTTTTCATTGGGAGCAAACAGGCTGGCCTGAATACGGGTGCTTTTTTTCTGATGGTCAATCACCATCAGCGTTTCAGCGAGATAAAAACAGAAATCAGGGCAGTTATTTTCCGCTGCCAGTTGCGGTAAATCTTCAAATCCTGCGACCAGGTCGTAAGAGAACAGGCCACCAAAGAACATCGCTTCCCGTTCTTCCTTCGGTACATTCAACAGATTCTGCAATAAGCGGAAAGCGTCAAAAACCGAAAGGGAGCATAAGCGGGCGTCTTCATCCAGCAATGGACTGACAGGAGGGAAGCGCAGCACGCGGCAGTTTGGTGATTGTTCATTTTCCACACCCGCAGGCAGGGCGTTATCCAGTAATGCCAACAGGGCTTCGCCATTGCCGGAAAGTGCCTGAATAGTGACAGTGTCACCTAATGCTGTAATGCGCAGCGCACTGTCCACTAGCAATAGACTTTTTAAATCATCTTTGCTGTCGATATCTGCGGATTCCAGCAGCAGCGTTGCCGGACGATCCCCACACAACTGGTGAAAAAGCGCAGTCGGGTTGTCGCGATAAGCGCCTTTGCAAGTTAGCAGTTCGAGAGTCGGTTTTTGTGTTTGCATTGTTATTCTCTAATTTTGTTCAAAAAAAAGCCCGCTAATTAGGCGGGCTGGGTATCTGATTGCTTTACGCATGGTGAATACACTGCCCGTTTCAGGAAGTGCGCCACCAACCTTTCAGTACGAAAATTGCTTTCATTGTCGATACCCTTTTTACGTGAACTTGCGTACTAGTTAACTAGTTCGATGATTAATTGTCAACAGCTCATTTCAGAATATTTGCCAGAACCGTTATGATGTCGGCGCAAAAAACATTATCCAGAACGGGAGTGCGCCTTGAGCGACACGAATTACGCAGTGATTTACGACCTGCACAGCCATACCACAGCTTCCGATGGCTGCCTGACGCCAGAAGCATTGGTGCGCCGTGCAGTCGAGATGCGCGTCGGCACCCTGGCGATCACCGACCATGACACCACAGCTGCAATTGCACCAGCAAGAGAGGAAATTTCACGTTCGGGACTGGCGCTGAATCTTATTCCCGGCGTGGAAATTTCCACGGTCTGGGAAAATCATGAAATTCATATTGTCGGGCTGAATATTGATATTACTCATCCGCTAATGTGTGAGTTCCTCGCGCAGCAGACAGAACGGCGCAATCAGCGGGCGCAGCTGATTGCCGAAAGACTTGAAAAAGCGCAAATACCTGGGGCACTGGAAGGCGCGCAACGACTGGCGCAGGGCGGTGCGGTGACGCGCGGTCATTTTGCTCGTTTCCTTGTGGAGTGCGGCAAAGCCAGTTCAATGGCGGATGTCTTTAAAAAATATCTGGCGCGCGGGAAAACCGGATACGTTCCGCCACAGTGGTGTACAATAGAACAAGCTATTGATGTCATTCATCATTCTGGCGGTAAGGCGGTGCTAGCTCATCCTGGGCGGTACAATCTTAGTGCTAAATGGCTGAAAAGATTGGTTGCGCATTTTGCTGAACACCACGGCGACGCGATGGAAGTCGCGCAGTGCCAGCAATCGCCCAATGAACGCACCCAGCTGGCGACACTTGCGCGTCAGCATCATTTATGGGCATCACAAGGATCTGATTTTCATCAGCCATGCCCGTGGATCGAACTGGGTCGTAAACTCTGGCTGCCCGCAGGCGTTGAAGGCGTCTGGCAGCTATGGGAACAGCCGCAGAACACCACAGAGAGGGAATTATGAGCCAGTTTTTTTATATTCATCCTGATAACCCGCAGCAACGTCTGATCAACCAGGCGGTGGAGATCGTGCGTAAAGGCGGGGTGATTGTTTATCCAACTGATTCCGGCTATGCGCTCGGCTGTAAAATTGAAGATAAAAACGCCATGGAGCGTATTTGTCGTATTCGCCAGCTGCCGGACGGTCACAACTTTACCCTGATGTGTCGCGATCTTTCTGAACTCTCGACCTATTCATTTGTCGATAACGTTGCGTTTCGTTTAATGAAAAACAACACGCCGGGCAACTATACCTTCATCCTGAAGGGGACGAAGGAAGTGCCACGCCGTCTGTTGCAGGAAAAACGCAAAACCATCGGTATGCGTGTGCCGTCTAACCCGATTGCGCAGGCGCTGCTTGAAGCATTGGGCGAACCGATGCTTTCCACTTCGCTAATGCTGCCAGGCAGTGAATTTACCGAATCCGATCCGGAAGAAATTAAAGACCGTCTGGAAAAACAGGTGGATTTGATTATTCACGGTGGCTATCTCGGGCAGAAACCGACAACGGTTATTGATCTTACCGATGATACGCCGGTCGTGGTGCGTGAAGGCGTAGGTGATGTGAAGCCTTTCTTATAACAAATTGCGTTCCACGGATGGAAGACTATGGCAGGGAAGTTTCGCTGCATTTTGCTGTTGATAGTTGGGCTTTTTTTCTCTTCGTTGAGTTATGCGAAAAACACGGAGATCCCTTCTTATGAAGAAGGGATCTCTCTCTTTGATGTTGAAGCCACTCTGCAACCGGATGGGGTGCTCGACATCAAAGAAAATATTCATTTTCAGGCGCGAAATCAGCAGATTAAGCACGGATTTTATCGTGATTTACCACGACTCTGGATGCAGCCTGATGGGGACGCTGCACTGCTGAACTATCATATTGTTGGCGTCACCCGTGATGGTATTCCTGAACCCTGGCATCTTGACTGGCATATCGGGTTAATGAGTATTGTCGTGGGCGATAAACAACGTTTCTTGCCTCAAGGCGACTATCATTATCAAATTCATTATCAGGTTAAAAATGCTTTCCTGCGTGAAGGGGATTCTGATCTGCTAATCTGGAACGTGACCGGTAACCACTGGCCGTTTGAAATTTATAAGACCCTATTTTCACTCAAGTTGCCAGATATTGCGGGTAATCCATTTAGCGAAATCGATCTCTTTACTGGAGAAGAGGGCGACACATATCGAAATGGCCGCATCCTTGAGGACGGAAGAATTGAATCCCGCGATCCGTTTTATCGTGAAGATTTCACGGTCCTCTACCGCTGGCCTCACGCTTTACTTGGTAATGCCCCGGCACCACAAACGACGAATATTTTCAGCCATCTTCTTTTACCCTCTACGTCATCGTTGTTAATTTGGTTTCCGTGTCTCTTCCTGGCGTGTGGATGGTTATATCTCTGGAAGCGCAGGCCGCAATTTACGCCGGTAGATGTGATTGAAACCGATGTCATTCCGCCAGATTACACACCCGGCATGTTACGTCTCGATGCGAAGCTGGTTTACGACGATAAAGGTTTTTGTGCCGATATCGTAAATCTGATTGTTAAAGGAAAAATTCATCTGGAAGATCAGTATGACAAGAACCAGCAAATCCTGATTTGTGTTAATGAAGGCGCGACCAGAAATAATGCGGTATTACTGCCCGCAGAGCAGTTATTACTGGAAGCGTTATTTCGTAAAGGCGATAAGGTCGTTCTTACGGGGAGACGCAACAGAGTCTTACGCAGGGCATTTTTACGGATGCAGAAATTTTATCTGCCGCGTAAAAAGTCTTCGTTTTATCGACCAGATACGTTTTTGCAATGGGGCGGAATGGCGATATTGGCGGTCATTCTCTACGGTAACCTGAGTCCCGTAGGTTGGGCAGGAATGAGTCTGGTTGGCGATATGTTTATTATGATCTGCTGGCTTCTTCCTTTTTTATTTTGTTCCCTTGAGCTTTTGTTTGCCCGCGATGATGACAAGCCTTGCGTTAATCGTGTAATCATCACTTTGTTTTTACCGCTGATTTGTTCAGGCGTGGCCTTTTATTCTCTCTATATCAATGTCGGAGATGTATTCTTTTACTGGTATATGCCAGCGGGTTATTTTAGCGCTGTTTTCCTGACCGGTTATCTCACTGGCATGGGGTATATTTTTCTGCCAAAGTTTACCCAAACTGGGCAGCAACGTTATGCCCACGGTGAAGCTATCGTTAACTATCTTGCGCGTAAAGAGGCAGCAACACACAGTGGGCGGCGGCGGAAAGGGGAAACACGGAAACTGGATTACGCGTTGCTAGGTTGGGCAGTCTCGGCAAACCTTGGAAAAGAATGGGCAGCACGTATCACCCCATCACTCACAGCGGCTGTTCACGCCCCGGAAATTGCCCGTAGTGGCGTTTTGTTTTCATTACAGATGCACCTGAGCCTGGGGGCCAATACCAGTTTGTTGGGGCGAAGTTATTCCGGTGGTGGTGCTGGCGGCGGGGCGGGTGGCGGAGGCGGTGGTGGCTGGTAATTAAGCTGATGTTAATCGAAACAAGCTTTAACCATAAAGATAGTGTAGTATGTTGCGCCTCAAAGCCAGGCCGATAAACGTCGAGTCGTTTACTTAAGGCCTGAAGAGTTCAAACAGACTTTACTATCAGTGAGTCAGATGTAAATTCTGACTCACTGTTGCACAAAAGCATATCAGACGCCTGGGAAGGCGACACCAAAAGGAAGCTCTATGAGCGAAAAGCTACAGAAAGTGCTGGCGCGTGCCGGCCACGGCTCTCGCCGTGAAATCGAATCTATTATTGAAGCCGGTCGTGTGAGTGTTGATGGCAAAATTGCTAAACTCGGCGATCGCGTTGAAGTTACCCCTGGATTGAAAATCCGTATCGATGGTCACCTGATTTCGGTACGTGAGTCCGCTGAACAAATTTGTCGCGTTCTGGCCTATTACAAACCGGAAGGTGAGTTGTGTACCCGTAACGATCCGGAAGGACGTCCAACGGTGTTTGACCGTCTGCCAAAACTGCGTGGCGCACGCTGGATTGCCGTGGGGCGCCTGGACGTTAATACCTGTGGTCTGCTGCTGTTCACCACCGATGGTGAACTGGCAAACCGTTTAATGCACCCAAGCCGTGAAGTTGAACGTGAATATGCCGTGCGTGTATTTGGTCAGGTTGACGACGCGAAACTGCGTGATTTGAGTCGTGGCGTGCAGTTGGAAGATGGTCCGGCAGCCTTTAAAACCATCAAGTTCAGCGGCGGCGAAGGGATCAACCAGTGGTACAACGTTACTCTGACCGAAGGCCGTAACCGTGAAGTTCGTCGTCTTTGGGAAGCGGTTGGTGTGCAGGTGAGCCGTCTGATCCGCGTGCGTTACGGTGATATCCCACTGCCGAAAGGTCTGCCACGCGGTGGCTGGACGGAGCTGGACCTCGCCCAGACTAACTATCTGCGTGAGCTGGTGGAACTACCGCCAGAAACCAGCTCTAAAGTTGCTGTAGAAAAAGACCGTCGTCGTATGAAGGCGAATCAAATTCGTCGTGCGGTGAAACGTCACAGCCAGGTCAGCGGCGGTCGTCGTTCTGGTGGACGTAATAATAACGGTTAATTTAAGTTAAGTATAAAATAAAGGCCCTGCGGGGCCTTTTCTTCATTTGAAGTATGATAAATAGTCGCAGTATTTTAATTTAATTTCATACTTGCTTATGAATATTACCAGGAAATAGCCACATTACTATTTAATTATCTGAGATAAACTCAACGTCAAGAGGTGGGTTATGATTAGATATAGTGGAATATTTCTATCGCTGTTAATGCTTTCAGGTTGTGCAACCGAAGCATTGAAGAATGAACAAGCTGAAACTGTTATTACTGCGGGTAACAAGGCGGTTGCGGCGAATGCAAGTTTCTTTAAACAATACTATGCTTCTCGTGAAAACTTCCTTGTTAATTTCTATGCAACTAATCCGGATTGTGCACTGCGACCTGATTATACCATAGATATAGGCGGTGATGGTAATGGCGGAAAATTATGCCAGCGCCCTGGGCCAAATACAAAAAAAGTACAATTAGTCCCTTTCGAGAAAGAAAAATTACTGGCTTCAATGGAAGTCATTAATAGCATGAGCGCTTATGTAGAACTTCTGACTGAGGACATGGCAACGACAGAAAGTCAGCAAGTGGCATTACTTAAACAGGCTCTGGATCACGCAAACAACGCACAAACACTACTTGGTATTTCACATAGCAAAGATTTAGCACAATCTGCAGCAGCGGTTAAAGATTTGGTAAATTATTTCAATGAGTTATATATAATAAAAGTCAATTCTGGAAAAATAGGCAAAACGGTAGATGAAAACTGGGTAAGACTTATAGGGAACATGACAGTTTTGCGTAATGATATTTATACAAAAAGCAATAAGATTGAAAATTATACCTTTGCGAATGTGCATGATAATATGTTTTATTATAATACGGCATCTAAAAACGCTAAGAATACAGAGTTTAACACTCTGAAAAACAGGAAGGAGTTTCTAAGTTCAGTAATCAATGTGAATGAAACCAGGCTACAGGCATCGGCACCTGCCATGCCCGCAATTGAGGCTTTAAATGCCTTTATAGATAAGGGTGATTATCTGAATAATTTATATGTTAATAAAACACGCACGGCAGCTGAACAAAAAAGGTTAAATGAGATATTGCGCGCACAGGTCATTAGTGGGTTAAAGGCGTCTGAGGGGCTGGCAAAATTACTTATTGCCAGCGGAATAATGTTATAGGAGGCTTTTTATGAACGATGTGCAAAATCGTAGAATACTGGCATTACTTGATATGCTGTATAATACCCTGGGCAATAAAACCACATGTAATGTTTGTCATAAATATTTTATCCATATCCTCACAGTTATGAACAACCTGACGATTAACTATGGTACTGAAACTTCGCCAGAGTTAGCAGGGATAAATTATGACGATGCTAATGCGCTAATTACTGAACTGATATTATTTATTGAAGATGTTGACGCTGAGAATCATGAAACATATCAGAGACATTTCAATGAGATTATACGCATTCTGAATTTTGCTATTGCCGCTTGAATATAATTATGATTAAAGCACCTCAAGAGGCAATCTTTTGAGGTGCTTTCCCTTAATAATCAATCCCTATTTGCGCCTTAACACCGGCATCAAACGCATGTTTGATGGGGCGCAGCTCACTCACCGTATCCGCTAGTTCAAGAATATCCCGATGACAGCCTCGACCCGTGATAATCACCGTCTGTTGATGTGGACGTTCATTTAACGCCTGCACCACTTCTTCCAGTGGCAAATAATCATACGCCACCATATAAGTCAGTTCATCGAGCAAAACCATATCCAGTGAAGGATCTGCCAGCATTCGTTTGGCATGTTGCCAGACTTCACGGCAGGCGGCGGTATCAGATTCGCGATTTTGCGTATCCCAGGTAAAGCCCGTTGCCATCACCTGAAATTCAACGCCGTGTGGTTCCAGCAGATTTCGTTCGCCATTAGGCCAGGTGCCTTTAATAAACTGCACGACGCCCACTTTTTTTCCGTGACCAACTGCGCGTGTTGCCGTACCAAATGCTGCGGTGGTTTTGCCTTTTCCATTGCCGGTAAAGACGATGATAATACCGCGTTCATCCTGGGCCTGGGCCACACGGGCATCTACTTTTTCTTTCACTCGCTGCTGACGCTGTTGGTAGCGTTCATCACTCATTGGGAAATTCCTGGTTTACGGCCCGGTTGGGCGTCAAAGGTCATGCCGGTTTTACGGCGGCTGTCATCGCCCATCAGCCAAAGGTAGAGCGGCATGATATCAGCGGGTGTTTTAAGTTTCTGTGGATCTTCGGTCGGGAAGGCGCTGGCACGCATTGCGGTGCGCGTACCGCCTGGGTTAATGCAGTTGACGCGCAGGCGCTGCTGATATTCATCGGCCAGTACCTGCATCATCCCTTCGGTGGCAAATTTCGACGCTGCATAAGCGCCCCAGTTTGCACGCCCCTGACGTCCAACGCTTGATGAAGTAAAGACCAGTGAACCGGCGTCCGATTTGAGTAATAAAGGAAGCAGTGCCTGGGTGAGCATAAAGGTGGCATTAACGTTGACCTGTATGACGTCCTGCCAGACCTGTGGATTTTGTTCGCTCATTGGACAAACATCGCCGAGCAATCCGGCATTATGCAAAACACCATCCAGACGCGGATAATTAACGGCAATGCGCTGTGCCAGTTGTTGGCAATCTTCGGACGTGCAGGTCAGCAAATCGAGAATAAACCACTGTGGCTGACGCCCAGTTTCTTCGTTTATGTGGCTGGCTACCTGACGTAATTTTTCTTCATTACGGCCCAACAGAATCACTGTCGCACCATAGCGTGCATACGTCATCGCGGCTTCACGACCAATACCATTGCTGGCTCCCGTCACCAGGATAATGCGATCATTGAGTAAATCTTGTTTTGGCTGGTAATGCATGGCTACTCCTCAACGACGTTGTCTGTCGCGCTGCCAGTGTACTTTAAGACTTTGGGGCTTTATGCCTGAAACAGAAGGGCATTTCAATCAGCCTGGGGCGATAACACCGCAAAATGGATACTTTGTCATACTTTCGCTGCAATAACATCTCTGCGAGACGGCTTAACATGCCTGTTGTAAACTGTGAGCCAAAGCGTTGTTTAACCAAGGTGGGGACTCGTGGAATTGTTGTCTGAATATGGTTTGTTTTTGGCGAAAATCGTTACCGTTGTGCTAGCGATTGCGGCGATTGCCGCCATTATAGTCAATGTTGCTCAACGTAATAAACGCCAGCGTGGCGAGTTACGGGTCAACAATCTCAGCGAACAGTATAAGGAGATGAAAGAAGAACTGGCCGCGGCGCTGATGGACTCACATCAGCAAAAACAGTGGCACAAAGCGCAGAAGAAAAAGCACAAGCAAGAAGCGAAAGCAGCAAAAGCGAAAGCCAAACTGGGCGAGGTGGCAACTGACAGTAAACCCCGCGTCTGGGTGCTGGATTTTAAAGGCAGCATGGACGCCCATGAAGTGAACTCGCTACGTGAAGAGATAACGGCGGTACTCGCAGCATTCAAACCGCAGGATCAGGTTGTACTCCGTCTGGAAAGCCCTGGTGGCATGGTGCATGGTTACGGGTTGGCGGCTTCGCAGCTGCAGCGTCTGCGTGATAAAAACATTCCTTTAACTGTTACGGTAGACAAAGTCGCTGCCAGCGGCGGTTACATGATGGCCTGTGTGGCGGACAAAATTGTTTCCGCACCGTTTGCTATTGTGGGTTCCATTGGCGTGGTGGCACAAATGCCCAACTTTAACCGCTTCCTGAAAAGCAAAGATATTGATATCGAACTGCACACCGCCGGGCAGTATAAGCGCACGCTGACCTTGCTGGGTGAAAACACCGAAGAAGGGCGGGAGAAATTCCGCGAAGAGCTGAACGAAACGCATCAGTTATTTAAAGATTTTGTGAAGCGTATGCGTCCGTCTCTGGATATTGAACAGGTGGCAACGGGTGAACACTGGTACGGACAACAGGCGGTAGAGAAAGGCCTGGTTGATGAAATCAACACCAGTGATGAAGTTATTCTTAGCCTGATGGAAGGCCGTGAAGTGGTCAATGTACGCTATATGCAACGTAAACGACTCATTGACCGATTCACCGGCAGCGCGGCAGAGAGCGCCGATCGATTGTTGTTACGCTGGTGGCAGCGAGGGCAGAAGCCATTGATGTAAAAGACAAACGCGAGGGTAAGACCTCGCGTTTTGCTTTAATCAACCAGGTGATATTTTTCTGAAAGCACATGGGCCAGGTGTTTGAACATATTAAACACCGCGGTGCTTTTGGCTGTTGGCAATCCTTGTTCATCTAAAAAGTAGTCGCCGGTAAATACCAGCACGCCATTACGCTGCGTGACGCCGGTGGCTTCAATCCCTGCGAGCGTATCCTCATGCTCACGAATGATTTTGTTGGCCTCTTTCAACAGCGTTTCGCGGTCGATGGGTTGTGTCTCTTTGTTCATTATTTACTCCTTAAACAAGGACATTAGTCTACGCCAGGCATGGCTTGCAGACAAATATACCACGCTGGTGGCAAGAGCGCCTTACTGGCAACTTTGGATTTTGCATGCTAATAAAGTTGCGTATCGGATTTTATCAGGTACAGTGTGACGCTTTCGTCAATCTGGCAATAGATTTGCTTGACATTCGACCAAAATTCCGTCGTGCTATAGCGCCTGTAGGCCAAGACCTGTTAACTCAGTCACCTGAATTTTCGTGAACAGAGTCACGACAAGGGGTTGATATCCGCAGAGAGCGAGTCCATATCGGTAACTCGTTGCCAGTGGAAGGTTTATCAACGTGCGACGCATTCCTGGAAGAATCAAATTAGGTAAGGTGAATATGGGTAAAGCTCTTGTCATCGTTGAGTCCCCGGCAAAAGCCAAAACGATCAACAAGTATCTGGGTAGTGACTACGTGGTGAAATCCAGCGTCGGTCACATCCGCGATTTGCCGACCAGTGGCTCAGCTGCCAAAAAGAGTGCCGACTCTACCTCCACCAAGACGGCTAAAAAGCCTAAAAAGGATGAACGTGGCGCTCTCGTCAACCGTATGGGGGTTGACCCGTGGCACAATTGGGAGGCGCACTATGAAGTGTTGCCTGGTAAAGAGAAGGTCGTCTCTGAACTGAAACAACTGGCTGAAAAAGCCGACCACATCTATCTCGCAACCGACCTTGACCGCGAAGGGGAAGCCATTGCATGGCACCTGCGGGAAGTGATTGGTGGTGATGATGCGCGCTATAGCCGAGTGGTGTTTAACGAAATTACTAAAAACGCGATCCGCCAGGCATTTAACAAACCAGGTGAGCTGAATATTGATCGTGTTAATGCCCAGCAGGCGCGTCGCTTTATGGACCGCGTGGTGGGGTATATGGTTTCGCCGCTGCTGTGGAAAAAGATCGCTCGTGGTCTGTCTGCCGGTCGTGTGCAGTCGGTGGCGGTTCGCCTGGTGGTCGAGCGTGAGCGTGAAATTAAAGCGTTCGTGCCGGAAGAGTTCTGGGAAGTCGATGCCAGCACGACCACGCCATCTGGTGAAGCGTTGGCGTTACAGGTCACTCATCAGAACGACAAACCGTTCCGCCCGGTCAACAGAGAACAAACTCAGGCTGCGGTAAGTCTGCTGGAAAAAGCGCGCTACAGCGTGCTGGAACGTGAAGACAAACCGACAACCAGTAAACCTGGCGCTCCTTTTATTACCTCTACGCTGCAACAAGCTGCCAGCACCCGTCTTGGATTTGGCGTGAAAAAAACCATGATGATGGCGCAGCGTTTGTATGAAGCAGGCTATATCACTTACATGCGTACCGACTCCACTAACCTGAGTCAGGACGCGGTAAATATGGTTCGCGGTTATATCAGCGATAATTTTGGTAAGAAATATCTGCCGGAAAGTCCGAATCAGTACGCCAGCAAAGAAAACTCACAGGAAGCGCACGAAGCGATTCGTCCTTCTGACGTCAATGTGATGGCGGAATCGCTGAAGGATATGGAAGCAGATGCGCAGAAACTGTACCAGTTAATCTGGCGTCAGTTCGTTGCCTGCCAGATGACCCCAGCGAAATATGACTCCACGACGCTGACCGTTGGTGCGGGCGATTTCCGCCTGAAAGCACGCGGTCGTATTTTGCGCTTTGATGGCTGGACAAAAGTGATGCCTGCACTGCGTAAAGGCGATGAAGATCGTATCTTACCGGCAGTCGATAAAGGCGATGCTCTGACGCTCGTTGAACTGACACCAGCCCAGCACTTTACCAAGCCGCCAGCCCGTTTTAGTGAAGCATCGCTGGTTAAAGAGCTGGAAAAACGCGGTATCGGTCGTCCGTCTACCTATGCATCGATCATTTCGACCATTCAGGATCGTGGCTATGTGCGAGTAGAAAATCGTCGTTTCTATGCGGAAAAAATGGGCGAAATCGTCACCGATCGCCTTGAAGAAAATTTCCGTGAGTTAATGAACTACGACTTCACCGCGCAGATGGAAAACAGCCTCGACCAGGTGGCAAATCACGAAGCAGAGTGGAAAACTGTACTGGATCACTTCTTCTCGGATTTCACTCAGCAGTTAGATAAAGCTGAAAAAGATCCGGAAGAGGGTGGTATGCGCCCGAACCAGATGGTTCTGACCAGCATTGACTGCCCGACTTGTGGTCGCAAAATGGGGATTCGCACAGCGAGCACCGGGGTATTCCTTGGCTGTTCTGGTTATGCGCTGCCGCCGAAAGAGCGTTGCAAAACCACCATTAACCTGGTGCCGGAAAACGAAGTGCTGAACGTGCTGGAAGGCGAAGACGCTGAAACCAACGCGCTGCGCGCAAAACGTCGTTGCCCGAAATGCGGCACGGCGATGGACAGCTATCTCATCGATCCGAAACGTAAGTTGCATGTCTGTGGTAATAACCCAACCTGCGACGGTTACGAGATCGAAGAGGGCGAATTCCGCATTAAAGGTTATGACGGCCCGATCGTTGAGTGTGAAAAATGTGGCTCTGAAATGCACCTGAAAATGGGGCGTTTCGGTAAATACATGGCCTGCACCAACGAAGAGTGTAAAAACACACGTAAGATTTTACGTAACGGCGAAGTGGCACCACCGAAAGAAGATCCGGTGCCATTACCTGAGTTGCCGTGCGAAAAATCAGATGCTTATTTCGTGCTGCGTGACGGTGCTGCCGGTGTGTTCCTGGCTGCCAACACTTTCCCGAAATCGCGTGAAACACGTGCGCCACTGGTGGAAGAGCTTTATCGCTTCCGCGACCGTCTGCCGGAAAAACTGCGTTATCTGGCCGATGCGCCACAGCAGGATCCGGAAGGTAATAAGACCATGGTTCGCTTTAGCCGTAAAACCAAACAGCAATATGTCTCTTCGGAAAAAGACGGAAAGGCGACTGGCTGGTCAGCATTTTATGTTGATGGCAAATGGGTTGAAGGAAAAAAATAACCTTTAATTCTGTCAGGTTTTTATAAACAAAGGGTCGCGAAAGCGGCCCTTTTTTATTGCATATTATTTTTCTTCACACCTATACACTAAGGCTATAAATGATATAGTGGTTATAGTTAGCCCCTTTTTTATTATTAAATCGTATTAGTCACCCGCCTGGCGTGACGAAAAAACGATGTTCTGATGGCGTCTAAGTGGATGGTTTAACATGAAATTACAACAACTTCGCTATATTGTTGAGGTGGTCAATCATAACCTGAATGTCTCATCAACGGCGGAAGGACTTTACACATCACAACCCGGGATCAGTAAACAAGTCAGAATGCTGGAAGACGAGCTAGGCATTCAAATTTTTTCCCGAAGCGGCAAGCACCTGACGCAGGTAACGCCAGCAGGACAAGAAATAATTCGTATCGCTCGCGAAGTCCTGTCGAAAGTCGATGCCATAAAATCGGTCGCCGGAGAGCACACCTGGCCGGATAAAGGCTCGCTGTATATCGCCACCACGCATACCCAGGCACGCTACGCTTTACCAAACGTTATCAAAGGCTTTATTGAGCGTTATCCTCGCGTTTCTTTGCATATGCACCAGGGCTCGCCGACACAAATTGCTGATGCCGTCTCTAAAGGCAATGCCGATTTCGCGATTGCCACAGAAGCGCTGCATCTGTATGAAGATTTAGTGATGTTACCGTGCTACCACTGGAATCGGGCTATTGTAGTCACTCCGGATCACCCGCTGGCAGGCAAAAAAGCCATTACCATTGAAGAACTGGCGCAATATCCGTTGGTGACATATACCTTCGGCTTTACCGGACGCTCAGAACTGGATACTGCCTTTAACCGCGCAGGGTTAACGCCGCGTATCGTCTTCACGGCAACGGATGCTGACGTCATTAAAACTTACGTCCGGTTAGGGTTGGGGGTAGGGGTTATTGCCAGCATGGCGGTGGATCCGGTCGCCGATCCCGACCTGGTGCGCGTTGATGCTCACGATATCTTCAGCCACAGTACAACCAAAATTGGTTTTCGCCGTAGTACTTTTTTGCGCAGTTATATGTATGATTTCATTCAGCGTTTTGCACCGCATTTAACGCGTGATGTCGTTGATGCGGCTGTCGCATTGCGCTCTAATGAAGAAATTGAGGCCATGTTTAAAGATATAAAACTGCCGGAAAAATAATTTCTTGCGTTATTTTCGGCACCTTTTATGTAGCGAAGGTGCCGGAATATATTCTCTTTTGTTACTTATTTGTATACCGTGCACAATATTTTTATCCCTCATATTTATAGGGTAAATTACCTGTAAAGTAGTGTCTAATTACCCGCCTCGCAAACTCCAGTTTTCAAATATCTATTTCAGGTCAAAAGATTGAATTATTCACTGGAGACGATTCGTAAATTCGCTGGATTTTTGACTAAAGTTTCTTTAGGATTTGTCTCATCGTATGATTAATTACACCAATCGTTCAACGTCTTGTTGATAAGTGATGGCGATTATATGAGGTTAGCAATGCCTTCTGGAAATCAGGAACCCCGCCGCAATCCTGAATTAAAACGTAAAGCCTGGCTGGCGGTTTTTCTTGGTTCTGCACTTTCCTGGGTGGTTGTCGCACTGCTTATTTGGAAAGTGTGGGGATAACTATGGTCGGTCAGGAGCAACTGGAGTCGTCACCATTATGTCAGCATAGTGACAATGAACCAGAAGCAAAACGGGAATGTTCCGTCGTTATTCCAGACGACTGGCAACTAACATCGCAGCAACAAGCCTTTATAGAACTGTTTGCTGAAGATGATCAGCCGAAACAATAATTATCATCATTCTTATTACCCATTTTTAATGAATCACAGGGCTTTTAATACACCGCAGCAATAACAGGTTGAGTTATCTCAACACAAATATGAAATATTGGTCCTGGATGGGCGCATTTTCTCTGTCGATGCTCTTCTGGGCCGAACTCCTCTGGATCATTACTCACTGATCCCTGACCCCGCTGTTTGCTTTGTCTCAAGGTTTCTCCTCTTTTATCAATTTGGGTTGTTATCAAATCGTTACGCGATGTTTGTGTTATCTTTAATATTCACCCTGAAGAGAATCAGGGCTTCGCAACCCTGTCATTAAGGAGGAGCTATGTCGTCAACCCTACGAGAAGCCAGTAAGGACACGTTGCAGGCCAAAGATAAAACTTACCACTACTACAGCTTGCCGCTTGCTGCCAAATCACTGGGCGATATCACCCGTCTACCCAATTCACTCAAAGTTTTGCTCGAAAACCTGCTGCGTTGGCAGGATGGTAAATCGGTTACCGAAGAGGATATCCACGCGCTGGCGGGATGGCTGAAAAATGCCCATGCTGACCGTGAAATTGCCTACCGCCCGGCAAGAGTGCTGATGCAGGACTTTACCGGCGTACCTGCCGTTGTTGATCTGGCGGCAATGCGCGAAGCGGTTAAACGCCTCGGCGGCGATACTGCAAAGGTTAACCCGCTCTCACCGGTCGACCTGGTCATTGACCACTCGGTGACCGTCGATCGTTTTGGTGATGATGAGGCATTTGAAGAAAACGTGCGCCTGGAAATGGAGCGCAACCACGAACGTTATGTGTTCCTGAAATGGGGAAAGCAGGCGTTCAGTCGTTTTAGCGTCGTGCCGCCAGGCACAGGCATTTGCCATCAGGTTAACCTCGAATATCTCGGCAAAGCAGTGTGGAGCGAATTGCAGGACGGTGAATGGATTGCTTATCCGGATACACTCGTTGGTACTGACTCGCACACCACCATGATCAACGGCCTTGGCGTGCTGGGGTGGGGCGTTGGTGGGATCGAAGCCGAAGCCGCAATGTTAGGCCAGCCGGTTTCCATGCTTATCCCGGACGTAGTAGGCTTTAAACTTACCGGAAAATTACGTGAAGGTATTACCGCCACAGACCTGGTTCTCACCGTTACCCAAATGCTGCGCAAACATGGCGTGGTGGGGAAATTCGTCGAATTTTATGGTGATGGTCTGGATTCACTACCGCTGGCGGATCGCGCCACCATTGCCAATATGTCGCCAGAATATGGTGCCACCTGTGGCTTCTTCCCAATCGATGCTGTCACCCTCGATTACATGCGTTTAAGCGGGCGCAGCGAAGATCAGGTCGAGTTGGTCGAAAAATATGCCAAAGCGCAGGGCATGTGGCGTAACCCGGGCGATGAACCGATTTTTACCAGTACGTTAGAACTGGATATGAATGACGTTGAAGCGAGCCTGGCAGGGCCAAAACGCCCACAGGATCGCGTTGCACTGCCCGATGTACCAAAAGCATTTGCCGCCAGTAACGAACTGGAAGTAAATGCCACGCATAAAGATCGCCAGCCGGTCGATTATGTTATGAACGGACATCAGTATCAGTTACCTGATGGCGCGGTGGTCATTGCTGCGATAACGTCGTGCACCAACACCTCTAACCCAAGTGTGCTGATGGCCGCAGGTTTGCTGGCGAAAAAAGCTGTAACTCTGGGCCTCAAGCGGCAACCGTGGGTCAAAGCGTCGCTGGCACCAGGCTCGAAAGTCGTTTCTGATTATTTGGCAAAAGCGAAACTGACACCGTATCTCGATGAACTGGGGTTTAACCTTGTGGGATACGGTTGTACCACCTGTATTGGTAACTCTGGTCCATTGCCCGATCCTATCGAAACGGCAATCAAAAAAGGCGATTTAACCGTCGGTGCGGTGCTGTCCGGCAACCGTAACTTTGAAGGCCGTATCCATCCGCTGGTTAAAACTAACTGGCTGGCCTCGCCGCCGCTGGTGGTTGCCTATGCGCTAGCGGGAAATATGAATATTAACCTCGCTTCTGAGCCTATTGGTCACGATCGTAAAGGCGACCCGGTATATCTGAAAGATATCTGGCCCTCGGCACAAGAAATTGCCCGTGCGGTAGAACAAGTCTCCACAGAAATGTTCCGTAAAGAGTACGCAGAAGTTTTTGAAGGCACAGCAGAGTGGAAGGAAATTAACGTCGCACGATCCGATACCTACGGTTGGCAGGAGGATTCAACCTATATTCGCTTATCGCCTTTCTTTGATGAAATGCAGGCAACACCAGCACCTGTGGAAGATATTCACGGTGCGCGGATCCTCGCAATGCTGGGGGATTCAGTCACCACTGACCATATCTCTCCGGCGGGCAGCATTAAGCCCGATAGCCCGGCGGGGCGATATCTACAAGGTCGGGGTGTTGAGCGCAAAGACTTTAACTCCTACGGTTCGCGGCGTGGTAACCATGAAGTGATGATGCGCGGCACCTTCGCCAATATTCGCATCCGTAATGAAATGGTGCCTGGCGTTGAAGGGGGGATGACGCGGCATTTACCTGACAGCGAGGTCATCTCTATTTATGATGCCGCGATGCGCTATAAGCAGGAGCAAACGCCGCTGGCGGTGATTGCCGGGAAAGAGTATGGATCAGGCTCCAGCCGTGACTGGGCGGCAAAAGGTCCGCGTCTACTTGGCATTCGTGTGGTGATTGCCGAATCGTTTGAACGAATTCACCGTTCGAATTTAATTGGCATGGGCATCCTGCCGCTGGAATTTCCGCAAGGCGTAACGCGTAAAACGTTAGGGCTAACCGGGGAAGAGAAGATTGATATTGGCGATCTGCAAAATCTACAGCCCGGCGCGACGGTTCCGGTGACGCTTACGCGCGCGCATGGTAGCCAGGAAGTCGTACCCTGCCGTTGTCGTATCGACACCGCGACGGAGTTGACCTACTACCAGAACGACGGCATTTTGCATTATGTCATTCGTAATATGTTGAAGTAACGAGTATTTGCTTGCCGGTTATTTTGCTTCCGGCAAGCAAATGAATTACACAATGCAAGAGGGTTATTTGTTCAGCAAATGACCCATTTTCTCGGCTTTGGTATCGAGATAATGTTCGTTATTGGGGTTACGACCTACAATCAACGGTACGCGTTCAACAATATTAATCCCTGCTTCGGTCAGAATTTCGACTTTTTTCGGGTTGTTGGTTAACAAGCGGACTTCATTGACGCCAAGGAGTTTGAACATATCAGCGCAAAGAGTGAAGTCGCGCTCATCAGCGGCGAAGCCTAACTGGTGGTTAGCCTCTACAGTATCGTAACCTTGATCCTGCAGTGCATAAGCGCGGATTTTATTCAGCAGACCAATGTTACGACCTTCCTGACGGTGATACAGCAAAATACCACGGCCTTCTTCGGCAATTTGCGTCAGTGCCGCTTCGAGCTGGAAGCCACAATCGCAGCGCAAGCTGAACAGGGCGTCACCGGTCAGACATTCGGAATGGACGCGCGCAAGTACCGGGGTATGCCCGGAAATATCGCCATAGACTAGCGCGACATGATCGTGTCCGGTTGCCAGTTCTTCAAATCCCACCATCAGGAAATCGCCCCATGGGGTTGGCAGTTTGGCTTCTGCCACACGTTTAAGCTGCATGAAATTCTCCAGATAATGCTGGTTCTGTATTGGCTTATTTTGCCATAACGAGAAGGGGTTCACCTAATCACGACGCGTCGATCGTTCACGGAATGGCACAAATCTGTCAATTTTTCCTGGAACTGGCATTTTCAGTTATGATTGTGGGACTTATCAAAAAGGAGAGGCCATGCGTTCGATTGCCAGACGTACCGCAGTGGGAACTGCACTATTGCTTGTTATGCCAGTAGCCGTATGGATTTCTGGCTGGCGTTGGCAACCTGGAGAACAAAGTTGGTTACTAAAAGCGGCTTTTTGGGTTACTGAAACTGTCACCCAGCCCTGGGGCGTCATTACACATTTGATTTTATTCGGCTGGTTTCTCTGGTGTCTGCGTTTTCGCATTAAGGCTGCCTTTGTATTATTTGCCATTCTGGCGGCGGCAATCCTTGTGGGACAAGGCGTTAAATCCTGGATCAAAGACAAAGTCCAGGAACCACGACCTTTTGTTATCTGGCTGGAAAAAACACATCATATTCCGGTTGATGAGTTCTACACTTTAAAGCGAGCAGAACGCGGAAATCTAGTGAAAGAACAGTTGGCTGAAGAGAAAAATATCCCACAATATTTGCGTTCACACTGGCAGAAAGAGACGGGGTTTGCCTTTCCTTCCGGTCACACGATGTTTGCTGCCAGTTGGGCACTGCTGGCCGTTGGTTTGCTGTGGCCGCGTCGGCGAACGTTAACCATTGCTATCTTGTTGGTCTGGGCAACTGGAGTCATGGGAAGCCGCCTGCTGCTCGGGATGCATTGGCCACGCGATCTGGTAGTAGCTACGTTGATTTCGTGGGCGCTGGTGGCGGTGGCAACGTGGCTTGCGCAACGAATTTGTGGGCCATTAACACCACCTGCGGAAGAAAATCGCGAAATAGCGCAACGAGAACAAGAAAGTTAACGCTGGTTGATTTTCCGAATTTAGCCCTTAAATCATCAACAATGCGCGTGGATGCCATTTCGCAGACGGCGCGAAAATGGTACTTTAAAGGGCTATTGCGGTAAGTTGACCATAATTTATTTGCTCTAACCACATAACGGGAAGTAATGTGAAATATTTACTCATTTTCTTACTGGTGTTAGCGATCTTCGTGATTTCGGTTACGTTAGGTGCGCAGAACGATCAACAGGTGACGTTTAATTATCTGTTAGCGCAAGGGGAGTACCGTATTTCCACATTGCTGGCGGTATTGTTTGCTGCGGGGTTTGCTATCGGTTGGTTGATTTGTGGCCTGTTCTGGCTGCGAGTTCGTGTTTCCCTGGCGCGCGCTGAACGTAAAATAAAGCGACTGGAAAACCAGCTTTCACCCGCGACTGACGTGGCTGTAGCGCCGCACTCGTCAGCGGCGAAGGAATAACTTTCTATGCTGGAGTTGTTGTTTCTGCTTTTGCCTGTAGCCGCTGCCTATGGCTGGTATATGGGCCGCAGAAGTGCGCAACAAAACAAGCAAGATGAAGCCAACCGCTTGTCGCGTGATTACGTAGCGGGGGTTAACTTCCTGCTTAGTAATCAACAGGATAAAGCGGTAGATCTGTTTCTCGATATGCTTAAAGAGGATACAGGTACCGTTGAAGCCCACCTTACGCTCGGAAACCTGTTCCGTTCGCGTGGCGAAGTTGATCGCGCTATTCGCATCCATCAGACCCTAATGGAAAGCGCCTCGCTGACCTATGAACAGCGGCTTTTGGCGATTCAACAACTGGGGCGTGATTACATGGCTGCCGGGTTATACGACCGCGCGGAAGACATGTTCAATCAGCTGACCGATGAAACTGACTTCCGCATTGGCGCGCTGCAACAGTTGCTACAAATCTACCAGGCTACCAGCGAGTGGCAGAAAGCAATTGATGTTGCCGAACGCCTGGTGAAGCTGGGTAAAGATAAACAGCGCGTCGAAATTGCCCATTTCTACTGTGAGTTAGCTCTGCAGCATATGGCCAGCGACGATCTCGATCGTGCCATGACTTTGCTAAAAAAAGGTGCGGCGGCAGATAAAAACAGCGCCCGCGTATCCATCATGATGGGACGCGTGTTTATGGCGAAAGGAGAATACGCCAAAGCCGTCGAAAGTCTGCAACGTGTCATATCCCAGGACAGAGAACTGGTCAGCGAAACGCTGGAAATGCTGCAAACCTGCTACCAGCAGTTGGGTAAAACTGCCGAATGGGCAGAGTTCCTGCAGCGCGCGGTGGAAGAGAACACCGGTGCCGATGCTGAACTGATGCTTGCGGACATCATCGAAGCGCGCGACGGTAGTGAGGCCGCACAGGTCTATATTACGCGTCAGCTTCAGCGTCATCCGACCATGCGTGTGTTCCATAAGCTAATGGATTACCACTTAAATGAAGCGGAAGAAGGGCGTGCCAAAGAGAGTCTGATGGTGCTGCGTGACATGGTTGGCGAGAAGGTGCGGAGTAAGCCTCGTTATCGCTGCCAGAAATGTGGGTTTACCGCATACACTCTCTACTGGCATTGTCCGTCTTGTCGGGCCTGGTCAACCATTAAACCGATTCGCGGTCTTGATGGCCTGTAATTTTTAAAAAAATCCGACTTTAGTTACAACATACTAATTGTTGATGTTCCATTGTGCTCCGGTAGCTCGGGCGCAGAAAAGCCTGCCAGGGGAGAAATCGCAACTGTTAATTTTTTATTTCCACGGGTAGAATGCTCGCCGTTTACCTGTTTCGCGCCACTTCCGGTGCCCATCATCAAGAAGGTCTGGTCATGACGTTAACTGCTTCATCTTCTTCCCGCGCTGTTACGAATTCTCCTGTGGTTGTTGCCCTTGATTATCATAATCGTGATGCCGCGCTGGCCTTTGTCGACAAGATCGACCCACGCGATTGTCGTCTGAAAGTCGGCAAAGAGATGTTTACGCTGTTTGGACCTCAATTTGTACGCGAACTTCAACAGCGTGGTTTTGATATCTTCCTCGACCTGAAATTTCACGATATTCCCAACACTGCAGCGCACGCTGTCGCTGCTGCAGCTGACTTAGGCGTGTGGATGGTGAATGTTCACGCCTCCGGTGGGGCGCGTATGATGACCGCAGCGCGTGAGGCACTGGTTCCGTTTGGCAAAGATGCACCGCTTTTGATTGCTGTGACAGTATTGACCAGCATGGAAGCCAGCGACCTGGCCGATCTTGGCGTGACACTGTCACCTGCAGATTATGCAGAACGTCTGGCGGCACTGACGCAAAAATGTGGCCTTGATGGTGTGGTGTGTTCTGCTCAGGAAGCTGTGCGCTTTAAACAGGTATTCGGTCAGGAGTTCAAACTGGTTACACCGGGCATTCGTCCGCAGGGGAGTGAAGCAGGTGACCAGCGCCGCATTATGACGCCAGAACAGGCGTTGGCGGCTGGTGTTGATTATATGGTGATTGGTCGCCCGGTAACGCAATCGGTAGATCCAGCGCAGACGCTGAAAGCGATCAACGCCTCTTTACAGCGGAGTGCATGATGAGTGATTCCAACAGCCGTCTGGTCTACTCAACGGAAACCGGACGTATTGATGAGCCAAAAGCGGCCCCTGTACGCCCTAAAGGCGACGGTGTGGTGCGTATTCAGCGTCAGACCAGTGGACGTAAAGGTAAGGGCGTTTGCCTGATTACCGGTGTCGATCTCGATGATGCCGAACTGACGAAACTGGCAGCGGAACTGAAGAAAAAATGCGGCTGCGGCGGAGCAGTTAAAGATGGAATTATTGAAATCCAGGGCGATAAGCGTGATTTATTAAAATCACTGCTTGAAGCGAAAGGGATGAAGGTAAAACTCGCAGGCGGCTAACATAAAAAGCCACGGATATATCCGTGGCTTTCGAATGTTTTACTGTGTGTATTATTCAGTTATTTCGTACTGAACAGAATCAAGTGTATTATAATTGCGAGTCGATAATCGACATTTATTTACGATTATTTACCGACCTGGTGACCAATAACACCACCGACGGCTGCACCACCTAATGTACCCAGCGTACTGCCATCGGTCAGTACTGCACCGCCTAATGCACCTGCGCCCGCGCCAATTGCGGTGTTACGGTCTCGTTTAGACCAGTTAGAACAGGCACTCAGAGACATTGCCAGGGTAATTGCCAGAACAGCCGCGGTCATTTTTTTGCTCGTTACAAACATAATACTCTCTCCTGAATTTATGATTCACGGAAGTAAGCTCTCTATAACTATAATAGCTAAGAATAAGCCTGGTGAAATTATTCCGTGAAATCCGCTCGCGCGCAGGGTTATATCACGCAGGTGATAATGACTTCCTGTTATATCGCTGATAATAATTTTATATCTTGAGAGTGTTAATAACAGGTAAATAGTCTTAATTATCAACCAGGAATCATCTTAGAGCGGATGATTTGCAAAACAGCAAATCATCCGTAGAGAAGGGAAATGGTTAAATGTCAACGACGTGAACGGTGAGTTTACTGTGCTCAAGATGCATCAGATCGCTGGCGCGTATTTTCGAATCGGTAATCACGCGATTGAATCGCTCAACGGGGCCGATGGAGTATGAATGTACAGCACCAAATTTCGAGCTGTCAGTCAGGACTATCGCCTCGCACTCTTTTTCCAGCACGGCATTGACCACATCGGTACGCATCATATCGCGACCGGTAAACCCAGTTTCAGGTTGCCAGCCATCAATACCAATAAATGCTTTGCTGAAATGCACCTGTTGGATGCACTGGCGTGTCAAAGGACCAACCATACTTTCGCTTTTTTTCTGGTACACGCCACCGAGCAAAATAACTTCACAAGGCGCGTCTTTCAGCAAATGCGCGATGTAGCTGCTGACCGTGATGATCGTGACATTTTTCTTCTGCTCGCCCAGAGTCCGGGCGAGCAGGGCATTGCTGCTGCCATTTTCGATAAAGATGGTTTCGCCCGGTTGAACCAGTGACGCGGCAAACTCAGCGAGTTCACGCTTCAGCGTATAGTTGCTCATCATACGAGTTTCGACGTCATCACTATCAAGCGATACTGCAAAGCCATGTGCACGGCGGAGGTAACTCAGTTTTTCGAGGGTGTTGAGATCCTGGCGAATGGTAACTTCAGAAACTCCAGTGGCTTTTGCCAGATCGGTTACGCTAACCTGACCCTGGTCAATGACCATCTGTAGAATAGTTTGTTGTCGGGAATTCATCGCTGTAATTCTTATAACGTTATAATACTAAATAAAAAAATACTGACGCGCCGGGCATCCTCAAATAGGAAAACCTGAAGGCACGATTGTTAAATCTCCCACGGTGCCTTCGGGATGTCTGGCGTAGATTCAGCAACCTGGCGCAAGAGTTCTGCTTTAAGTATCTCGAGATTATGGATCGCAGAGTGGTAATCGCCTGCCACAAGGATATCTAACACAATATCAATACGTTCGGCAACGCGCTGGGCATCAAATTCAGACATCAAGGACATCCTTATAGCAAAAGGGGGAAAATGAATAATGCAAAAATTGCCGCTAAAAGAGAAGTGTTTAACAGCAACGGCTAATTATCATCCAGTAATACGATATATAATGACGGAATATATCGCTAAGTATATATATTCATCTACTTATGCGCGCTTCAGATAGCGTTTATACCAGCGTTCGAAGGCGACGGCGGGCATCGGTTTGGCAAACAAAAATCCTTGCCGCTCATTGATCCCGTTCTTGGTTAAAAAAGCATCTTCCTTTTTACTCTCCACTCCTTCAGCGATCACCTGAAGATTCAATGCCTGTGCCACAGCGACGATCGCCCGGACCAGTGACTGCGAGACAGGCTGTTTGTGAATATCCCGAACAAAAACCTGGTCAAGTTTGATGGCATCGATCGGAAAGCGCGCCAGTTGCGAAAGTGAAGAGTAGCCGGTACCAAAATCGTCCAGATGCACTTGCGCACCTAGTTGGCTAAATTGTTGAATAACAGACAGTGCCAGTTCATCATTCTCAATCAGGCAGCTCTCCGTCAGTTCAACATCAATAGGGCAGTATTCAAAATTGAGTTCCTGGAGAACCTGTTTCAGGGCGGTGAAAATGGTTTGATCGGCGAGCTGACGTGCAGAAATGTTTACCGCCACTCGCAGGTTAATACCTTTATCCCGCCACTTTGCCACCTGGCGTACGACATCGAGAATCACCCAACGGCCTAAAGGCACAATTAGCCCTGACTCTTCGGCGTAGGAAATGAAGTCCAACGGTGGAATCAACCCACGTTCAGGTGACTGCCAACGTACTAGTGCTTCCAGACTGCGCACTTCGCCACGCCAGGTGATTTTCGGTTGATAGTGAATAACCAACTGATCGTTTTCCAGTGCTTTACGCAAGTTGGTATCCAGCCAGAGATATTCAAATACCCTCTGATTCATTTCTGGGGTAAAAACGCAAAATTGTCCTCGTCCGCCTTCCTTCGCTGTGTACATTGCTGTGTCGGCGTGACGAATAATAGCCGCGCTGTCCGAACCATGTTCGGGAGAGAGTGAAATACCTACTGAACAGCTGGTATAAACTTCAATTAAACCAATGCGGAAGGGGAGTCGTAAGCGGGTCAAAATTCGTGATGCCATTGCTTCCAGCGCGCTTTGTGAGGTATTGGATGCCAGTACCAGAAACTCATCGCCACCTGGACGCGCCAACACCTGATCATGTTCGAGACAGCTTAAAATGGCCAATGACACGTCGCGTAATAACTGGTCACCAAATAAATGCCCATAGGCGTCGTTGACCTTTTTAAAATTATCCAAATCAAGATACACAACCCCAACTTTATTGTTATCTGCCTGATTAATAGCGTGATCGATTAACTCCTGCATTGCATTACGATTCGGCAGTCCGGTGATACTGTCGGTATTTGCCAGAATACGCAGTCGCTCCTGAGCGCGGCGCTCTTCGGTAATGTCGGTGCCGGAACAGATTAAAAAAATCTCGTTTTTGCCACTGCCGCTGTGGACAAATTTATTGCGAAACAGAAACAGCCGCTGGCCTTTACGTGTTGGTATCCACAGTTCGACTTCATATGCATTGCCGCTTCGAAAAAATACACGGTTATTGCGCCTGGATGCCGCAGCTTCACGACGGCTCATAAACAGTTTAAACACGCTTTGGCCAATGACGTCGTGTTCTTTCAACCCAGTGTAATCTTCACATAACCGATTGAAGCGTTGGATATTCCCCCGGCTGTCGAGAATCACTATTGCGGAATGTGCTTCAGAAACTACCTGCTCAGCAAAGGAAAGCCCGTGTGATAAATCACGAGCAACTGCTGGTGTGTCATGCCATGCAGACGCGTTGCCAGCCCATTCCCGTTTATTGATTTTTCGTCCTACCAGATGCACAGAAAGATCGCTTTCATCGACGGTCAGACTCATCATCAGGCTGGAGGTGATGACCGTCATTTCCCTGATGCGAGCAGCCTGTTCGGCAGATAACTGCAACGTACGTTCAGGTTCTGTGGTTTCGGTGGTAGAAAAGCGCAAAACATCGCTGCTTTCCGTTAACCGCCAGTATGGATTGTGCGATCCGAGAAAGTTGTACAACGTTGTGGACTCCCTAACGGTTTTCATGATGCATATCCTCCGGTTAACTGCGGAGTCCGCGGTTAAATAAAAGGAACAACATGACTTACATGAAATTAACGGCGGCTAAACGCATTGTTTTTTTTATATATTTATTTGTAATCCAGTTTTGGAAAAACGCCAGTTTTCAAACGAAAGTCAGTTAAAAATCTGCCGGGATATGACGAAGGTGGAGCGGGGAAATAAACGGCCCATTCATGAGGAATGGGCCGTGAAAGAAGATTACGCGACCGGGCGCGCAATAATGCTGCGGGTTTCCATGCGGACTTCGGCAATGGTGACGTCAATAACGTCAGTCACTTTGTAAGCCGTTTCACCTTTAATTTGTACAGTGCCGTTTTCCTGGCTGCAAACCAGTTCATCGCGCACAGCGTGTAAGAAAGGTGCCGGAATAAAGGCGATAGCGCCGTTATCAACCAAACGCACACGCATGCCGCCACGGCTGATATCGACAATTTCCGCCGCGAAACGGGTGTCGGTCCCGGCTTTGTCTTTCAGGAAGCGTGCGTATAACCAGTCGCCAACATCACGTTCTGCCATCCGGTTGAGACGGCGACGCTCGGCCATTTGGACAGTGATTTCATCCTGTGGACGCGTCGCAGTTTCGCCTTTGATAACCGCTTTCAGCAGACGGTGGTTGATCATGTCGCCATATTTACGGATCGGCGAAGTCCAGGTGGCGTATGCTTCCAGACCGAGGCCAAAGTGAGGACCGGGTTCAGTGCTAATTTCAGCAAATGACTGGAAGCGACGAATGCGGCTGTCGAGGAAACCAGTTGGTTGCGCATCCAGTTCACGACGCAGTTTGCAGAAACCGTCCAGCGTGAGCACTTCTTCGGCATCGACATGCAGACCGTGGGTTTTCAGCAACGCTGCCAGCGCGTCGGCATTCGCCGGATCAAAGCCCATATGCACGTTATAGATGCCAAAACCGAGCTTATCGCGCAGTACGCGGGCCGCACAAATGTTAGCGGCAATCATCGCTTCTTCGACGATACGGTTGGCAATGCGACGAGGCTCGGCGACGATATCCAGCACTTCTCCTTTTTCACCGAGAATAAAGCGGTAATCCGGGCGATCTTTAAACACCAGTGCGTGGTTATGACGCCACTCGCCGCGGCGTTGGCAAATTTGCGCTAGCAAACGGACTTGTTCGGCAATTGCTTCGCTTTCAGGCTGCCAGTCACCGGTATTTTCCAGCCAGTCAGAAACCTGGTCATACACCAGCTTCGCTTTGGATTCGATGGTGGCGGCAAAGAATTCGATATTATCTTCAATGGTGCCATCAGCGGAGAGCGTCATGCGGCATGCCAGTACCGGGCGGACTTCATTGGCGCGCAGTGAGCAGAGATCGTCAGAAAGCTCGCGAGGCAGCATAGGGATGTTGAAGCCAGGCAGATAGTTGGTGAATGCGCGAATTTTCGCGGCTTTGTCCAGCTTGCTGCCTTCAGCAATCCACGCAGTTGGATCGGCAATCGCCACAATCAGCTGAAGTTTGTCATCCGGCAACGCCTTAGCGAAAAGGGCGTCATCCATATCTTCTGTGCTGGCACTGTCGATGGTGACAAAATCCAGCGCAGTCAGATCTTCACGAACCAGACCTTCATCGAGCATTTCGGTAGCGACGCCGTCTGGTGCTTCTTTTTCCAGATTATGGCGCGCAAGGGTAACCCACCACGGTACAAAGTGATCGTCACCAAAAGTGATGTATTGTGTCAGTTCAGCATAGAAAGAACGATCGCCTTTCAGCGGATGACGGCGCATTTCGGCAACCGCCCAGTCGCCTTCTTTAAACTCGTGGTTCAGGCCACGGGCTGCGCGGCAAGGAATGGCGTCTTTTAAGAGTGGATGATCAGGAACGATGGCCAGACGGTCATTTTTGCCCTGAACTTTACCCACGAAACGAGTCAGGAACGGTTCAACCAGTTCTTCTGGCTCTGCGGATTCACGTTCTTTTTCACTGTGGATCACCGCGATAATTCGGTCGCCATGCATGACTTTTTTCATCTGCGGCGGCGGAATGAAATAACTTTTTTGCGCGTCGACTTCCAGGAAGCCAAAGCCTTTTTCTGTGGCTTTTACCACCCCTTCAGCGCGTGGCGTCTGGGAATGCAGTTGCTGTTTAAGCTGCGCTAGCAGCGGGTTGTCCTGAAACATAATTGTCTATTTTGGTGGCCATTAGAGCGGCTGACAGTTTTACGCGAATCTGTCTGACGCGGCAAGGTTAATATGTCTCACCCAACGCGATTTTTAAACGATTTATCCAGCCACACAGCCCGCTCCATACCAGCAGATTAATAATCTGCGTTGATGATTTTTCGTGTTCGAGTAATGGGCTGAACTGGGCGGCGCTAAAGCGATCGGGTGCTCGGGTCAGCCATTGTATCGCCTGAACGGTAGCGCGCTCAACAGAATGACGGTCAGCCCATCGGTTAATTTCATTTTCGCCCTTGCGCAGAAGGAGGCTGATTTTTTTATATTCATTTGATGAATTCATACAGGCGGCAAAACAAGCAGGACTGCCATTTATCCGCGCGCATAACAACGCCGCAAGCTGATTATCCGGCTGTGTATTGACCCGTGTGCTGTTTAACAACTTTTCGAGAAGGGAAAGTGAAATAGGGTGGAGAGAGAGTGTGTTGGCCAGTTGGCAAAGTTCTGCAGTTGAACTTTTTGTGTGCTCTTCAGGGAGTTTTTCCACCTCATAGCTGCTTCGCCAGCGTAATGATTCATCAGCAAACAGTGATGCGTCGGCGTAGTTTTGTATCTCCAGCCCGGGTAACCAGCGTACTGGATGCCCGAGATAAGCCTGAAATGTCGCAATTGTCCGCGCCTGAAAGCCAATAAAACCAATGATTTGGTTAATGATCACACAGTCACAGGCAGTAAGACCAACGTCATTCAGATGCTGGCGCGATCGGTTGTCGATAATAGAAGGCGAGCTAGCCAGTTGGCGGGCATATTGCGTGATTTGTGCCAACCGATGATTACTTTCCCTGGAGGAATCAGGCCCGGGGAGCGGCGTAAGTCGCGCCGAATAGTAGTTACATAACCGTTGGACGCCGCAAACCTGAGCAACCGTAAGGGCCGTCGACAAGCGTTCATAAGCGGTGAAGGTCTGTGAACGGGTCACGGTAAGCTGGTCAGGGAACAACTCTACTACAAGAACGCGCGCAGGGACCAGCCATGAAAGGAAGGGTGCCAGCGTTTCTTCATCAAGGATCACGTCGAGCAGAAAGGGATCGCTGACCTTTGCGGCTTCCGGGACCAGAGGCAGAACGTCATACTCCGCAGTACTGGATTGCGTTTCATGATACCAGTGGCTTTTGCCAGTGATGTGGCGTTGTTCCATAGGCGCTCCTTGGTCGTAAAGGAAATCGTTATCCTGACGCAAGGCGAGAAGGGGAGAAAGACGGATCGGCGATAACAAATATCAGAAAGGTATAACAGAGATAACGGGCGGCAGAACGCCGCCCAATATTTACCAACAGAACGATTATTTCAGTTCGAGTTCGTTCATTGCAGCGATGCTGAAACCGCCGTCAACGTGGACCACTTCACCGGAGATACCGGCAGAGAGATCGGAGCACAGGAATGCCGCGGAGTTACCCACATCTTCAATAGTAACGGTACGGCGAATCGGGGTAACGGCTTCGCAATGAGCCAGCATTTTGCGGAAGTCTTTGATACCGGAAGCCGCCAGAGTACGGATCGGACCCGCAGAGATGGCGTTAACACGCACACCTTCCGGACCCATCGCGTTCGCCATATAGCGCACGTTCGCTTCCAGAGACGCTTTTGCCAGACCCATAACGTTGTAGTTCGGGATAGCGCGCTCAGCGCCAAGGTAGGAAAGGGTCAGCAGGGCAGAACCCGGATTCAGCATGGAGCGGCAAGCTTTTGCCATTGCAACGAAGCTGTAGGAGCTGATGTCGTGGGCAATTTTGAAGCCTTCACGGGTAACGGCGTTAACATAGTCACCATCCAGCTGATCGCCAGGTGCAAAACCAATAGAGTGTACGAAACCGTCAAATTTCGGCCAAACTTTCCCCAGTTCAGCGAACATGGTGTCGATGCTGGCATCTTCGGCAACATCGCACTGCAGAACGATGTCAGAACCCAATTGAGCGGCAAATTCTTCTACGCGGCCTTTCAGTTTGTCGTTCTGGTAGGTGAATGCCAGTTCAGCTCCTTCGCGGTGCATCGCCTGAGCGATACCGTAGGCGATGGACAGTTTGCTGGCAACACCGGTTACCAGAATGCGCTTACCGGAAAGAAAACCCATAGCTTTAATCCTTATTGTTGATGCTTGTTGTGCCTGAAAATCAGGCGATTCGTCGTTTTAGTAAACAGTACGAACAGATAAACGGTTATTATAATCAACCTGGCTGTGGGTGGCTATAGTTGCGCTTTCTGTAGCGGAGAGAAGCTGCGGTACAGAGCATTTTGCGTTATCTACTCCTGACGCCTGCAAGGGGGAGGTTGGGGAAATATCTTATAGAATCTGACTTTGAAACTATTCGTATTAGCTCCGATAAGTTTGATGATGAAAACAGAACTGGCGACAACAAGTCGCTGTCTTTCTGATGAATTGACCCCAACTTAATATTGTCAACTATCTTCACAGAATCTCCACAATCTCTTCATTATCAGAATATGCATCATGAATAAGATAAAAATACTTTCCATTACTTTGGAGAAACGTATAATTAGCAAAAATGAGAATGATCATTCTCACCAAGTGATAGGCCAGGAGACAGAAATGACCAGCAAGCTGGAGATACGCCACAAACAGCGTCAGGATGAAATCATTAACGCCGCCCGTCGGTGTTTTCGTCGCTGCGGATTTCATGCCGCCAGTATGTCGCAAATTGCCAGCGAAGCTCAGCTTAGCGTGGGTCAGATATATCGTTACTTCGCCAACAAAGACGCCATTATTGAAGAGATGGTTCGCCGTATCATCGACTTTCGTATTGCCCAAATGGACATTGACGCGCGTACCGATCACTTTCCGGAAGTTCTTGCCTTGCGTAAATCCTTAAATGAGGACGACGACGCGCTGATGCTGGAAGTGGCTGCAGAAGCCACACGCAACCCGCGGGTGATGGCAATGCTTGAAGAAGCTGACGCCAGAATGTTCGCTAACGGTTGTGCTCATATGAAAAGAATGCATCCCCATCTTAGCGACGAGCACATTCGTTGCTGCGTTGAAGTGTTTGCTACCATGATGGAAGGTACGGTTTATCGTCGTTTAACACCGCAAAAAAGCGATCCACAACATCTGCAGGAAATATATCAGGATATTGTTAGTATGTTGATAAATAAATAAGAACAGAATTAACCAATAGCGGGGGATATTAATCCCCCTTATTTCATTGCGAAATTCATTTCGCGATGCGGGTTCGTTATAACTGAATATCCCTGACATATCCTCATTAATTTCAATGAGGAGGGTATTTCTCACCCTGGAGAAAATAATGAAGTATATAGCAACATCTGTAGTGGCAATGCTGCTCTTATCGGGTTGCGATAATACGCAAAGTAACAATTCATCCCCGTCAGAAACAGAAGTCGGCGTTGTTACACTCAAATCTCAACCGGTTTCGGTAGTCAGTGAATTAACCGGACGCACCAGTGCTGCGCTCAGTGCCGAAGTACGTCCGCAGGTTGGGGGAATTATCCAGAAACGCTTATTTAAGGAAGGTGATCTGGTCAAGGCTGGACAGCCGCTCTACCAGATTGATGCGGCCAGTTATCAGGCTGCATGGAATGAAGCCCGGGCAGCATTACAACAAGCACAGGCACTGGTAAAAGCCGATTGCCAGAAAGCGCAGCGTTATGCTCGACTGGTGAAAGAGAACGGTGTTTCACAACAGGATGCTGATGATGCTCAGTCTACCTGTGCACAAGATAAAGCCAGTGTAGAGGCGAAAAAAGCCGCACTGGAAACTGCGCGCATTAATCTTGACTGGACCACGGTAACCGCACCGATTTCAGGGCGCATTGGCATTTCGTCGGTAACCCCTGGCGCACTGGTGACCGCGTCGCAAGATACAGCGTTAACGACGATTCGTGGTCTGGATACAATGTATGTCGACCTCACTCGCTCCAGTGTCGATTTATTACGTCTGCGTAAACAGTCACTGGCGACCAACAGTGACACCATGAGCGTCTCACTTATTCTGGAAGATGGCACAACCTACAGCGAAAAAGGGCGTCTGGAACTCACCGAAGTCGCGGTGGATGAGTCTACCGGTTCGGTGACATTACGGGCAATTTTCCCCAATCCACAACAGCAGTTATTACCGGGAATGTTTGTTCGCGCTCGTGTCGATGAAGGCGTGATGGAAGACGCTATTCTCGCGCCTCAACAGGGCGTCACGCGCGATGCTAAAGGCAATGCAACTGCGCTGGTGGTGAATAAAGACAATAAAGTAGAGCAGCGAGCGCTCGAAACGGGAGAAACGTATGGTGATAAATGGCTGGTGCTGAACGGCCTGCACAACGGCGACCGACTGATTGTTGAAGGTTCTGCCAAAGTCACTTCAGGGCAGACCATCAAGGCTGTTGAAGTTCAGGCTAATGGAGGCAACGCCTGATGTTTTCGCGCTTTTTTGTTCGCCGCCCGGTCTTTGCCTGGGTTATCGCCATTTTGATTATGTTGGCGGGGATTCTGGCTATTCGCACATTACCCGTCGCGCAATATCCTGACGTTGCACCGCCGACCATTAAAATTTCAGCCACTTATACTGGTGCTTCTGCCGAAACGCTGGAGAACAGCGTGACTCAGGTTATCGAGCAACAACTCACTGGGCTTGATAATTTACTCTATTTCAGCTCAACCAGTAGCTCTGATGGTTCGGTCAGTATTAATGTGACCTTTGAACAAGGTACCGATCCAGATACTGCACAGGTTCAGGTGCAGAATAAAATTCAGCAGGCGGAGTCGCGCCTACCCAGCGAAGTGCAGCAAACGGGTGTTACGGTGGAGAAATCACAAAGCAACTTTTTGCTGATTGCTGCCGTGTATGACACCACTGACAAAGCCTCCAGTTCGGATATCGCCGACTGGTTGGTCAGTAACGTTCAGGACCCGCTGGCGCGTGTTGAAGGTGTGGGGAGTCTGCAAGTCTTTGGCGCGGAATACGCTATGCGCATCTGGCTTGACCCGGCCAAACTGGCGTCTTACTCGCTAATGCCTTCAGACGTGCAAAGTGCTATTGAAGCGCAAAACGTGCAGGTTACTGCCGGGAAAATAGGGGCATTGCCTTCACCGAATACTCAGCAACTGACCGCAACGGTACGTGCGCAGTCTCGCTTGCAGACGGTGGATCAGTTCAAAAATATTATCGTGAAAAGCCAGTCAGACGGCGCAGTTGTTCGTATAAAAGATGTGGCTCGCGTTGAGATGGGCAGTGAAGATTATACCGCTATCGGCAAACTTAACGGTCACCCGTCTGCCGGGGTTGCTGTAATGCTTTCGCCCGGTGCGAATGCGCTGAATACGGCGACGCTGGTCAAGGATAAGATTGCCGAATTCCAGCGGAACATGCCGCAGGGATACGACATCGCATACCCGAAAGACAGCACTGAATTTATTAAAATCTCCGTAGAGGACGTAATTCAGACGCTGTTTGAAGCCATCGTATTGGTGGTTTGCGTGATGTATTTATTCCTGCAAAACCTGCGTGCCACACTGATTCCGGCGTTAGCTGTCCCCGTCGTTTTGCTGGGCACATTCGGCGTTCTTGCGTTGTTTGGCTATTCGATTAATACCCTGACGTTGTTTGCAATGGTGCTGGCGATCGGCTTGCTGGTGGACGATGCCATTGTGGTGGTAGAGAACGTCGAACGCATTATGCGTGACGAAGGGTTGCCCGCGCGTGAAGCCACGGAAAAATCAATGGGCGAGATTTCTGGCGCACTGGTTGCCATTGCGCTGGTGTTGTCAGCCGTATTCCTGCCGATGGCCTTCTTTGGGGGATCTACGGGCGTAATTTATCGTCAGTTCTCCATCACCATCATCTCCGCAATGCTGCTTTCCGTGGTGGTGGCATTGACCTTGACTCCCGCCCTGTGCGGTTCCGTCCTCCAGCATGTTCCGCCACATAAAAAAGGCTTTTTCGGCGCATTTAACCGCTTTTACCGCCGTACTGAAGATAAATATCAGCGAGGCGTAATTTATGTCCTGCGCCGTGCAGCCCGAACGATGGGGCTTTATGTCGTGCTGGGTGGTGGAATGGCCCTGATGATGTGGAAACTGCCCGGCAGTTTCTTACCCACTGAAGACCAGGGCGAAATCATGGTGCAGTACACGCTGCCGGCCGGGGCGACCGCTGCCCGTACAGCAGAAGTGAATCGCCAGATTGTTGACTGGTTCCTGATTAACGAGAAAGCAAATACCGATGTCATCTTTACCGTTGATGGTTTCAGTTTTAGCGGCAGCGGACAGAACACCGGGATGGCGTTTGTTTCGTTGAAAAACTGGTCTCAACGTAAAGGGGCAGAAAACACCGCCCAGGCTATCGCCCTACGGGCAACCAAAGAGCTGGGCACAATTCGTGATGCGACGGTATTTGCGATGACGCCGCCAGCCGTTGATGGGCTGGGGCAAAGCAATGGTTTTACGTTTGAATTGTTAGCTAACGGTGGAACCGATCGTGAAACACTGCTGCAAATGCGTAATCAGTTGATAGAAAAAGCGAATCAAAGTCCGGAGTTACATTCTGTACGCGCCAATGATTTGCCACAAATGCCGCAATTGCAGGTAGATATTGATAGCAATAAAGCGGTGTCATTAGGGTTGAGTTTGAATGATGTCACCGACACCCTGTCCAGTGCGTGGGGCGGTACTTATGTGAATGACTTTATTGACCGTGGTCGTGTGAAAAAAGTCTACATTCAGGGCGACAGCGAATTTCGTTCCGCGCCGTCAGACTTAGGTAAATGGTTTGTGCGCGGTAGCGATAACGCTATGACACCATTCTCTGCTTTTGCGACCACCCGCTGGCTGTATGGACCGGAAAGACTGGTGCGCTACAACGGCTCGGCAGCCTATGAAATTCAGGGCGAAAACGCGACTGGCTTTAGTTCCGGCGATGCAATGACAAAAATGGAGGAACTGGCAAACAGTCTTCCTGCGGGAACAACCTGGGCCTGGAGTGGTTTGTCATTGCAGGAGAAACTGGCCAGCGGTCAGGCATTAAGTCTGTATGCAGTTTCTATTCTGGTGGTTTTCCTCTGCCTTGCAGCACTGTACGAAAGCTGGTCAGTCCCGTTCTCGGTCATTCTGGTGATCCCTCTGGGGCTTCTTGGCGCGGCGCTGGCGGCCTGGATGCGTGATTTAAACAACGACGTTTACTTCCAGGTAGCGCTATTAACTACTATCGGCTTGTCATCGAAAAACGCCATTCTGATTGTGGAATTTGCTGAAGCGGCGGTTGCAGAGGGCTATTCCTTGAGTCGTGCGGCATTACGCGCGGCGCAGACTCGTTTACGCCCAATCATCATGACCTCGCTGGCGTTTATTGCGGGGGTAATGCCGCTGGCGATAGCAACTGGCGCAGGGGCGAACAGCCGCATCGCCATTGGTACGGGCATTATTGGCGGCACGCTGACCGCTACATTACTGGCCATTTTCTTCGTTCCTCTGTTTTTTGTACTGGTGAAACGTTTGTTTGCCGGTAAACCGCGCCGTCAGGAGTAAGTTATGTTGCGTCGTTCTCTTATTTTTCTGGTGTTGTTGAGTGCGGGATGTGTCTCGCTCGATCCTCACTACAGTACGCCTGAATCCCCAATCCCGGCGACCTTGCCGGGAGCACAGGGCCAGGGGAAGGCAATCAGCCATGACTGGCAGCAGGTGATTCACGATCCCCGATTGCAGCAGGTGATTCACGATCCCCGATTGCAGCAGGTAGTAACCATTGCACTGAACAGTAACCGCGATGTGCAAAAAGCGATTGCTGATATTGACTCAGCACGGGCGCTCTATGGGCAAACTAATGCGTCGTTATTTCCGACGGTGAATGCGGCCTTAAGTTCGACTCGCAGTCGTTCGCTGGCGAATGGTACGGGAACAACTGCCGAGGCTGACGGCACGGTGTCCAGTTATACGTTAGATCTGTTTGGTCGTAATCAGAGTTTATCTCGGGCGGCGCGGGAAACCTGGCTTGCCAGTGAATTTACAGCCCAGAACACTCGTTTAACGCTGATTGCTGAAATCAGCACCGCCTGGCTGACACTGGCGGCTGATAACAGCAACCTGGCCCTGGCAAAAGAAACGATGGCCAGTGCAGAAAACTCATTGAAAATTATCCAGCGCCAGCAACAGGTTGGCACGGCGGCAGCGACAGATGTCAGTGAGGCGATGAGTGTTTATCAGCAAGCGCGCGCCAGCGTTGCCAGCTATCAGACACAAGTGATGCAGGATAAAAATGCGCTGAACTTACTGGCAGGTACAACGCTTGCGGAAAATCTGCTACCGGGAACACTGGAAAGCCTGCCGGAACAAATGATAAGTCTGGTTCCTGCGGGAGTATCATCTGATGTTCTGCTGCGTCGCCCGGATATCCAGGAAGCGGAACATAATTTGAAGAGCGCCAATGCCGATATTGGCGCGGCACGGGCTAACTTTTTCCCGACGATTTCGCTGACTGCCAGTGCCGGTGTTGGCAGTGACGCGTTGTCGTCGTTGTTCAGCCACGGAATGCAGATCTGGTCATTTGCGCCATCGGTCACATTACCGCTGTTTACTGGCGGAAGTAATCTGGCGCAGCTTCGTTACGCAGAAGCACAAAAGCGTGGACTCATTGCCACCTATGAAAAAACCGTTCAGAGCGCATTTAAAGATGTCGCTAACGCACTGGCGCGGCGGACCACGCTTGAAGAGCAACTGGATGCACAGCGCCAGTATGTTAAAGCTGAACAACAAACGGTCGATGTTGGCTTGCGTCGCTATCAGGCGGGTGTTGGTGATTACCTGACCGTGTTGACGGCGCAGCGCAGCTTGTGGAGCGCACAGCAGGAGCTGCTGGCACTGCAACTGACTGATTTTACAAACCGAATCACGCTCTGGCAGTCGCTGGGCGGCGGCATGTCATCACTCAAGTAAGGAATAATATGGCTAGAGTCTCTCTTTCATGGGCATTGATTCTTGGTCTTTTAGCCGGTATCGGCCCGATGTGTACCGATCTTTATTTGCCGGCTTTGCCGGAGATGTCTGAGCAACTGGCGGCAACCACGACCATAACGCAATTAACCCTGACCGCATCACTGATTGGTCTTGGCGTCGGACAACTGTTATTTGGCCCTCTGAGCGACAAAATAGGGCGTAAACGTCCGTTAATCTTGTCGTTGCTATTGTTTATTGTTTCTTCCATTTTGTGCGCGACAACGAACAATATTTACTGGCTGGTGGTCTGGCGTTTTATTCAAGGGATCGCGGGGGCGGGTGGTTCGGTGCTCTCTCGTTCTATTGCTCGTGACAAATATCAGGGAGTAACGTTGACCCAGTTTTTTGCGCTGTTAATGACGGTGAATGGCCTGGCACCGGTGTTGTCGCCAGTGCTGGGCGGGTACATTGTTAGCACTTTTGACTGGCGCACTTTATTCTGGGTAATGGCTGAAATTAGCACCGTACTGTTGCTGGGCTGCCTGTTATTTATTAATGAGACCTTGCCAGAAAATAAAAGGGGCTCATCATTGCTATTAACCGGACGAAGCGTGGTGCAGAACCGCCGTTTTATGCGCTTTTGCCTGATTCAAAGTTTTATGCTGGCCGGTTTGTTTGCATATATCGGCTCTTCGTCGTTCGTGTTGCAGAAGGAATTTGGCTTTAGTCCAATGCAATTTAGCCTGGTGTTTGGCCTTAACGGCATCGGACTTATCATTGCTTCATGGATCTTCTCGCGCCTGGCGCGACGGATTAACGCGATGACATTGTTGCGAGGTGGCCTGATAGCGGCAATTTTGTGTGCATTGCTCACGGTCTTATGCGCATGGACACAATTGCCCATTCCGGCACTGGTGGCATTATTTTTCACCATCGCATTTTGTAGCGGCATCGGCACTGTTGGCGGGGCAGAGGCTATGAGTGCAGTAGGGACGCAGGAATCTGGAACGGCGTCTGCGTTGATGGGGATGAGCATGTTTGTCTTCGGCGGTATAGCCGCGCCATTGTCGGGAATTGGCGGAGAAACACTGTTAAAAATGAGTCTGGCAATTACGGTGTGTTATACGCTGGCATTGCTGGTTGCTCTCACCAGAATCGACAATCAAAAGTAATGAACACCTCATCCTGAGGGGGGCCCTGTCAGGATGAGGTGCAAAACACTAACGGTCCTTACGCCACGCATCCGCCGTCAATGCCTCGCCAAAATGACCGGCGATCAGCCGTTTGGTGAGTTCATGCAGCGGCGATGCCAGCACATCTGCGGTGCTGCCTCGCTCGACAACCTCGCCCTGATGCATCACCAGCACCTGGTCGCTAATGTGCTTCATCATTCCGATATGCTGGGTAACATAAATATACGAAATGCCCTGTTTTTCCTGTAACTCCAGCATCAGGTTAATCAACTGCGAACGCATCGACATATCCAGTGAGGCGAGGGCTTCATCGGCAATAATGACTTTTGGGCGCAATATCAGCGCGCGCGCCAGACCCAGACGCTGTTTTTGCCCGGGTGCCAACATATGCGGATAGTAACTGACGTGATCCGGTAGCAGCCCAACCATACGCATCGTTTCAATAATCTGTTTGCGACGCTGTTCCGGTTCCAGATCGGTGTTCAGACGCAGTGGAAAATCCAGAATTTGCGAGATACGTTGACGGGGATTCAACGAGGTCGAAGGATCCTGAAAAATCATGCGAATACGCTGACTGCGGAAGGAATAATCGCCAAAATGCAGCGGATGATCGTCAATCAATAACTCGCCGCTGGTAGGTTCTATCATTCCCGCCAGCATTTTTGCCAGCGTGGATTTACCCGAACCATTCTCGCCAATAATCGCCAGTGTCTGGCCTTCACGTAGCGTAAAGCTCAAGGGTTTTACCGCTTCTACGGTCTGACGACGAAACCAACCGGTCCGGTAGCGGAACGTTTTACTTAAATTACGCACTTCAAGCAGCGTTTCGATCATCTCATTCTTTCTCCATGTTCAGCGGGAAATGACAGGCATAGAGATGATTTTTCGCCCCCGTCAAACGTGGCGTCACAATGCATTCTCGTTGTGCATACGGGCAACGCGGCCCCAGACGACACCCAATCGGTAACTGTTCCAGCAGCGGGATAGCGCCGGGCAGCGTATTGAGGCGACTTTTATGCGGCATCGCGCTGCCGAAGTCTGGTATCGCGCGGATCAGCGCCTGGGTATAAGGATGATGTGGCATTGTCACCAACTCCTTACTTGGCGCGGTTTCCACCGTTTGACCGCAGTAAAGCACGTTAATTTTATCCGCCCATTGGCTAAGCATTTGTAAGTCATGGCTGATAAGCAAAATAGTGGTATTACTGTTTTGGTTGAGACGCGTCAGCAGGCGAAAGATTTGCGCCTGGGTTGTTGGCTCCATTGAGTTTGTCGGTTCGTCAGCAATCAGCAGACGCGGTTGATTCGCCAGTGCAATGGCTATCATCACTTTCTGACATTCACCTTCGGTCAACTCATAGGGAAAACTGCGCATCGCATCTTTGTGATCTTTAATCCCCACGCGGTGCAGCAGTTCAATGGCACGGCGTTTGCGCCAGCCAAAACGCTGCCACCAACGGCCTTTATAGGTCCAGGCTGGGATGTTTTGCATCAACTGGCGACCCACACGTTCTGAAGGGTCAAGACACGACTGCGGTTCCTGGAAAATCATCGACACGTTGTGACCAACCAGCTTGCGCCGTTCGCGTGCGGAGAGACGCAGCAAATCGATATCATCAAAACGCATACGGTCAGCAGTAACACGCCAGTTATCTTTATTCACCCCACAAATTGCTTTCGCAATCAAACTTTTGCCGGAACCTGATTCGCCAACAAGACCGCGGATTTCACCTTCGGTTAAGGTCATACTTACGCGGTCGACGGCTTTAACCCACTCATCACCGGTTTTAAATTCAATGGTCAGGTTACGAATATCGAGTAATGGCATTATTCCACCCCCGCAATAATTGCACGACGGACACCGTCGCCAAGGAGGTTAACCAACAGCACGCTAATCATAATTGCCGCACCTGGCAGCATGACAGTCCACGGGGCGACATAAATCAGTTCCAGCGCATCACCGAGCATCGCTCCCCATTCAGGCGAGGGGAGTTGTGCGCCGAGATCGAGAAAGCCCAGCGCGGCGATATCGAGAATTGCCATCGACAGTGCGCGGGTGATCTCGGTGACCAGCCCGGCGGTGATGTTTGGCATCACAGCAAACCAGAGAATATTCAGCGTTGATGCGCCATCCAGACGGGCGGCGATAACGTACTCTTTTTCCAGTTCGTCATGCACCATGCTGTAAATCGAACGTACCATACGAGGCAGCAGCGCCAGCCAGACGGCAAACATGGCGTGCGACAAACTCGGTCCGGCAAACGCTACAACGATAATTGCCAGCAGTAGGGAAGGGATCGCCAGTAAGGTATCCAGAATATGGTTAAGCACCGCTGATCGGAGGCCGTGGGTCGCCCCGGCGAAGGTGCCCAGTACCAGGCCACAGATCGTCGCGGCAAGCGTCACCACAAATGCGCCGCCTACGGTTGGCGCAGCTCCGCTCAGTAAACGGCTTAAAACATCGCGTCCGAGGTCGTCAGTCCCAAGGAAGAAAGAAACTTCGCCATAGCGCGACCATGACGGCGGCAATAATTGATAACCGAGAAATTGCTGATCGATGCCGTAAGGCGCAAACCAGCCGCCAAAAATACACAGTACAGCCAGCCCCGCGCAGCCGTACAGGCCGACCATCGCAGAGGCGTCACTATAAAATTTGCGCCAGGCGGTACGCAGCGTGCCCGGCGGGCGCTTTTCGCTGTATACGCTATCGTAAGGCATACCATTCCTTATGTTTCAGAGGGTTAGCCATGGCACCCAAAATATCAGAAATCACGTTAACAATAATGACCAGTGAGCCACACACCATCACTCCGGCGGAAATGGCTGCGTAATCCTGCTGGCGGATAGCGTTAATTAACCAGCGCCCTAAACCCGGCCAGCTAAAGACCATTTCGGTGATCATCGCCAGCGTCAGCATGGTAGAAAACTGTAAGCCCAGGCGAGGAATAACCGGAGGTAACGCGTTATGCAGAACGTGGCGACGCAAAATAGTAAAGCGCGACAAACCGCGGGTCGCCGCTGCTTTAACATAGTTCTGGTCATACACTTCGATAGTGCTGATACGCATTAGTCGGATCACTTCAGTTGTTGGCGCAACCGACAGGGTGATCACGGGTAATATCATATGGCGAATTGCGCTCATGACCATTTCATCCCGCCACGGTGAGTCCGAAAGCCAGGCATCAATCAACGCAAAACCGGTAATCGGTTTCACTTCGTAGAGCAAATCGAAACGCCCAGAAACGGGCAACCAACCTAGCGTGAGTGAACAAAACAGCGTCAGCAGAAGCGCCAGCCAGAACACCGGGATTGAAAAGCCCAGTAAGGCGATGGCGTTGATCAAGTTATCCTGCCACTTATGGCGCGTAATCCCGGCAATCATTCCCATGGGGATGCCAACAATCAGCGCAAAACCAAAGGCGAGGATGCACAGCTCCATCGTCGCCGGGAAGACCTCTTTTAACTGTTCGGCAATCGGTTGACCGTTAATGCTGGAAACACCAAAATCCCAGTGGATCAGGCCGTTAAACCAGAACACCCAGGCATTCCACAGTGACGCGCCTTGTAACGGCGCATGTGGGGTGAAATAGCTCAAGCTGAAGCCAACGAAGGTCAGCAGGAACAAGGTGACAATCAATAACAAAATACGGCGTAAGGTGAAGATAATCATGGCTTTTTCACCTCATCCTGTTTCTCGCGATACACCCCAGCAAAGGAGGCGTTACCAAACGGGCTAAGTACCAGACCTTTGATATCGTACCGATAGGCCTGCAAACGCAATGACGACGCCAGCGGCAGAATAGGTAATTCCTGCGCCAGAATACTTTGCGCTTCGTCATAGGCTTCAATACGCGCCGCCAGCTGCTGCGAAGAGAGCGCCTTACGCAATACGCTGTCGAATTTCGGATCGCACCAGTGGGCGAGGTTGGTCTGTGAATGAATTGCCGCGCAGCTCAGTAACGGACGGAAGAAACTGTCCGGGTCGTTACTGTCCGTCGCCCAACCGGATAACGTCAGATCATGGCTCATATCCATCAACCGCGCCTCCTGAAAACGACCTTCTACCGGCACAATCACCACTTTTACGCCAACCTGTGCCATATCCGCCTGAATCAGTTCGGCGGTTTTCAGTGGACTGGGGTTCCACGCCTGCGAACGTGTGGGCACCCACAGTTTCAGCGTTAAGTTTTCCAGCCCCAACGCCTTCAACTGTTCGCGCGATTTTGCCGGATTGTATTCAGTAATTTTAGCCTCGTTGTCATAGGCCCACGAGGCGCGCGGTAAAATAGAGGCCGCCGTTTCAGCCGTACCATAATAGATGGATTGCATCAGGCGCTGGTTATTAATCGCCAGTGCCAGTGCATGGCGGACCGCCGGATTATTTAGCGGCGGTTTAGCGGTGTTAAACGCCAGATAGGCGACGTTCATCCCCGGGCGCAGCGTTAAACGCAAGCGCGGGTCGTCACGCAAAATGGATAGCTGACTGGCGGCAGGCCAGGCCAGAACGTCGCATTCCCCGGTCAGGAGTTTCGACAGACGTCCGGTGCCGCCGGAGCCTAAATCCACCACCACCTGCGGCATTAACGGCTTACCACGCCAGAAGTCATCATGACGTTGTAAGCGAATATATTGCCCGGCGCGGTATTCCGACAACTGATACGGACCGGTGCCGACCGGTTGACGGTCGAGTTGCTCCTGGCGATCTTCTTTCTCTAACTTCCCTGCATATTCTGCCGACATGACCGAAGCATAATGGGTCGCGAGGTGCCACAAAAAAGAAGCATCCGGCTGAGCCAGACGGAACTCAACGGTATGATTATCCAGTTTACGGACGCTTTTCACGTTATCGGCAAATTGCAGGCTGTCGAAATAGGGGAAGTTGCTGCCATTAACGTTATGCCACGGGTTGTTGCGGTCAAAAATTCGCTGGAAGGTAAACACCACATCGTCGGCATTCATTTTACGAGTGGGAGTAAACCAGTCGGTTTTTTGAAACGGAACATCGCGACGCAGGTGGAAGCGATAGGTCGCGCCGTTGTCGAGTACTTCCCAGCTTTCGGCAAGTTCCGGCATCAGGCGATAGGTATAGGGATCGACATCCAGCAGTCGATCATAAAACTGGGCGGCAAGGGTATCGACAATTAACCCACTGCTCGCTTTGGATGGGTTAAAGGTGTTGACTTGCCCGCTGACGCAATAGACAAAACCGCTGTCGCGGATATCAGCATGCGGGGGGGATTCAGGCGCGGCGATTGCCTGACCACTCACAAGTCCAGCAATCACCAAAAGAGACGATAATACCTGGCGCATAATATTAAGGGATTTTATGTAAAGAGGCTATCTTACTAATATTTAATGACATTTGCCATTACCGTTTGTGTTCAGGGGTCGTAATGAGGGCCGTGTGGTTGGTCGTTGAACAGGTGGCGTCGCCATCTGTTCAACATTCGTACCCGTGATTTCTCTATAACTATAACTCACAGAACAACTTAGCGAGGAGCAGAGCGGTACGATCGTGAGAAACCCATTGAGGCACACTGCAGTGCGTGTCATTGTTAGCCGGATGCGGCGTGAACGCTTTATCCGGACAACGATACTGACCGATCGTCTGCAATGAAATAATTACTCATTACCCCATTGATTCAAAAACTCTGCGATCTCATCAATGCGTACGGGATTAATCCCCGCTTCAGCAGCCATTTCATGTTGGGCTTCTTCGCTGATTTCTTCATTGTTCATCAAACGGGTGAGCAGTAACTGGAAGTAGAGGGCCAGCGGTGTGCGTTCAGCGTCGGCGACAGGCTCTGCGCATTCGGTCGCGTACTCATCGGCAATATCGAAATATTTTAGCGGGATATCGTGGTTCATTATTTGCCCCTGGGGTTAATGCGCTAAGCATAAGGGCGGATGATAGCACTCGTGATCCGGGTCATACATCTTTTTATAGTTAATGGCGCGGCGCATTACCCTCAGGCAGGATAATGCGCCGCGCATCCGACAATTACGTTTCGCTCACCGGCGTTCTGTCACCATCATACAACGGCACTTTGCGATAGCGGCGGATCAGATACCACAAATATGCGCCGCCTAATGAAGCCCATACCAGACCGAGTGTCAGTGACGTTGACTCGAGGTTAACCCACAGCACACCCACCGTCAGCGCGCCAACCAGCGGCATCAGCAAATAGTGGAAGTGATCCTTCCAGCTTTTATTCATTCCTTTGCGCCGCCAGAAATGATTAAACACCGACAGATTCACGAAGGTAAACGCCACCAGAGCACCGAAGTTAATCAATGCTGTCGCGGTGACTAAATCAAAGAACAGCGCCGACAGCGCAACAATCCCGACCATAATGACGTTCAACGCTGGCGTGCGCCATTTCGGGTGCACATAGCCAAACACGCGCTCCGGAAACACATTGTCACGCCCCATCACATACAGCAGACGCGACACGCTGGCGTGCGACGCCAGGCCAGACGCTAACGTGTTCACAAACGTGGTACAGAGGAAAATCGACTGGAAGAGCTTGCCGCCGACGTACAGCGCAATTTCAGGCAGTGCGGCGTCCGGGTCTTTAAAGCGGCTGATATCAGGAAAGAACAGCTGCATAAAGAACGACGCAGCGATAAAGATAACGCCACCGTAGACCGCCGTCAGGAAGATGGCTTTCGGGATCACGCGTGCGGCGTCCGGCGTCTCTTCCGAAAGCGTGGTCACCGCATCGAAACCGAGGAAGGAGAAACAGACAATCGTCGCCCCGGTAATAATCGGGATCAGGTGCGCGTTCTCGCTGATAAACGGCTGAAGTGACCAGACGGTGCCAACGCCTTCTCCTTTATGCAGTCCCTGAACCACCAGGAAGATAAACACCACCATGATGGAGATTTGCACCAACACAAACAGGGTATTGAAGTTAGCAACCAGGTTGACGCTCTTCAGATTCGCGGCGGTTAAAATGGCGACGAAGGTTACTACCCACACCCACGGCGGCACTTCCGGGAAGAGGGCGGAGAGATAGATTTTCGCCAACAAGACGTTGATCATCGGCAAAAAGAGATAATCCAGCAGCGATGACCAGCCGACCATAAATCCGACGTGCGGGTTAATCGACTTTTGCGCGTAGGTATAGGCCGAACCGGCTTCCGGAAACTGGCGAACCAGTTTGCCGTAGCTGATAGCGGTAAACAGCACGCCCGCCAGCGCCAGCAAATAGGACGCCGGAACGTGACCGTCGCTAATGCCGGAGACAATACCAAAAGTATCAAATACGGTCATCGGCGTGAGATAGGCCAGACCCATCATCACCACCTGCCACAATTTCAGTGATTTTCGCAGACGGGTTTTGCCAGATTGCGCAGCAATAGTCAGTGGTGAATTAATAGCCATAGTTGCTGCCTCCCCTGCGTAATAAGGTTTGCGGTCGTGTCGACCTGAAATCAAACCTGTTTAGCAAGGGAAGCAAAGGGGGCGGAGTCCAGTCAGTCGCAGGAGGGGCGCATACGCAGCCTCCCTCGCCATGCGGGGATTTAATCATCGGCATCATCTCATTTCCTCGTCACAGTCTTAATCGTTAACGGAAGCCCGTTGCCGCCTGCGCTCCATAACGCGACATCCGGGAAATGTCTGGATTACCAGCAAATGTCAGGCCTGGCTCCGCTCAGGCCGATGAAACAACCCCGCAAGGGGTATTACGCGTTTTTCAACATCCACTCAATTTCTGTTTCTGTGATGAGGCGCTCAAACTGCAACAGCTCATCATTTTTACAGGCGTGATAGACATGGCAGAAGCGTTCGCCTAAATAGCGGCGCAGGTGATCATTCTCGATAAACTCACCCAGGGCATCGCTCTGGCGAATCGGGAAGGGTAAGCCTTCCTGTTCCAGCCCGTTACCTTCGACTTCTTCCTGTAATGGCAGTTCGTTATCAAGGCCATGCAAAATACCGGCAAAAATCGCCGCCATCACCAGATACGGGTTGGCATCGGCACCCGCCACGCGATATTCCACGCGGTGATTATGGCGATCGCCGCAGGGAATACGCAGGGCGACGGTGCGGTTGTTATGGCCCCACGACGCCTGCGTCGGTACATACATACCTGGCTGGAAGCGGCGATACGAGTTCACGTTTGGTGCCAGCAACGCCATTGATGACGGCATCAGGTCAATCATCCCGGCAAGCATCTTTTTCAGCAGCGGCGAATCTTCGCCTTCCGCGTCAGAAAGCACGTTCTCGCCACGGTTATTTTGCATACTGATATGGATATGCATCCCGCTGCCCGCGTGCTCTTCATACGGCTTCGCCATAAAAGTGGCGTGCATCTTATGCTTTTCTGCCATCAGACGCACCAGGCGTTTTAGTGCCAGCGCATCATCGCAAGCTTCCAGCACGTTATCGGTATGGTAAAGATTGATTTCAAACTGACCCGGCGAGGCCTCAGCGACCGCGCCATCTGCCGGAATCAGCTGTAACTGCGCCAGCTCATCAATATCATTGAGCACGTCGGCGAAGTGGTTGAGGTTATCAACGGAGTAAACCTGGCTTTGTGTATTGCGGTCATCGGTGCCGGGCGCGCAGGGCGGTTGCAGATACCCTTCAGCGTCGCGCTGGCGATCCAGTAAATAGAACTCCAGCTCTACCGCTACGACCGGGAACAATCCGCGCTGGCGCAGCTGCTGCCACAGGCGGTTAAGAACGTTCCGCGGCTCAACGTCAAAGGGAGCGCCATCTTCATCGACCATGGTCAGGAGCATCTGACCGATAAACTCTGGATCGGCGGCAGAAGGGGTTAAGGAACCGAGAACAGGAACACAGGTACGATCCGGCTCGCCCATTTCCTGACCCAGGCCCGCTTCTTCTACTACGTTGCCCAGAATATCCATTGCAAACACCGAGGCCGGGAAATAACACCCTTTCTCGAGCTTCTTCAGGCTTGAAACAGGAATACGTTTTCCACGGAAGCAACCATTCAAATCGGTAAGTAAAACATCAACATATTGCGTATTCGGGTAGCGCTCCAGGTAGCGTTTCACTTCCTGCGTAAAGGCGCTACCCCGCCTCTCTTCTGACTGCTGAACAAAGTTCTCTACTTCAACGATATTGGTTTCCATGATTCTTCGCCTTTGGTTTGTTTTCCGCTCGTTATCAAAGCGTAAAATATAATGACCACTATTCGAATCTGTATGCAAACTAAATGTTTGTCAAATGTTAAATTGAGTTTGCAAAAATGAAAAACCACTGCTAGATTGAAAAAATATTGAACATAAAGGTCATTTAAAGCGCAGTAATGGCGATAATTTAGTCCACTTTGTGAGATTGAGCATGGAAAATATAATGAACAATCCGGTTATCGGTGTCGTAATGTGCAGGAACAGGCTTAAGGGTCATGCGACCCAGACTCTGCAAGAAAAGTACCTGAATGCCATCATCCACGCAGGCGGTTTGCCAATAGCGCTACCACATGCGCTGGCGGAACCGTCGTTACTTGAACAACTTTTGCCGAAACTCGATGGTATTTATCTTCCTGGTAGTCCCAGCAATGTGCAGCCGCACCTATATGGTGAAAACGGCGATGAGCCTGACGCCGATCCCGGGCGTGATCTTCTGAGCATGGCGTTAATTAATGCCGCACTCGAAAGGCGCATCCCCATTTTCGCCATCTGCCGGGGTTTACAGGAACTGGTGGTGGCAACCGGTGGTTCGTTGCATCGCAAGCTGTGCGAACAGCCTGAATTGCTGGAACATCGGGAAGATCCCGAACTGCCGGTGGAGCAGCAATATGCACCGTCGCATGAAGTTCAGGTTGAAGAGGGGGGATTGCTGTCTGCGTTGTTACCTGAATGTAGCAACTTTTGGGTAAACTCTCTGCATGGACAAGGGGCGAAGGTCGTTAGCCCACGGTTGCGTGTTGAAGCTCGCTCGCCGGATGGCTTAGTTGAGGCGGTTAGCGTCATCAATCATCCTTTTGCGCTGGGCGTACAGTGGCACCCGGAGTGGAACAGTAGCGAGTACGCGCTTTCGCGTATATTGTTCGAGGGCTTTATCACCGCTTGTCAGCACCATATCGCTGAAAAACAGCGACTCTGACCACTACAGTTTAAGGAAATGCAAATATGAGTGATGAGGGACTGGCGCCAGGAAAACGCTTGTCGGAAATCCGCCAGCAGCAGGGGCTTTCACAACGTCGTGCCGCCGAACTCTCCGGGCTGACTCACAGTGCTATCAGTACGATAGAACAAGATAAAGTCAGCCCTGCCATCAGTACGCTGCAAAAGCTGCTGAAGGTGTATGGTCTGTCACTCTCGGAATTCTTTTCCGAGCCGGAAAAACCTGATGAGCCGCAGGTCGTCATTAATCAGGACGACTTAATTGAGATGGGCAGTCAGGGTGTGTCAATGAAGCTGGTTCATAACGGTAACCCGAATCGCACGCTGGCGATGATCTTTGAAACGTACCAGCCGGGCACAACCACTGGGGAAAGAATTAAGCATCAGGGTGAGGAAATAGGCACTGTACTGGAAGGTGAAATTGTTCTGACGATTAATGGTCAGGATTATCATCTCGTCGCGGGGCAAAGTTATGCCATTAATACCGGCATCCCGCACAGTTTCAGTAATACGTCGGCAGGTATTTGCCGAATTATCAGCGCCCATACGCCCACCACGTTTTAATCTTTTTGTTCTGTAAGCCGGGTAAGCGCAATGCGCCCGGCAATCCATAAAGAATGTCGCCAGAAATAAACGGGCATACGGCCCGGGGATCTCTGCGCCCTGACGTTCACAAACTGCATATATCTGATAGACGTGAAACAGGAGTCATAATGAATTTTCATCATCTGGCTTACTGGCAGGATAAAGCGTTAAGTCTCGCCATTGAAACCCGCTTATTTATTAACGGTGAATATACTGCTGCGGCGGAAAATGAAACTTTTGAAACCGTTGATCCGGTCACCCAGGCACCGCTGGCGAAAATTGCCCGCGGCAAGAGCGTCGATATCGACCGTGCGGTGAGCGCAGCACGCGGCGTATTTGAACGCGGCGACTGGTCACTCTCTTCTCCGGCTAAACGTAAAGCGGTACTGAATAAACTCGCCGATTTAATGGAAGCTAACGCTGAAGAACTGGCGCTGCTGGAAACGCTCGACACCGGCAAACCGATTCGTCACAGCCTGCGTGATGATATTCCCGGCGCGGCGCGCGCCATTCGCTGGTACGCCGAAGCGATCGACAAAGTGTATGGCGAAGTGGCGACCACCAGTAGCCATGAGCTGGCGATGATCGTGCGTGAACCGGTCGGCGTGATTGCCGCCATCGTGCCGTGGAACTTCCCGCTGCTGCTGACTTGCTGGAAACTCGGCCCGGCGCTGGCGGCGGGAAACAGCGTGATTCTAAAACCGTCTGAAAAATCACCGCTCAGTGCGATTCGTCTCGCGGGGCTGGCGAAAGAAGCGGGGCTGCCGGATGGTGTGTTGAACGTGGTGACGGGTTTTGGTCATGAAGCCGGGCAGGCGCTTTCGCGCCATAACGATATCGATGCCATTGCCTTTACTGGCTCAACCCGCACCGGGAAACAGCTGCTGAAGGACGCGGGCGACAGCAACATGAAACGCGTCTGGCTGGAGGCGGGCGGCAAAAGCGCCAACATCGTTTTCGCCGACTGCCCGGATTTACAACAGGCAGCAAGCGCCACCGCCGCAGGCATTTTCTACAACCAGGGCCAGGTGTGCATCGCCGGAACGCGTTTGTTGCTGGAAGAGAGCATCGCCGATGAATTCTTAGCCCTGTTAAAACAGCAGGCGCAAAACTGGCAGCCGGGCCATCCACTTGATCCCGCAACCACCATGGGCACCTTAATCGACTGCGCCCACGCCGACTCGGTCCATAGCTTTATTCGGGAAGGCGAAAGCAAAGGGCAACTGCTGCTGGATGGCCGTAACGCCGAGCTGGCTGCCGCCATCGGCCCGACCATCTTTGTGGAGGTAGACCCGAATGCGTCCTTAAGCCGCGAAGAGATTTTCGGTCCGGTGCTGGTGGTCACGCGTTTCACATCAGAAGAACAGGCGCTACAGCTTGCCAACGACTGCCAGTACGGACTTGGCGCGGCGGTATGGACGCGCGACCTCTCCCGCGCGCACCGCATGAGTCGCCGCCTGAAAGCCGGCTCCGTCTTCGTCAATAACTACAACGACGGCGATATGACCGTGCCGTTTGGCGGCTATAAGCAGAGCGGCAACGGGCGCGACAAATCCCTGCATGCCCTTGACAAATTCACCGAACTGAAAACCATCTGGATAAGCCTGGAGGCCTGAAATGACCGAACATACCAGCAGTTACTACGCCGCCAGTGCGAATAAATACGCGCCATTCGACACGCTGAATGAGTCGATTTCCTGCGACGTTTGCGTGGTCGGTGGCGGCTATACCGGGCTTTCCTCCGCGCTGCATCTGGCGGAAGCGGGCTTTGATGTAGTGGTTCTCGAAGCCTCACGCATCGGCTTCGGCGCAAGCGGACGCAATGGCGGGCAGCTTGTGAACTCCTACAGCCGCGACATCGACGTGATCGAAAAAAGCTACGGCATGGACACCGCCCGTATGCTCGGCAGCATGATGTTTGAAGGCGGAGAGATCATCCGCGAACGTATCAAACGTTATCAGATTGACTGCGACTACCGCCCCGGCGGCCTGTTTGTGGCGATGAATGATAAACAGCTCGCCACACTCGAAGAGCAGAAAGAGAACTGGGAACGCTACGGCAATAAACAGCTGGAGCTGCTGGACGCCAACGCTATTCGCCGCGAGGTCGCCAGCGATCGCTACACTGGTGCGCTGCTGGATCACAGCGGTGGGCATATTCATCCGCTAAACCTCGCCATTGGCGAAGCGGACGCCATCCGCCTGAACGGCGGGCGCGTGTATGAACTTTCTGCCGTGACGCAGATCCAGCACACCACGCCAGCCGTTGTGCGAACTGCCAAAGGTCAGGTGACGGCGAAATACGTGATTGTCGCCGGGAATGCGTATCTGGGCGATAAAGTAGAGCCGGAACTAGCGAAACGCAGCATGCCGTGCGGCACGCAGGTGATCACCACCGAACGGCTGTCGGAAGATTTAGCCCGTTCGCTGATCCCGAAAAACTACTGTGTGGAAGACTGTAACTATCTTCTTGATTACTACCGCCTGACTGCCGATAACCGCCTGCTGTACGGCGGCGGCGTGGTCTACGGCGCACGCGACCCGGACGATGTTGAGCGCCTTGTGGTGCCGAAACTGCTGAAAACCTTCCCGCAGCTGAAGGGCGTGAAAATTGATTACCGCTGGACGGGCAACTTCCTGCTGACCCTGTCACGCATGCCGCAGTTCGGTCGCCTTGATACCAACATCTATTACATGCAGGGTTACAGCGGCCACGGCGTCACCTGTACCCATCTTGCCGGGCGTTTGATTGCTGAACTGCTGCGCGGTGACGCCGAACGCTTCGACGCCTTTGCCAATCTGCCGCATTACCCGTTCCCCGGCGGGCGCACGCTGCGCGTGCCATTTACCGCGATGGGCGCGGCTTATTACAGCCTGCGCGATCGTCTGGGCGTTTAATTTCCGATTAACAGTGAAGAGTCAAAAGGTGTGAAACATGAGCAACAATGAATTCCATCAGCGTCGTCTTTCTGCTACCCCTCGCGGGGTTGGCGTGATGTGTAACTTCTTCGCCCAGTCGGCAGAAAACGCCATGCTGAAGGACGTAGAGGGCAACGAATACATCGATTTCGCCGCAGGCATTGCGGTGCTGAATACCGGGCATCGCCACCCTGATCTGGTCGCGGCGGTGGAGCAGCAATTGCAACAGTTTACCCACACGGCGTATCAGATTGTGCCGTACGAAAGCTACGTCACCCTGGCGGAGAAAATCAACGCCCTTGCCCCGGTGAGCGGGCAGGCTAAAACTGCGTTCTTCACCACCGGTGCGGAAGCGGTGGAGAACGCGGTGAAAATCGCCCGCGCCCATACCGGACGCCCTGGCGTGATTGCGTTTAGCGGCGGCTTCCACGGTCGTACATATATGACCATGGCGCTGACCGGAAAGGTCGCGCCGTACAAAATCGGCTTCGGCCCGTTCCCCGGTTCGGTATATCACGTACCTTATCCGTCAGATTTACATGGCGTTTCAACGCAGGACTCTCTCGACGCCATCGAACGCTTGTTTAAATCTGACATTGAAGCGAAGCAGGTGGCGGCGATTATTTTCGAACCGGTGCAGGGCGAAGGCGGTTTCAACGTTGCACCAAAAGAGCTGGTTGCCGCCATTCGCCGCCTGTGCGACGAGCACGGCATTGTGATGATTGCCGATGAAGTGCAAAGCGGCTTTGCGCGTACCGGTAAACTGTTTGCCATGGATCACTACGCCGATAAGCCGGACTTAATGACGATGGCGAAAAGCCTCGCGGGCGGCATGCCGCTTTCGGGCGTGGTCGGTAACGCGAATATTATGGACGCGCCCGCGCCGGGCGGGTTGGGTGGTACTTACGCCGGGAACCCGCTGGCGGTGGCTGCCGCGCACGCTGTGCTCAACATTATCGACAAAGAATCACTCTGTGAACGCGCGAATCAACTGGGCCAGCGCCTGACAAACACGTTGATTGATGCCAAAGAAAGCGTTCCGGCCATCGCGGCGGTACGCGGTCTGGGGTCTATGATTGCGGCAGAGTTTAACGATCCGCAAACGGGCGAGCCGTCAGCGGCGATTGCACAGAAAATCCAGCAACGCGCGCTGGCGCAGGGGCTGCTTCTGCTGACCTGTGGCGCATACGGCAACGTGATTCGTTTCCTGTATCCGCTGACCATCCCGGATGCGCAATTCGATGCGGCAATGAAAATTTTGCAGGATGCGCTGAAAGATTAATACGCAGAAGCAGGGTCAACGCAATAATGTCTGATACGCTGCGCTTATCAGGCCTGCAAACGACGTATTGATTATGTATGCCGGATAAGGCGTTCACGCCGCATCCGGCAAGTTGTATTGCCCAACTTCGCTAAATCTGGTGCTTTTTCAACAACGCGCGGAACTGATGATAGGTTAACCCCAGTAATTCAGCCGCGCGCTTCTGGTTATATTTCCCCTGTTGCAAACTGAGTTGCAGCAACTCTTTTTCCTGCTGCATCTGAAACTCACGTAAATCCAGCGGCAGTGTTGGAAGCGAGGTGGTTTCTGAAACGGCGATAGCGTCTTCAGGCGGACGCCGTTTAAAGGGATCAATAATGATGTCATCAAGCGGATAATCGCTGGTGCCGTGGCGATACACTGAACGTTCCACCACGTTTTTCAATTCACGAATATTTCCCGGCCAGCGATAATTCAGCAATGTTTCTCTGGCGCGCTCCGTAAAACCCGGGAACAGAGGCAGCTTGATTTCCCGACACATCTGAATGGCAAAGTGTTCTGCCATCAGCATAATGTCGCTTTCGCGCTCGCGCAGGGGCGGCAGTTGCACTACATCGAAAGCCAGCCGGTCGAGCAGGTCAGCGCGAAAAGTACCTTCATTGACCATCGCCGGGAGATCGGCATTCGTCGCGCATACCAACCGCACATTCACCTGCAATGGCTGACTACCGCCAACGCGCTCCAGTTCACCGTACTCAATCACACGCAATAATTTTTCCTGCACCATCATCGGTGCCGTAGCGAGTTCATCAAGAAATAGCGTACCGCCATCGGCACGTTCAAATCTCCCAGGATGACGTTTTTGCGCACCGGTAAACGCCCCCGCTTCGTGACCAAACAGTTCGGAATCCAGCAGATTTTCATTTAACGCCGCGCAGTTAAGGGAAATAAACGGCCCTTGCCAACGGGAGGAGAGATAATGCAGGCGGCTGGCAATCAACTCTTTACCGGTGCCGCGTTCGCCGATGATGAGCACCGGTTTATCCAGTGGTGCGAGATGCGAAACCTGTTCCAGCACTTCGAGAAAGCTATTCGCCTCACCAAGTAAATTATCTTTGTATTCTGCCATGATGAAATTCGCCACTTGTTAGTGTAATTCGCTAATTCATCCTGGCATGTTGCTGTTGATTCTTCAATCAGATCTTTATAAATCAAAAAGATAAAAAATTGGCACGCAAATTGTATTAATAGTTCAGCAGGACAATCCTGAATGCAGAAATCAAGAGGACAACATTATGGGTATTTTTTCTCGCTTTGCCGACATCGTGAATGCCAACATCAACGCTCTGTTAGAGAAAGCGGAAGATCCACAGAAACTGGTGCGTCTGATGATCCAGGAGATGGAAGATACATTGGTTGAAGTACGTTCTACTTCGGCGCGTGCGCTGGCAGAAAAGAAACAGCTGACTCGCCGTATTGAACAAGCGTCGGCTCGTGAAATTGAATGGCAGGAAAAAGCGGAACTGGCACTGCTGAAAGAGAGAGAGGATCTGGCGCGTGCGGCGTTAATTGAAAAACAGAAACTGACCGATCTGATTAAGAGCCTGGAACATGAAGTGACGCTGGTGGACGATACGCTGGTGCGTATGAAGAAAGAGATCGGCGAGCTGGAAAACAAATTGAGCGAAACACGCGCTCGCCAGCAGGCATTGATGTTACGCCATCAGGCGGCAAACTCGTCGCGCGATGTGCGTCGTCAGCTGGACAGTGGCAAACTGGATGAAGCAATGGCTCGTTTCGAATCTTTCGAACGCCGTATCGACCAGATGGAAGCGGAAGCAGAAAGCCACAGCTTCGGTAAACAAAAATCGCTGGACGATCAGTTTGCCGAACTGAAAGCCGATGATGCAATCAGCGAGCAACTGGCACAATTAAAAGCCAAAATGAAGCAAGACAATCAATAATAACATCCAGGCGGCGTCCGAACGCGCCGCCGCTCATCGTCTAAGGAGTCCTTATGAGCGCGCTATTTCTGGCTATTCCGTTAACCATTTTTGTGCTGTTTGTTTTACCGATCTGGTTATGGCTGCATTACAGCAATCGTTCTGGTCGCAGTGAATTGTCGCAAAGTGAGCAGCAGCGATTAGCGCAACTGGCTGATGAAGCAAAACGGATGCGCGAACGTATTCAGGCGCTGGAATCCATTCTTGATGCAGAACATCCGAACTGGAGGGATCGCTAATGGCGGGCATTAATCTCAATAAAAAATTATGGCGTATTCCACAGCAGGGCATGGTCCGTGGCGTCTGCGCCGGGATTGCCAACTATTTTGATGTACCAGTAAAACTGGTGCGTATCCTGGTGGTGCTGTCGATTTTCTTCGGTCTGGCGCTGTTTACCCTGGTTGCTTACATCATTTTGTCATTTGCGCTTGATCCAATGCCGGACAACATGGCCTTTGGTGAGCAGCTACCTTCCAGCAGCGAATTGCTGGATGAAGTCGACCGTGAACTGGCGGCAAGTGAAACGCGTTTACGCGAGATGGAACGTTATGTCACTTCCGATACTTTCACGTTACGTAGCCGTTTCCGTCAACTGTGAGGAAAGTTATGAATACTCGCTGGCAACAGGCCGGGCAAAAGGTGAAGCCTGGGTTCAAATTAGCAGGCAAGCTGGTACTTCTTACCGCACTGCGCTATGGCCCGGCGGGTGTGGCGGGCTGGGCGATAAAATCAGTTGCTCGCCGACCGCTGAAAATGTTGCTGGCTGTGGCGCTGGAACCGCTGTTAAGTCGGGCTGCCAATAAACTGGCACAGCGTTATAAAAGGTGAGGGGAATTTCGCAAAAATTGTTAAATCTCAGGCGTATAATGGATGGCAATTTTCATCCATAGAAGGACGCTTACATGTTTAAAAAAGGCTTACTTGCTCTGGCACTGGTGTTTTCACTGCCCGTTTTCGCCGCTGAACACTGGATCGATGTTCGTGTTCCTGAGCAGTATCAGCAAGAGCACGTTCAGGGGGCCATCAATATTCCCCTGAAGGAAGTGAAAGAGCGCATTGCCACCGCCGTTCCGGATAAAAACGACACCGTGAAAGTGTATTGCAATGCCGGACGCCAGTCAGGGCAGGCAAAAGAGATCCTTAGCGAGATGGGATATACCCACGTTGAGAACGCCGGCGGCCTGAAAGACATCGCAATGCCGAAGGTCAAAGGTTAAAAGAATCCACCCTAAGCGGCGCTTATGCGCCGTTTACTTTTTCTGTTACACCTTATTTACATCCCCATAGATTATTTGCGTCAGCTCACAAATACGCTTTTTCCCTGGTAAAAAATGATTTCCTGCGTGACTAAAACCCTTGTGCTCAATTGACAGTTTATTTTCTGCGGAGTAGTCTCTCGTTTCATGGGACCGCTACCACGGAAAGGCAACATGAAACAGAAAATTACGGATTACCTGGACGAAATCTACGGTGGAACATTTACCGCAACTCATTTACAGAAACTTGTAACGCGTCTTGAGAGTGCGAAACGATTAATTACACTGCGACGTAAAAAACACTGGGATGAAAGTGATGTCGTGTTAATCACCTATGCCGATCAATTTCACAGTAATGATTTAAAACCACTACCCACATTTAATCAGTTTTACCCTCAATGGCTGCAAAGCATTTTTTCACATGTTCATTTATTACCTTTTTATCCATGGTCATCTGATGATGGCTTTTCGGTAATTGATTATCAACAGGTCGCTAGTGAAGCGGGGGAGTGGCAGGATATTCAGCAACTCGGTGAATGCAGTCATTTAATGTTTGATTTTGTCTGCAACCATATGTCGGCAAAAAGTGAATGGTTTAAAAACTATTTACAACAGCAGCCAGGTTTTGAAGATTTTTTTATTGCCGTTGACCCGCAAACCGATCTCAGCGTCGTCACTCGCCCGCGTGCGTTACCGTTATTAACGCCATTCCAGATGCGCGATCATTCAACGCGCCATTTATGGACCACCTTTAGTGACGATCAAATTGACCTGAATTACCGTAGCCCTGAAGTGTTACTGGCGATGGTGGATGTATTGCTGTGCTACCTGGAAAAGGGCGCAGAATATGTCCGTCTGGATGCCGTTGGCTTTATGTGGAAAGAGCCGGGAACAAGCTGCATCCATCTGGAAAAAACACATCTGATTATCAAACTGTTACGGTCGATTATTGATGACGTAGCACCAGGTACAGTGATCATTACCGAGACCAATGTTCCGCACAGAGACAACATTGCTTACTTTGGCAACGGTGATGACGAAGCGCATATGGTGTACCAGTTCTCGCTGCCGCCGCTGGTGCTGCATGCGGTGCAAAAACAGAACGTTGAGGCGCTTTGTGCGTGGGCGCAAAACCTGACACTACCTTCCAGCAACACCACCTGGTTTAACTTCCTCGCCTCTCACGATGGCATCGGGCTTAACCCACTGCGTGGCTTGCTACCCGAAAGCGAAATATTAGCGCTGGTCGAGGCATTACAGCAGGAAGGGGCATTAGTTAACTGGAAAAATAATCCCGACGGTACGCGTAGCCCGTATGAAATGAATGTCACTTATATGGATGCGTTAAACCGCCGCGAGAGTAGCGATGAAGAACGTTGCGCCAGGTTTATCCTTGCCCATGCGATTTTGTTAAGTTTCCCCGGTGTGCCAGCGATATATATTCAAAGTATTCTGGGCTCGCGTAATGATTACGCAGGTGTCGAAAAACTGGGATATAACCGTGCGATTAACCGTAAAAAATATTACAGTAAAGAGATCACGACCGAACTGAACAATAAAACGACGTTAAGGCACGCGGTATATCATGAATTGTCGCGACTAATTAAAATTCGTCGAAGTCATAACGAGTTTCATCCAGATAATGATTTTACCATCGACACGGTTAATTCATCCGTAATGTGTATTCAAAGAAGCAACGCGGATGGTAATTGTCTGACAGGATTGTTTAATGTCAGTGAAAATATTCAGCATATAAATATTACTGACCTGCACGGTCGGGATCTGATTAGTGAAGTTGATATAGTGGGTAATGAAATAACGCTGCGCCCCTGGCAGGTTATGTGGATTAAATAAAAAGGAACATCTCATGATTAAATCAAAAATCGTGCTGTTATCAGCACTGGTTTCCTGCGCCCTGATTTCAGGTTGTAAAGAAGAAAATAAAACGAATGTCTCCATTGAGTTTATGCATTCTTCGGTGGAACAGGAACGCCAGGCGGTAATTAGTCAGTTAATTGCGCGTTTTGAAAAAGAAAACCCGGGCATCACCGTTAAACAAGTGCCCGTGGAAGAAGACGCCTATAACACCAAAGTCATTACCCTTTCACGTAGTGGTTCGCTGCCGGAAGTGATCGAAACCAGCCATGACTACGCCAAAGTTATGGACAAAGAGCAGCTTATCGATCGCCTGGCGGTTGCCACGGTCATCAGCAACGTCGGTGAAGGCGCGTTCTACGATGGCGTTCTGCGGATTGTGCGCACCGAAGATGGTAGCGCATGGACCGGTGTTCCTGTCAGCGCCTGGATTGGCGGCATCTGGTATCGCAAAGATGTGCTGGCAAAAGCCGGGCTGGAGGAGCCGAAAAACTGGCAGCAATTGCTGGATGTCGCGCAGAAACTGAATGACCCGGCGAATAAAAAATATGGCATTGCGCTGCCTACGGCAGAAAGTGTGCTGACGGAACAATCCTTCTCCCAGTTTGCCTTATCCAACCAGGCCAACGTCTTTAACGCCGAAGGCAAAATCACCCTTGATACACCAGAGATGATGCAGGCGCTGACCTATTACCGCGACCTTGCTGCCAACACCATGCCGGGTTCTAACGACATCATGGAGGTGAAAGACGCTTTTATGAACGGCACCGCGCCGATGGCGATTTACTCCACCTATATCCTTCCGGCTGTGATTAAAGAGGGCGATCCGAAAAACGTTGGTTTCGTTGTACCCACCGAGAAAAACTCTGCGGTCTACGGCATGTTGACCTCGCTGACCATTACCGCCGGGCAAAAGACCGAAGAGACCGAAGCGGCTGAAAAATTTGTCACCTTTATGGAGCAGGCAGACAACATTGCCGACTGGGTGATGATGTCGCCAGGCGCGGCGCTGCCGGTGAACAAAGCGGTTGTCACTACCGCCACCTGGAAAGACAACGACGTTATTAAGGCGCTGGGAGAATTGCCAAATCAGTTAATCAGCGAACTGCCAAATATTCAGGTCTTTGGCGCAGTAGGGGATAAAAATTTTACCCGCATGGGCGATGTGACGGGTTCTGGCGTGGTGAGCTCCATGGTGCATAACGTCACCGTGGGTAAAGCCGACCTCTCTACCACGCTGCAAACGAGCCAGAAAAAGCTGGATGAACTGATCGAACAGCACTAATCCCAGGACAGGAATCCGCAATGAACAGGCTTTTTTCAGGTCGTTCCGATATGCCCTTTGCGCTGCTGCTTCTCGCGCCCAGCTTATTACTGCTGGGCGGTCTGGTGGCGTGGCCAATGGTGTCGAATATCGAAATCAGTTTTTTACGTCTGCCGCTTAATCCCAACATCGAGTCAACGTTTGTTGGGGTGAGCAACTATGTGCGTATTCTCTCCGATCCCGGCTTCTGGCACTCGCTGTGGATGACGGTCTGGTATACCGCGCTGGTGGTGGCAGGTAGCACCGTGCTCGGGCTGGCAGTGGCGATGTTTTTCAACCGCGAGTTCCGCCTGCGTAAAACCGCGCGTTCGCTGGTGATCCTCTCCTACGTAACGCCGTCTATTTCGCTGGTGTTCGCCTGGAAATACATGTTCAACAACGGCTACGGCATTGTGAACTACCTCGGCGTCGATCTTCTGCATCTCTATGAGCAGGCACCGCTGTGGTTCGATAATCCGGGCAGTAGCTTTGTGCTGGTGGTGCTGTTCGCCATCTGGCGCTACTTCCCGTATGCCTTTATCTCGTTTCTGGCGATTTTGCAGACCATTGATAAATCGTTGTACGAAGCGGCAGAGATGGACGGCGCGAATGCCTGGCAACGGTTTCGCATCGTCACGCTGCCCGCGATTATGCCGGTCCTGGCGACGGTGGTGACGCTGCGCACCATCTGGATGTTCTACATGTTTGCTGATGTTTATCTGCTGACGACCAAGGTCGATATTCTCGGCGTCTATCTCTACAAAACCGCCTTTGCCTTTAATGACTTAGGGAAAGCGGCGGCGATCTCGGTGGTGCTCTTCATCATTATTTTCGCTGTCATTCTGCTGACCAGAAAACGGGTGAACCTCAATGGCAACAAATAAACGCACACTCAGTCGCATCGGTTTTTACTGCGGGCTGGCGCTGTTTCTCATCATCACGCTGTTTCCGTTTTTTGTGATGCTGATGACCTCGTTCAAAAGCGCGAAAGAGGCGATCTCGCTGCATCCTACGCTGCTGCCACAGCAGTGGACGCTGGAGCATTACGTCGACATTTTTAACCCGGTGATTTTCCCGTTTGTCGATTATTTCCGTAACAGCATGGTGGTGTCGGTAGTTTCATCCGTGATAGCAGTATTTCTCGGCATTCTCGGGGCTTACGCGCTTTCCCGCCTGCGCTTTAAAGGGCGGATGACCATCAACGCCAGCTTTTACACGGTGTACATGTTCTCCGGCATTTTGCTGGTGGTGCCGCTGTTCAAAATCATCACCGCGCTTGGCATATACGACACCGAGATGGCGCTGATCATCACCATGGTAACGCAAACCCTGCCCACCGCCGTGTTTATGCTGAAAAGCTACTTCGACACCATCCCTGATGAGATTGAAGAAGCGGCGATGATGGATGGCCTCAACCGGCTGCAAATCATCTTCCGCATTACCGTGCCGCTGGCAATGTCCGGGCTGATCTCCGTGTTCGTCTACTGCTTTATGGTGGCGTGGAACGACTATCTGTTTGCGTCGATTTTCCTCTCCAGCGCCAGCAATTTCACCTTACCAGTGGGCCTGAACGCGCTGTTCAGTACGCCTGATTACATCTGGGGACGCATGATGGCGGCCTCGCTGGTGACCGCATTGCCGGTGGTGATTATGTATGCGCTTTCGGAACGTTTTATTAAGAGTGGTTTGACCGCCGGTGGCGTGAAGGGCTAAAGCGGCCAGTTTCTTTACAAGGAGTTTTACATGAAAAAGTTAGTAGCCACAGCACCGCGCGTTGCTGCGCTGGTTGAGTATGAAGATCGGGCGATTTTAGCCAATGAAGTGAAGATCCGCGTGCGTTTCGGCGCACCGAAACACGGAACGGAAGTGGTCGACTTCCGCGCCGCCAGCCCGTTTATCGATGAAGACTTTAACGGCGAGTGGCAGATGTTCACCCCGCGTCCCGCAGATGCGCCGCGCGGCATTGAGTTTGGCAAATTCCAGCTTGGCAACATGGTGGTTGGCGACATTATCGAGTGCGGCAGCGACGTTACCGACTACGCGGTGGGCGACAGCGTATGCGGCTACGGCCCGCTCTCCGAGACGGTCATCATTAACGCAGTGAATAACTACAAGCTGCGCAAAATGCCGCAAGGCAGCTCCTGGAAAAACGCCGTCTGTTACGACCCGGCGCAGTTTGCCATGAGCGGCGTGCGCGATGCCAACGTACGCGTAGGGGATTTTGTCGTGGTGGTAGGGCTTGGCGCGATCGGTCAAATTGCCATCCAACTGGCGAAACGCGCTGGCGCATCGGTGGTAATTGGCGTCGATCCTATCGCCCATCGCTGTGAGATTGCCCGTCGCCACGGTGCTGATTTCTGCCTTAACCCCATTGGCACTGACGTAGGCAAAGAGATCAAAACGCTGACCGGCAAGCAGGGTGCCGATGTGATTATCGAAACCAGCGGTTACGCCGACGCGCTGCAATCGGCGCTGCGCGGTCTGTCCTACGGCGGCACCATCTCGTATGTCGCGTTTGCCAAACCATTTGCTGAAGGTTTTAACCTCGGACGCGAAGCGCATTTCAATAACGCCAAAATTGTTTTCTCCCGCGCGTGCAGCGAACCGAACCCGGATTATCCGCGCTGGAGCCGTAAGCGTATTGAAGAAACCTGCTGGGAACTGCTGATGAACGGTTATCTCAATTGCGAAGATTTAATCGACCCGGTAGTGACCTTTGCCAACAGCCCGGAAAGCTACATGCAGTATGTCGATCAGCATCCGGAACAGAGCATCAAAATGGGCGTTACGTTTTAATTCAAAGGAATGAAAAAATGAAAATAGGCACACAGAATCAGGCATTCTTTCCGGAAAATATTCTGGAGAAATTTCGTTATATCAAAGAGATGGGCTTCGATGGTTTTGAGATTGACGGCAAACTGCTGGTCAACAACATCGAAGAAGTCAAAGCGGCAATCAAAGAAACCGGTTTACCGGTGACCACCGCCTGCGGTGGCTATGACGGTTGGATTGGCGACTTTATCGAAGAGCGTCGACTTAATGGCTTAAAGCAGATCGAACGCATTCTTGAAGCTCTGGCAGAAGTGGGCGGTAAAGGTATCGTCGTTCCGGCTGCATGGGGCATGTTTACCTTCCGCTTACCGCCGATGACCTCGCCGCGTAGCCTGGATGGCGACCGCAAAATGGTGAGTGATTCCCTGCGCGTACTGGAACAGGCGGCCGCACGTACCGGAACCGTGGTGTACCTCGAACCGTTAAACCGCTATCAGGATCACATGATCAACACCCTCGCCGATGCTCGTCGTTACATCGTCGAAAACGATCTTAAACATGTACAGATTATCGGCGATTTCTATCACATGAATATCGAAGAAGATAACCTGGCGCAGGCGCTGCATGACAACCGCGACCTGCTCGGTCATGTGCATATTGCCGATAACCATCGCTACCAGCCGGGCAGCGGCACCCTGGATTTCCACGCGCTGTTTGAACAGCTGCGCGCGGATAACTATCAGGGCTATGTGGTGTACGAAGGGCGTATCCGGGCAGAAGATCCTGCCCAGGCGTACCGTGATTCTTTGGCCTGGTTGCGTACCTGCTAAGAGGTCTTTGTGAAAAGTGCAATGACAAGCTCTCCGCTGCGGGTCGCGATCATAGGCGCGGGCCAGGTGGCGGATAAAGTTCATGCTTCGTACTACTGCACCCGCAACGATCTGGAACTGGTGGCTGTCTGTGACAGCCGCCTTTCCCAGGCGCAGGCGCTGGCAGAAAAATACGGGAATGCATCCGTGTGGGACGATCCGCAGGCCATGCTGCTGGCGGTGAAACCTGATGTGGTTAGCGTCTGCTCACCTAACCGTTTTCATTACGAACATACCCTGATGGCGCTGGAAGCGGGCTGCCATGTGATGTGCGAAAAACCGCCCGCCATGACGCCAGAACAGGCGCGGGAAATGTGCGATACCGCGCGCAAACAGGGCAAGGTGCTGGCCTACGACTTTCACCATCGTTTTGCACTCGATACGCAACAGCTGCGTGAACAGGTGACCAACGGCGTTTTGGGAGAGATTTACGTTACCACCGCCCGCGCCCTGCGTCGCTGCGGCGTTCCCGGCTGGGGCGTTTTTACCAATAAAGAATTGCAGGGCGGCGGGCCGCTTATTGACATCGGCATTCATATGCTGGATGCGGCGATGTATGTACTGGGCTTTCCGGCGGTGAAAAGCGTGACCGCGCATAGCTTTCAAAAGATCGGCACACAAAAGAGCTGCGGTCAATTTGGCGAGTGGGACCCGGCAACCTACAGCGTCGAAGATTCGCTGTTTGGCACCATTGAATTTCATAACGGCGGCATTCTGTGGCTTGAGACCTCATTTGCACTCAACATCCGCGAACAGTCGATTATGAATGTCAGCTTTTGTGGTGATAAAGCCGGGGCGACGCTGTTTCCAGCACATATCTACACCGATAACAACGGTGAGTTAATGACGCTGATGCAACGGGAAATGGCAGACGACAACCGTCATCTGCGCAGTATGGAAGCCTTTATCAACCACGTACAAGGTAAGCCCGTGATGATAGCCGACGCCGAGCAGGGGTACATCATCCAGCAACTGGTGGCGGCGTTGTATCAATCCGCAGAAACAGGGACGCGTGTGGAATTATGACCAGGCCAGTAACGTTAACGGAACCCCATTTCAGCCAGCATACCCTGAACAAGTATGCTTCGCTGATGGCGCAGGGGAACGGCTATCTTGGGCTTCGCGCCAGCCATGAAGAAGATTATACGCGCCAGACACGCGGTATGTATCTGGCGGGGCTTTATCATCGCGCGGGGAAAAATGACATCAACGAACTGGTGAACCTGCCTGACGTCATAGGGATGGAGATTACCTTGAATGGTGAACTTTTTGCGCTATCCCGCGAAACGTGGCAGCGCGAGCTTGACTTCGCCAGTGGAGAATTACGTCGCAATGTCGTCTGGTCTTCAGCCAGCGGCGCACGTTATGCCATCGCCAGCCGTCGCTTTGTTTCGGCAGAACAACTGCCGCTGATGGCGCTGGAAATCAGCATTACGCCGCTGGACGCTGACGCGTCAGTGCTGATTTCAACAGGCATTGACGCCACGCAAACCAACCACGGACGACAACATCTCGACGAAACCCAGGTGCGGGTGTTTGGTCAGCATTTGATGCAGGGGATCTATACCACTCAGGATGGACGCAGTGATGTGGCCATCAGCTGTTGCTGCCAGGTGAGCGGTGACGTGCAGCAATGCTATACCGCCAAAGAGCGCCGCTTGCTGCAACATACCAGTGCACAACTACCTGCGGGCAAAACGCTGACGCTGCAAAAACGGGTGTGGATCGACTGGCGGGACGACAGACACGTCGCTTTAGACGAGTGGGGTAGTGCATCGCTTCGTCAGCTTGAAATGTGTGTACAGCAGAGTTACGACCAACTTCTTGCAGCATCCACAGAAAACTGGCGTCAATGGTGGCAGAAACGTCGTATCACGGTAAACGGTGGCGATGCGCACGATCAGCAAGCGTTAGATTATGCGCTTTATCACCTACGCATCATGACGCCTGCTCACGACGAGCGCAGCAGTATTGCGGCAAAAGGTTTGACCGGGGAAGGCTACAAAGGCCACGTTTTCTGGGATACGGAAGTATTTTTACTGCCGTTCCATCTGTTTAGCGAACCGACGATTGCCAGAAGTTTACTGCGTTATCGCTGGCACAACTTGCCAGGCGCGCAGGAGAAAGCGCGACGCAACGGCTGGCAGGGCGCGCTATTTCCGTGGGAAAGCGCGCGCAGCGGCGAAGAAGAGACGCCGGAATTTGCCGCCATTAACATTCGCACCGGGCTGCGGCAAAAAGTGGCCTCGGCGCAGGCGGAACATCATCTGGTCGCCGATATCGCCTGGGCGGTTGTTCAATACTGGCAGACCACGGGGGATGAAAGTTTCATTGCTCATGAAGGCATGGCGCTACTTCTGGAAACTGCAAAGTTCTGGATTAGCCGCACGGTGAGGGTTAACGACCGTCTGGAAATTCATGATGTTATTGGGCCAGACGAATATACCGAACATGTCAATAATAACGCCTTCACCAGCTATATGGCGTATTACAACGTCCAGCAGGCGCTGAACATCGCTCGTCAATTTGGCTGTAGCGACGATGCGTTTATCCATCGCGCCGAAATGTTCCTTAAAGAACTGCGGCTGCCAGAAATTCAGCCCGACGGCGTTTTGCCGCAGGATGATTCGTTTATGGCGAAACCAGCGATTAATCTGGCGAAATACAAAGCGGCGGCGGGGAAGCAAACCATTCTGCTGGATTATTCACGCGCAGAAGTGAACGAGATGCAGATCCTCAAACAAGCTGATGTGGTGATGCTCAATTACATGCTGCCGGAGCAGTACTCAGCGGCATCGTGTCTTGCCAATCTGCAATTTTATGAACCGCGCACCATTCACGACTCTTCACTGAGTAAAGCGATCCACGGCATTGTTGCCGCACGCTGTGGCCTGTTGGCGCAAAGTTATCAGTTCTGGCGGGAGGGGACTGAAATCGATCTTGGTGCTGATCCGCATAGCTGTGATGACGGTATCCACGCTGCCGCAACTGGCGCAATCTGGTTGGGGGCGATTCAGGGTTTTGCCGGGGCCAGCGTGCGCAACGGTGAATTACATCTCAATCCGGCGTTACCTGAGCAGTGGCAACAGTTGTCTTTCCCTCTGTTCTGGCAGGGCTGTGAATTACAGGTCACTCTTGACGCGCAGCGCATTGCGATTCGGACTTCTGCGCCAGTTTCACTGCGTTTGAACGGTCAGCTTATTTCAGTCTCTGAAGAATCTGTTTTCTGTTTAGGGGATTTTATTTTGCCCTTCAATGGGACCGCTACCACGCATCAGGAGGGTGAATGAAACTGCAAGGGGTAATTTTCGATCTGGATGGAGTAATCACCGATACCGCACATCTGCATTTCCAGGCGTGGCAGCAGATTGCCGCTGAAATTGGCATCAGCATTGATGCGCAGTTTAACGAATTCCTAAAAGGGATCAGCCGCGATGAGTCCCTGCGGCGAATTCTGCAGCACGGGGGTAAAGAGGGCGATTTTAACCCACAGGAACGGGCGCAACTGGCGTATCGCAAAAATCTGCTTTACGTCCACTCACTGCGCGAACTGACGGTTAATGCTGTGCTGCCTGGCATTCACAATTTGCTGGTAGAGCTCCGAGCACAGCAGATTCCGGTTGGGCTGGCTTCTGTCTCCCTGAATGCGCCGACGATTTTAGCAGCGCTGGAGCTGCGCGAGTTTTTCACCTTCTGCGCGGACGCTTCCCAACTCAAAAATTCGAAACCGGACCCGGAAATCTTTCTCGCCGCCTGTGCAGGGCTGGGCGTGCCGCCACAGGCATGTATCGGCATTGAAGATGCGCAGGCGGGCATTGAAGCCATTAACGCCAGCGGTATGCGCTCGGTGGGGATCGGCGCGGGCTTAACCGGGGCGCAATTGCTGTTGCCCTCAACGGAATCTCTCACATGGCCGCGGTTATCGGCCTTCTGGCAAAACGTATAGCAAAGGAATCAACATGGCTCAGCTTTCGTTACAACATATTCAAAAAATCTACGATAACCAGGTGCATGTGGTGAAGGACTTCAACCTGGAAATTGCCGATAAAGAGTTCATTGTCTTTGTCGGTCCGTCAGGCTGCGGTAAATCGACTACGCTGCGCATGATTGCCGGGCTTGAGGAGATCAGCGGTGGCGATCTGTTGATCGACGGCAAACGAATGAATGACGTTCCAGCCAAAGCGCGCAATATCGCGATGGTGTTCCAGAACTACGCGCTGTATCCGCATATGACGGTCTACGACAACATGGCGTTTGGCCTGAAGATGCAAAAAATCGCCAAAGAGGTGATTGATGAGCGGGTTAACTGGGCGGCGCAAATCCTCGGCCTGCGTGAGTACCTGAAACGCAAGCCGGGCGCGCTTTCTGGCGGGCAACGCCAGCGTGTGGCGCTCGGACGGGCGATTGTGCGCGAAGCGGGCGTGTTTTTAATGGATGAACCGCTCTCTAACCTTGATGCCAAGCTGCGCGTACAAATGCGCGCAGAGATCAGCAAGCTGCATCAGAAACTGAACACCACCATGATCTACGTGACCCACGATCAGACCGAAGCGATGACCATGGCGACGCGGATTGTGATTATGAAGGATGGGATTGTTCAGCAGGTCGGTGCGCCGAAAACGGTTTATAACCAACCTGCGAATATGTTTGTTGCCGGATTTATTGGATCGCCTGCGATGAATTTTATTCGCGGCACGATCGATGGCGATAAATTCGTTACGGAAACGCTTAAATTAACCATACCCGAAGAGAAATTAGCGGTTCTGAAAACACAGGAAAGTTTGCATAAGCCCATCGTGATGGGAATACGCCCGGAAGATATTCATCCGGACGCGCAAGAGGAAAATAACATTTCCGCCAAAATTAGCGTGGCAGAATTAACCGGTGCGGAATTTATGCTCTACACCACGGTTGGGGGGCACGAGTTAGTGGTCCGTGCTGGTGCGTTAAATGATTATCATGCAGGAGAAAATATCACTATTCATTTTGATATGACTAAATGTCATTTCTTTGATGCAGAAACGGAAATAGCAATTCGCTAAATACAGGGGGAAGGCATTCCCCCAGGATAATACAAGGAACAATAATGAAAAAGTTATTACCCTGTACCGCACTGGTGATGTGTGCGGGAATGGCTTGCGCACAGGCCGAGGAAAAGAACGACTGGCACTTTAATATCGGCGCGATGTACGAAATAGAAAACGTCGAAGGTTATGGCGAAGATATGGATGGGCTCGCGGAGCCTTCTGTCTATTTTAATGCCGCCAACGGGCCGTGGAGAATTTCTCTGGCCTATTATCAGGAAGGGCCGGTAGATTATAGCGCGGGTAAACGTGGAACGTGGTTTGATCGCCCGGAGCTGGAGGTACATTATCAGTTCCTCGAAAGCGATGATTTCAGTTTCGGTCTGACTGGTGGTTTCCGTAATTATGGTTATCACTACGTTGATGAACCGGGTAAAGACACGGCGAATATGCAGCGTTGGAAAATCGCGCCAGACTGGGATGTGAAACTGACTGACGATTTACGTTTCAACGGTTGGTTATCGATGTATAAATTTGCCAACGATCTGAACACGACCGGTTACGCTGATACCCGAGTCGAAACGGAAACAGGTCTGCAATATACCTTCAACGAAACGGTTGCTTTGCGAGTGAACTATTATCTCGAGCGCGGCTTCAATATGGACGACAGCCGCAATAACGGTGAGTTTTCCACGCAAGAAATTCGTGCCTATTTGCCGCTGACGCTCGGCAACCACTCGGTGACGCCGTATACGCGCATTGGGCTGGATCGCTGGAGTAACTGGGACTGGCTGGATGATATTGAACGTGAAGGCCATGATTTTAACCGTGTGGGGTTATTTTACGGTTATGATTTCCAGAATGGTCTTTCCGTTTCGCTGGAATACGCGTTTGAGTGGCAGGATCACGACGAAGGCGACAGCGATAAATTCCATTATGCAGGTGTCGGCGTAAATTACTCGTTCTGATAATGGGTTAAATTGCCGGATGCGGCGCGAGCGCCAAATCCGGCATACATTTATTTCAACGACATATGCGTGGCAACGGTAATATTTTGTGGTGACGGTTTTCCGGCAATTAAGCGGAATAATAACTCGCAGCTTTGTTGCCCTAACTCCTGCGTCGGAACATCGATGCCGCCCGGTGCAGGCGTTAAAATAAATGACAGCGTTTCATTGCTATAACCCACCACCGCTAACTGCTGCGGAATAGCAATATTTTTCTCTGCTGCCGCACGATAAATGCTCATTAATTTCAGGCTGTCAGTGGCAAATACGGCTTCTGGCAACGGCGACTGGCTTAATAATTGCCGTGCGGCTTGCAAGGCTGTTTCATGGGTATAACCGCCGTCAACAATCCATTCATCACGCACTGCAATATTATGCGTAGCCAGGCTTTGCTTATAACCATTTACCCGATCCACTGAAACATGAACATCAAGCGGCGCATGCAGGCAGGCAATATTCTTATGCCCGCTTTCAATTAACGCATTGGTCAGCGCAATACTGTCGCCATAATTATCGGTATCGACGGAATAAACATGGCTGTATTGACCTTCAACTTTGCCAATTACCACTACCGGAATATCATATTTATCGAGTTGGGCAAAAAATGACTCATCCGCTGGCGAACTTAGCATAATAATGCCTTTAATCATTTTCTGCTTAATTTTGCTTTCGCATTTTTGTAAGTCTTCTGCCAGGTTGTGCGACGTCTGCAATATCACGTCGAAACCTTCTTCTTCAGCTTTGGCGGTGATGGCATGTAAAACTTCCGAGAAAAACGGATTACCCGCCGTAGTTTTGGTCGAACGGGTAGAAATCACCATAATGGCATCAAAACCCGAAGAGGTCAGCGCGCGTGCCAGCTTGTTTGGTTGATACTGTAATTCTTCAATGGCCCGTAACACTTTTTCGCGCGCTTCCGGGGAGATATTGGTTTGCTTATTCAGCACGCGTGATACGGTGGATTTTGATACGCCTGCAACCCTGGCAATATCATAAATAGTAGGGGACATAGGTCAGGAACTCCGTCCGAACGTGAATGTTGCACATCTTATGGAGTTCGCCCGTCGATGACAACACGGGCAGTTGATAATCAATGGCCTGGCCCCCACATTCATATCCTTACTGATGGTTTTTTCTGGTCCACAGGACAGCAATGAAGCGACTTAAAAATGAACTTAATGCGCTGGTGAATCGGGGTGTCGACAGACATCTGCGCCTCGCCGTAACCGGACTTAGCCGCAGCGGCAAAACGGCGTTTATCACTGCGATGGTCAATCAGTTGCTCAATATTCACGCCGGAGCAAGGTTGCCGCTGTTAAGCGCGGTGCGTGAAGAACGGCTGCTGGGCGTAAAACGCATTCCCCAGCGTGACTTTGGCATTCCGCGCTTCACCTATGATGAAGGGCTGGCGCAGTTATATGGCGATCCACCCGCCTGGCCAACGCCAACGCGCGGCGTCAGCGAAATTCGCCTGGCGCTACGTTTTAAATCGAACGATTCGCTGCTACGCCACTTTAAGGATACCTCCACGCTGTATCTGGAGATTGTGGATTATCCCGGCGAATGGTTGCTCGACCTGCCGATGCTGGCGCAGGACTATTTAAGCTGGTCGCGCCAGATGACGGGCTTACTTAATGGTCAGCGCGGCGAATGGTCGGCGAAATGGCGAATGATGTGCGAAGGGCTGGACCCGCTAGCGCCTGCCGACGAAAACCGGCTGGCAGACATTGCCGCCGCCTGGACCGAGTATCTCCACCACTGCAAACAGCAGGGGTTGCACTTTATTCAGCCTGGGCGCTTTGTCTTGCCGGGAGATATGGCAGGAGCACCCGCGCTGCAATTCTTCCCGTGGCCGGATGTCGATGCCTGGGGCGAGTCCAAACTGGCGCAGGCCGATAAGCATACCAATGCCGGAATGCTGCGCGAGCGGTTTAATTATTACTGCGAGAAAGTGGTGAAGGGGTTCTATAAGAATCATTTTCTGCGCTTTGACCGCCAGATTGTGCTGGTGGATTGCCTGCAACCTCTCAACAGTGGGCCACAGGCATTTAATGATATGCGTCTGGCGCTGACGCAGCTGATGCAAAGTTTCCACTACGGGCAGCGAACCCTGTTCCGGCGTTTGTTTTCACCGGTTATCGATAAGCTATTGTTTGCTGCCACTAAAGCAGACCATGTGACCATCGATCAGCACGCCAATATGGTTTCATTACTGCAACAACTGATTCAGGATGCCTGGCAAAATGCGGCGTTCGAAGGGATCAGCATGGACTGCCTGGGGCTGGCGTCAGTTCAGGCGACCACCAGCGGCATTATTGATGTTAACGGTGAGAAAATCCCGGCGCTGCGCGGTAATCGACTCAGCGATGGCGCACCGCTCACTGTTTATCCTGGCGAAGTTCCCGCTCGTTTGCCCGGTCAGGCGTTCTGGGATAAGCAAGGCTTCCAGTTTGAGGCGTTTCGTCCGCAGGTGATGGATGTTGACAAACCGCTGCCGCATATTCGCCTTGATGCTGCGCTGGAATTTTTAATAGGAGATAAATTGCGATGACCGAACCGTTAAAACCACGTATTGATTTCGACGGTCCGCTGGATGTCGATCAGAATCCTGAATTCAGGGCGCAGCAGACCTTTGACGAAAATCAGGCACAAAATTTTGCCCCGGCCACACTCGACGAAGCGCCTGAAGAAGAGGGGCAAGTTGAAGCGGTAATGGATGCAGCGTTACGTCCTAAACGCAGCCTGTGGCGCAAAATGGTGATGGGCGGGCTGGCTCTGTTTGGCGCAAGCGTTGTCGGGCAGGGTGTACAGTGGACAATGAATGCCTGGCAAACCCAGGACTGGGTAGCGCTGGGTGGATGTGCTGCAGGGGCATTGATTATCGGCGCTGGCGTAGGTTCTGTGGTAACAGAGTGGCGGCGCTTATGGCGCTTGCGACAGCGCGCCCATGAACGCGACGAAGCGCGTGATTTATTGCACAGCCACGGCACCGGCAAAGGCCGCGCATTTTGCGAAAAACTGGCACAGCAGGCGGGCATCGATCAGTCACATCCGGCGCTGCAACGCTGGTATGCCTCAATCCATGAAACGCAAAACGACCGTGAAGTGGTCAGTTTGTATGCGCATTTGGTCCAGCCAGTTTTAGATGCCCAGGCGCGGCGTGAAATCAGCCGTTCGGCAGCGGAATCAACATTGATGATTGCGGTCAGCCCGCTGGCGCTGGTGGATATGGCATTTATCGCCTGGCGCAATCTGCGTTTGATTAATCGCATCGCCACGCTGTATGGCATTGAACTGGGGTATTACAGCCGTTTGCGCCTGTTTAAGCTGGTATTGCTGAATATCGCTTTCGCCGGAGCCAGCGAACTGGTGCGCGAAGTGGGGATGGACTGGATGTCGCAAGATCTCGCTGCTCGTTTGTCTACCCGCGCAGCTCAGGGGATTGGTGCAGGACTTCTGACGGCACGACTGGGGATTAAAGCTATGGAGCTTTGCCGCCCGCTGCCGTGGCTTGACGATGACAAGCCACGCCTCGGGGATTTCCGTCGTCAGCTTATCGGTCAGGTGAAAGAAACTCTGCAAAAAGGCAAAACGCCCAGCGAAAAATAATGCAATATCGGGTGCTGACCGGATATCTTTACGCCGAAGTGCCCGTTTTTCCGTCTTTGTGTCAATGATTGTTGACAGAAACCTTCCTGCTATTCAAATAGTGTCATATCATCATATTAATTGTTCTTTTTTCAGGTGAAGGTTCCCATGCGTCTGGAAGTCTTTTGTGAAGACCGACTCGGTCTGACCCGCGAATTACTCGATCTACTCGTGCTAAGAGGCATTGATTTACGCGGTATTGAGATTGATCCCATTGGGCGAATCTACCTCAATTTTGCTGAACTGGAGTTTGAGAGTTTCAGCAGTCTGATGGCCGAAATACGCCGTATTGCAGGTGTTACCGATGTGCGTACTGTCCCGTGGATGCCTTCCGAACGTGAGCATCTGGCGTTGAGCGCGTTACTGGAGGCGTTGCCTGAACCTGTGCTCTCTGTCGATATGAAAAGCAAAGTGGATATGGCGAACCCGGCGAGCTGTCAGCTTTTTGGGCAAAAATTGGATCGCCTGCGCAACCATACCGCCGCGCAATTGATTAACGGCTTTAATTTTTTACGCTGGCTGGAAAGCGAACCGCAAGATTCGCATAACGAGCATGTCGTTATTAATGGGCAGAATTTCCTGATGGAGATTACGCCTGTTTATCTTCAGGATGAAAATGATCAACACGTCCTGACCGGTGCGGTGGTGATGTTGCGATCAACGATTCGTATGGGCCGTCAGTTGCAAAATGTCGCTGCCCAGGACGTCAGCGCCTTCAGTCAAATTGTCGCTGTCAGCCCGAAAATGAAGCATGTTGTCGAACAGGCGCAGAAACTGGCGATGCTAAGCGCGCCACTGCTGATTACGGGTGATACCGGCACCGGAAAAGATCTCTTTGCCTACGCCTGTCATCAGGCAAGCCCCAGAGCGAGCAAACCTTACCTGGCGCTGAACTGTGCGTCTATACCGGAAGATGCGGTCGAGAGTGAACTGTTTGGTCATGCTCCGGAAGGGAAGAAAGGGTTCTTTGAGCAGGCGAACGGTGGTTCGGTGCTGTTGGATGAAATAGGGGAAATGTCACCACGGATGCAGGCGAAATTACTGCGTTTCCTTAATGATGGCACCTTCCGTCGGGTTGGCGAAGACCATGAGGTGCATGTCGATGTGCGGGTGATTTGTGCTACGCAGAAGAATCTGGTCGAACTGGTGCAAAAAGGCGTGTTCCGTGAAGATCTCTATTATCGTCTGAACGTGTTGACGCTCAATCTGCCGCCGCTACGTGACTGTCCGCAGGACATCATGCCGTTAACCGAGCTGTTCGTCGCCCGCTTTGCCGACGAGCAGGGCGTGCCGCGTCCGAAACTGGCCGCTGATCTGAATACTGTACTTACGCGTTATGCGTGGCCGGGAAATGTGCGGCAGTTAAAGAACGCTATCTATCGTGCACTGACACAACTGGACGGTTATGAGCTGCGTCCACAGGATATTTTGTTGCCGGATTATGACGCCGCAACGGTAGCCGTGGGCGAAGATGCGATGGAAGGTTCGCTGGACGAAATCACCAGCCGTTTTGAACGCTCGGTATTAACCCAGCTTTATCGCAATTATCCCAGCACGCGCAAACTGGCAAAACGTCTCGGCGTTTCACATACCGCGATTGCCAATAAGTTGCGGGAATATGGTCTGAGTCAGAAGAAGAACGAAGAGTAAGCGTGAATATGCCTGATGGTGCAACACCATCAGGCATATTAACTTATGCTTTCAGTACAGCCAGAGCTGCTTCGTAATCCGGCTCGGTGGTGATTTCATCCACCAGCTGGCTGAAAATCACATTGTCATTTTCATCAATAACCACAACGGCACGCGCTGCCAGACCTTTCAGTGGGCCATCAGCAATTGCCACACCGTAGGCTTGCAGGAATTCAGCGTTACGGAAAGTGGAGAGGGTGATAACGTTGTTCAGACCTTCTGCGCCGCAGAAACGAGACTGGGCGAACGGCAGATCGGCAGAGATACACAGCACAACGGTGTTGTCGATCTCGGTTGCCAGTTGGTTAAACTTACGTACTGATGCGGCGCAAACACCGGTATCAATACTCGGGAAAATGTTCAGCACTTTGCGTTTACCCGCAAACTGACCGAGGGTGACGTCAGACAGATCTTTTGCCACGAGAGTAAAAGTCTGCGCTTTGCTACCCGCCTGCGGGATGGAATTGGCGACTGTAACCGGGTTGCCCTGGAAATGAACGGTTTGTGACATGATTATCTTTCCTGTTTACATATAGTTAACGTCACACCTAGTTTATGCTAACTGTCAATAACACAGCAAACGCTATTTGCGCTTAATCCGCAGACCACCGCGACAACAAGGAGTAAAGATGAGAACCGTTAAGGTATTTGAGGAGGCCTGGCCCTTACATACCCCGTTTGTGATTGCTCGGGGAAGTCGCAGTGAAGCGCGCGTGGTGGTGGTTGAACTGGAAGAAGAAGGTATTAAAGGCACCGGTGAATGCACGCCGTATCCGCGTTATGGAGAAAGTGATGCCTCGGTAATGGCGCAAATTATGAGCGTCGTGCCGCAATTAGAGAAAGGGCTGACACGGGAGGAGTTGCAAAAAATCCTCCCTGCCGGCGCAGCACGTAATGCGCTGGATTGTGCATTGTGGGATCTGGCGGCGCGAAAACAGCAGCAATCGCTGGCTGCTTTGATCGGCATAACGCTTCCCGAGACAGTCACCACGGCACAGACGATAGTCATCGGTACGCCTGATCAGATGGCCAATAGTGCATCAACACTCTGGCAGGCAGGCGCGAAATTACTGAAAGTGAAGCTGGATAACCATCTTATCAGTGAGCGGATGGTGGCAATTCGCACCGCTGTGCCCGATGCGACGCTGATCGTTGATGCAAATGAATCCTGGCGTGCAGAAGGGTTGGCGGCGCGTTGCCAGCTATTGGCAGATTTAGGCGTTGCGATGCTTGAACAACCGCTTTCTGCGCAGGACGATGCGGCGCTGGAGAATTTTATTCATCCGTTACCGATTTGTGCTGATGAAAGTTGTCATACTCGTAGCAATCTGAAGGCGCTGAAAGGGCGCTATGAGATGGTTAACATTAAGCTTGATAAAACCGGTGGTCTGACGGAAGCGCTGGCGCTGGCGACTGAAGCGCGTGCACAAGGTTTTCGTCTGATGCTGGGCTGCATGTTGTGTACCTCTCGTGCCATTAGCGCCGCTTTACCGCTGGTGCCGCAGGTCAGTTTCGCCGATCTTGACGGACCGACCTGGCTGGCGGTAGATGTGGAACCGGCGCTTCAGTTCACGACGGGCGAATTGCATCTTTAGGATGCCAGCGCAGCAAGTTTGCCATCGCAAAGAGATATTTTTCGCTGGCTTCGTCGGAGGAGATGGGTGGAAACTCTGCGGTGATGCAATGCAAGTTGAGATCTGCACACCAACTGCCGAAAGAGCCAGGTGTTTCATAACCGACGCTGGTTACCAGAGGCAATTCAAACGCCTGGGCCAGCCATTCACCTAATTCGCTGTGTCTGGGATCTTCAATACAGGCCAGCGGATCGTGGAATGAGACCACCCAGGCAGGTTGAATGCGGTGTATAAGTTGGCACAGCGCCTGGGTTTCAGGTTCGGAGCCAGGTTTGCCACCTGTCAGTAAAACGACATCACGTTCTTCAGCGGCGCTGTTCCAGCGATAAACTGTTTCACCTTCCTTCCAGTTCGCTGCCGGAAAGTTTCGGTTTAAATCCACACCATTAGCATTGGCCCGTAACCCTAACTGGCAGCCGTCAGGATTCACACACAGCACCACATGATGGCGGCGCAAAGACGGTGTCAAAGTCCGCAGAGCACAGGAGAGCGTGACGATCGAAGAGTTTTCATCACCGTGAGTGCCAGCCAGAATCAAACCACTTTCGTGACTGGCTGCAGGGGCCGGAAACCAGATTAACGGCGCGCCCAATAATGAACGTCCGTAATGTTCTGTACCGGGCGGAAATGCGCCGCGTTCGGCGCGTGGGCGAGTTACGGTCATGATCGTCTCTGGTTCAGGAAGTATTACAGGCAGTGTTGTGCAAATTTTGCGGATTATCAAATCCTTTTCTTCAACGCTATGTTATCGATCTTGTATCACTTTTTTGATGGAAGTTGTTTGTATTTTCATTGATGTGCAGATATTAGAATTGTCGTAATGTTATATACATGGCGTATTTTATTCTTACTGGTTCTACACATGTTAATCGCATCTGATTGATCAGTTCACCTTAATAAGTTTAATAAATCGTACTGCACATAGTACAGTACGATGGTAGCTATATAATTGATTTACATGAAGAAGGGCTTATCACCATCAGTCCCGGGTTGATTGATGCCTATATTCTCACCAATGTGTTTCTCAGGTTTATCGATGATATCTGTGATTAATGCTGCGACACTCTTACGTGATACGATCGTACCTTTGAATGGTTCATTGCGTGAGGTAAGCTCATAATCAATAATATCTTCATCAGTCAGCCAGGCAGGGCGAAGAATTGTATATTCCAGTCCAGAAGCCTCAATTGCATCCGCAGCCCTGCGGAATGGTTTTAGGGGTTCACCAATAACTGCATTATTCCATTCGCCAAATTTTCCTGGAACTTCATCATAAATACCGAGGGAAAGAACAAAGATCAGACGTTTAACATCACAGGCTTTCATCGCAGCGATCACTGAATTTGCCTGAATATCTAAATCTTCCCCCGTAAGGTTGGCATACACAACATCCTGTCCCTGCATGGCCTGCTTCAGTGCTGCATGATTCAGTACATCCCCCATAATAATCTTGCTATTAGTTGGATAGGGTTTGTGGATTTTTGCTGGCTGACGGGCAAATAAAGTTTGTTTAATGGTTTGTTTATCTGCCAGTTGATTAATCACATGGCGGGCTATCTGACCGCCAGCACCAAGAATCAGTATATTTTTCATGAAACTTTTCCCAGATTATTGGCAGCAATATGCCAGGCCATATCACTATTACGGATTTGAATATGTTTCATTACAGAGTTTCCTCAAAGAACGGAGCTAATACTGAAATTGCTTCAGCCACATAGACTTTGCCGTCATAAAGATCCATATGGTTTGCGCCTTCAACAATGTGATAGCGTTTATCCTTGCTTGATGCTCGATCGTACAGGTCGTCACTCATCCATTTGCTCCCAGCCTGGCTGCCCGCCACAATCTGTATCGGCTGAGTCAGGTACACTTCCGCCATATGGTAAGCATCATAGGTAATAATCTGGTTAAGGCTGCGCAAAGTAGCGTAACCCGGTGCTGTTGGATACTGCGCGCGAGGGGTGTGGTAATACTCCCAGGCCTGACGCAGTTCTTCGTTCGGCGCATCGGACTCCTTCATTGGTGCCAGTGGCATAGTGGCGTATTCTCCGCTGCTAATATCGCTGGTTCGGGCGTCTGAACCCGCGTCAACGTATGGTAGGGCATCAATAGATTTCACATTGTTTTCCCAACCATTACGGAACATCGAACCAATATTGACCGCACTAACAGTACCGATGGCCTTGATGCGGCGATCCTGAATTGCAGCATTGGCTGTATATCCTGCTCCGGCACAAATTCCCATCGCACCAATTCGGGTATTGTCGACATAAGAAAGCGTTGTCAGGTAATCAATCACGGCACTGACGTCTTCAGTACGAATGTATGGGTTTTCTAACTGACGCGGCTCGCCGCCGCTTTCACCTTGATAAGATGCGTCATAAGCAATAGTGACAAATCCCTTTTCCGCCAGTTTTTCGGCATAGGTTCCGGCCGTTTGCTCTTTAACGCCCCCACCTGGGTGAGATACCACAATTACCGGATACTGACGGGTTTCATCAAATTTTGGAGGGAAATAGATCACTGCAGACAAAGAGATGGTTGGATTATTGCTGTTAGTGAAGCTGACTTTATTATTCATCATTCCGTTCCTCATGGAGTTGTCGGTTCGTTTTAACGGTTGGTGATATCACTATAGATATTGATCATTAAGTTGATTAGACCCAAAATCATGATTAGACCTATCATTTAAATGATTAATAGATTGTATGGAGATACTGAATGAAGCGTGAAGAAATCGCTGATCTGATGGCGTTTGTCGTTGTTGCAGAGGAGCGTAGCTTCACTCGCGCAGCAGCCCGCCTGAGCATGGCGCAGTCAGCTTTAAGCCAGATAGTGCGCCGTATAGAAGAACGATTGGGATTGCGGCTTCTGACGCGAACCACGCGCAGCGTTGTACCCACTGAAGCGGGCGAGCATCTTTTGTCTGTTCTTGGCCCTATGTTGCATGACATAGATTCTGCCCTGACATCCCTGAGCGATCTGCAGAACCGCCCATCCGGGACAATACGTATTACTACTGTAGAACATGCAGCAAAAACGATATTGTTACCAGCTATGCGCACATTCCTGAAATCGCATCCTGAAATTGATATTCAGCTTACCATTGATTATGGTTTGACCGATGTCGTTTCTGAACGTTTTGATGCAGGCGTCCGTCTGGGTGGGGAGATGGATAAAGATATGATCGCCATTCGAATCGGGCCAGACATACCAATGGCTATTGTTGGCTCACCGGATTATTTTTCTCGTCGAAGTGCTCCAACGTCAGTGTCACAATTAATAGATCATCAGGCAATTAATTTGTATCTTCCCACATCGGGTACAGCAAATCGCTGGAGATTAATACGCGGTGGACGTGAAGTTCGTGTTCGCATGGAAGGTCAGCTTTTACTGAATACGATAGACCTGATCATTGATGCTGCAATTGATGGGCATGGATTGGCGTATCTACCTTATGATCAGGTTGAGCGGGCTATTAAAGAAAAAAAACTGATACGTGTTTTGGATAAATTCACACCAGATTTACCCGGTTATCACCTGTACTATCCACACCGTCGACATGCTGGCTCGGCATTCTCATTATTTATAGATAGGCTGAAGTATAAAGGTGCTGTTTAGCACTACTTGCTGATACATTAATTTAATTCTTCTCTTAACGTATTCTCAGTTCCTTTCAACGTTTTGGTTATTTTTTATTCTTCGCACAATGGCGACAGATGCTGATTATGATACCGAAAACGGGTTTGAACGTGCGAAGCCCGAACGTAGTGTTCGGAGTTCTATGTGCTTTACCGCATTTTGGAGACTATTATTTACACTAAATCTGATTTGATATATTGATACTTAAAACATTTGATGCTTCCTTTGTCACTTTTTTGATGGAAGTTGTTTGCATTTCTTTAAGGCGAAACAAATAATTACGCATCAATTTTAATGTCGGTTAGAGGGAAACTTATGAAGCACTCTGTTTCAGTCACGTGTTGTGTGCTGTTGGTCAGCAGCATTTCTCTTTCGTATGCTGCTGAAGTTCCGAGCGGCACAGTACTGGCAGAGAAGCAGGAGCTGGTGCGCCACATTAAAGATGAGCCAGCGTCGCTGGATCCCGCTAAAGCCGTGGGCCTGCCGGAGATTCAGGTCATTCGCGATCTGTTTGAAGGACTGGTGAATCAGAACGAGAAAGGGGAGATTGTCCCCGGCGTTGCGACTCAGTGGAAAAGTAATGACAGCCGTATCTGGACTTTTACCCTGCGCGATAACGCAAAATGGGCGGATGGCACACCGGTAACGGCGCAAGATTTTGTCTACAGCTGGCAACGTCTGGTGGACCCGAAAACGCTATCGCCATTTGCATGGTTTGCCGCGCTGGCGGGAATCAACAACGCACAGGCGATTATTGATGGTAAAGCCACGCCTGACCAGCTTGGCGTCACCGCAGTTGATGCCCATACTTTGAAAATCCAGCTTGATAAACCATTGCCGTGGTTTGTGAATTTAACCGCTAACTTTGCCTTCTTCCCGGTGCAAAAAGCCAACGTAGAAAGCAGTAAAGAGTGGACGAAACCCGGAAATCTGATCGGCAATGGCGCTTATGTTCTTAAAGAGCGCGTAGTCAATGAAAAACTGGTCGTAGTGCCGAATACCCATTATTGGGATAACGCCAAAACGGTACTGCAAAAAGTGACCTTCCTGCCAATTAATCAGGAATCCGCAGCCACTAAGCGTTATCTCGCGGGGGATATTGATATCACCGAATCCTTCCCGAAAAATATGTATCAGAAGTTGTTGAAGGATATTCCGGGGCAGGTTTATACGCCGCCGCAGCTCGGGACCTATTATTATGCGTTTAACACGCAAAAAGGGCCGACGGCAGATCAGCGCGTTCGCCTGGCATTAAGTATGACGATAGATCGCCGCCTGATGACCGAAAAAGTGTTGGGGACGGGCGAAAAGCCAGCGTGGCATTTTACACCAGATGTTACCGCGGGATTTACGCCGGAACCTTCGCCGTTTGAACAAATGAGTCAGGAAGAACTGAATGCGCAGGCAAAAACTTTGTTGAGCGCAGCTGGTTATGGTCCGCAAAAACCGCTGAAGTTGACGCTTTTGTATAACACTTCAGAAAACCATCAAAAAATTGCGATTGCTGTAGCATCGATGTGGAAAAAGAACCTGGGCGTAGATGTTAAATTGCAAAACCAGGAATGGAAAACCTATATCGATAGCCGTAATACCGGCAATTTTGATGTTATCCGCGCCTCGTGGGTAGGGGATTATAATGACCCCTCCACTTTCCTGACATTATTAACGTCAACGCATTCCGGGAATATTTCACGCTTTAACAATCCGGCATATGACAAAGTTCTGGCCCAGGCATCGACGGAAAATACCGTTAAAGCGCGTAATGCCGATTACAACGCGGCAGAAAAAATCCTCATGGAGCAAGCACCGATTGCACCAATTTATCAATATACCAATGGACGATTAATCAAGCCGTGGCTGAAAGGTTATCCCATTAATAACCCTGAAGATGTGGCGTACAGTCGGACTATGTATATTGTGAAGCATTGATGTGATGGGAACTGGCGTTACCCTTGTGGATAACGCCAGTGATGTCTGATTTAGCGACCCTGGTCCGGCGGTGTAATGTTATCCATATACAGCGTCTGGCTGGGGAAGGCAAAGTCCGCACCGTGTGACTGTACAATATCGATAATCTTCAAATAAACGTCTTGCTGTGCAGCAAGCCACTCAGCCCATACCGTGGTTTTGGTAAAGCAATAAACCATAATATTTAATGACGAATCAGCAAACTGGTTGAAATAAACCAGTAAGGTTTGTCGCTGGTCGATGGCCGGGTGATTTTTCAGCATCTCACGTACGGCTTCGACAATAACGCCCACTTTTGCCGCATCCTCATAACGTAAACCAATGGTCGTGGTAATGCGCCGGTTGGTCATTCGTCCAGGATTTTCTACGCTGATCGACGAAAACAGCGAGTTCGGTACGTACAATGGACGATTATCAAAGGTCTTAATTTTGGTAATTCGCCAGCCAATTTCCGCTACTGTACCTTCGATATTTCTGTCCGGTGAACGGATCCAGTCGCCAATACTGAAAGGACGGTCGAAATAGAGCATAATCCCGGAAAAGAAGTTACTCAGAATATCTTTACCGGCCATACCGACAGCCAGACCACCAATACCACCAAAGGTCAACAAGCCAGAAAGGCTCATGCCGAAATGTTCGCCATAAAGCAGAACAAGCACCACAATAATGGTGATTTTGATAATGCGCGACATGATCCGCGCACTGGTGATATCGCGACCTTTTTTAATCTGCTGTTTTTCAAACTGATTAATCAGCAGAAATAGCTTAATCGTCAGAATAACCGCAATCAGGGACGTACAGATAAAATCGATAACGCCTGGGGTGATAAATTTGAGTTTATAGTTTTCTATAACATAGTTAATGATGCTACCAACAGCACTAATAATTATGGTGTAGATTAAAAATTGCACCGCATGGAATAAAAATCCTTTTCTTTTACGATTTCCACGGCGAAACCAAAAGCTCATCAGAATCAATGCTGCGCAGCTACCGAAAATAATGACCAGATTAAGCGCATTATTTGTAAACAGTTCAGCGATCATTGTTTTATCAGGCTCCTCCAGATAATTGTCGTCATGCCGGAAACCCCTGGCGGGGCTATTTTACCGCGACAATTCATTCAGATCATCAATAGTCAGGGAAGTAAGTAGCAACATTAGCTAACAAATCAATGCATTGATTGTAAATCCAGCTAAGAGGTGAGGTTTTCAGAGCAGACAAGAGTGAAATGTCATGGTATTGTTACGTTTAGGTAACAAGAAATTTGTCTGCACAAGGATTACATCATGATTATGGCGAAACTGAAGTCAGCGAAAGGGAAGAAATTTCTCTTTGGTTTGTTGGCGGTTTTCATTATTGCGGCGTCGGTTGTGACTCGCGCGACCATCGGCGGCGTTATAGAACAGTACAATATTCCGCTGTCTGAGTGGACGACATCAATGTATGTGATTCAGTCATCGATGATTTTTGTTTATAGCCTGGTCTTTACTGTGTTGCTGGCAATCCCGTTGGGAATTTATTTCCTTGGCGGCGAAGAGCAGTAAGTAAAAAATAGGCCCGATAACTCGGGCCTTGTCAGTTATTGAAGAGTCGTTAATCGTCTTCTTCGTCATCCAGTTCAACGGGTGTCTGATACTGGTCAGGTTTAATGACCAGCAGGTCGCAGCGAAGATGATCAATCACCTGTTCCGCCGTGTTGCCAAGGAATGCTGCTGAAATACCGGTGCGTCCGACCGTGCCCAGAACCACAATCCCCGCCTGTAAATGCTCCGCCAAATCAGGAATCACCTCTTCTGGCAGACCTTTTTCTACGTGCGTCATGTTTTCATTAATGCCGAATTTCTGCCGCAGGGCTTTCATTGCCAGCAAATGTTGCCCACGAATGGCATCGTTATAAACGCTCGGATCAAATTCCGGCAGTTCAATCGCGATATTAATTGGCGTTACCGGATAAGCGCCAACCAGATGAACTTCGGTATGGTTGACTTGTTCCGCCAGTTCGATCGTCTCTTTGACCAGTTTTTCATTGAGCGCATTATGGTACGGTTCTTCACTGGCGAGATTCACCGCCACCAGCGCCTTACCCCCTTCCGGCCACGGCTGGTCTTTCACCATCCACACGGGGCTTGGGCATTTGCGTAACAGATGCCAGTCCGTTGGCGTAAAAATCACCGCTTCCAGACGGTCATGTTGGTGCGCCATTTTTAGCACCAAATCGTGCCCGCCGCTGATCACTTCCTGAATGATGGCTTCGAAAGGACGGTTATGCCAGACCACTTTAATTTCAATGGGAACGCCAGCATTGAGATAATATTTTGCCTGCTCGTGGATCCAGGCTGTACGCTGGCTGATGACGCCCTGACGCATAGCGGTACGTTCGTCCGGAGAGAGCAGGGTGGTCATTTCGTATGAGAAGTCATAGATCGGCAAAAAGGCTTTAATTTTGCCACCAATCCGTTGATGTAAATAAACAGCTCGCCGCAATGCTGGTTGGTCGTCCTGGTTAGGATCGATAACAACGAGCATGTTCTGATACATAGCCATACAGGGTCTCCTTACAACAACTGTCAACGCAGTTTGTAATTAAAAGATTAACCCATATCTGGTGAATGAAACAGTGATGAACCTTCTGTCAGATCAATAAATCAGAAAAATTTAATGATATGACAGAAGGATAGTGAGTTATGCGGAAGAATCAGGCAACGTTACGCGTGTGACCAGCAAGCTGGGCCAGCGCATCGTTATTTTCGATGGTGATGTATTTACCTTTGACTGCCAGCATACCGCTTTTCTGGAAGCGGCCCAGCAGACGGCTGATGGTTTCAACCGTCAGGCCCAGATAGTTACCGATATCACCACGAGTCATCGTCAGGCGGAATTCACGAGGGGAGAAGCCGCGTTGGGCAAAACGACGGGACAGGTTGTAGATGAATGCAGCCAGACGTTCCTCGGCATTTTTCTTCGACAACAGCAGGATCATGTCCTGATCGCCTTTGATTTCACCGCTCATCAGACGCATCATCTGCTGACGCAGATTCGGCATTTTACCGGACAAATCGTCCAGCGTTTCGAACGGGATTTCACATACCATCGAGGTTTCCAGCGCCTGAGCGAAGCTCGGGTGATGACCGCTGCCGATAGCGTCAAATCCCACCAGGTCGCCTGCTAAATGGAAACCAGTGATTTGCTCGTCGCCTTGCTCAGTGATGGTATAACTTTTAATCGTACCGGAGCGGATGGCATAAAGCGATTTAAGTTCATCACCAGCCTTAAACAGCGTCTGGCCTTTCTGAATAGGCTTCTTCCGCTCAATGATATTATCAAGCTGATCAAGCTCATGTTCGTTGAGTGTGAACGGGATGCAAAGCTGGCTGATGCTGCAATCCTGGCAATGGATAGCACAACCGCCAGACTGAATGCGCCGTATAATTCGCTTTTCCGGGATCATAGGTCTGCTCAAGCCGTAATTGATATTTGTCAATTTTAACATCTTTTTAGGGAGCAAGTAAGTCTAAGCAAACCTTAACAGCAGAGAATTCCGATATTAGATGTAAATATATGTCTATCTATTTGAAAACCCTTAAGTTGTTAAGGGTAACTTTACATAAAAGTGTGAACAAGCTGGCACAAATTGTTTAATGTTTACAGCAAAAGATAACCTTCGTGGCGCAATAACCACTCTTTTCGCTGAACTCCGCCTGCATATCCGGTCATGGTACCGTTTCTGCCAATGACCCGATGACAAGGCACAACAATGCTGATGGGATTCGATCCATTTGCCGCACCTACGGCACGCGCCGCACCGGGGCGGCCCAATTGTTCAGCCAGTTGGCCGTAATGCATTACCTGCCCGCAGGGGATTGTGCGTAATGTTTTCCAGACTTCGCGCTGAAATGGCGTCCCCCCCGTGGCAGTGGGAAGCGTATCAATAATGCTAAGATTACCGGCAAAATATTCACGAAGCTTGTCGCTTAAACCACCTGGGTTGGTGGCAGAAATGCGCTCATAGCCTTCTTTGCGATAATGGATGTCCAGCAGCTGCACCATGCGTTCGCTGTACTCTTCCCATTCAACCGCCCGCAGGCGAAATTGCTCATCGCAAATCACCCACAGTGGACCCAGTGGCGTGACAATTTTTTCTTCAAGTAATCTCAGCATCCGTTCTCTCTTAAGACAAACGTGGGTAAATCCCCGGACCTATCGGCAGACCAACAAGATACCACGCCAGCAACATCAGCAGCCATACCACCAAAAAGATAAGTGGATAGGGCAAAACTAACGAATAGTAAGTACCCAGTTTCGCGTCTGGTTTGTAGCGTTGCAGGAATCCAAGAAACAGTGGAACAAAAGGAGATACTGGCGCTAAAGGCAATACGGATGAGTCGGCAATACGAAAGAGGATTTGCGCAAATGCCGGGTGAAAGCCAAGTAGCATAAACATCGGTACGAAAATGGGGGCCAGAATCGACCAGATTGCGGAACCGCTGGCGATAAACATGCATAAGAAAGAGGAAAGCAACGCCAGACCGACAAACGCCGGGATGCCGCTAAGCCCTGAACTTTCCAGTATATCGGTCAGCCCCACGGCGATGAATTTCCCCATGTTGCTCCAGTTAAACATGGCGACAAACTGGGCGAGGGGAAAAACCATCACGATAAATCCCGCCATCTCTTTCATCGGTTCAATCATTAAATGCGGTAAATCCGCCTGACGTCGAATTGTGCGGGTAGCGATGCCATAAGCCAGCGAGACCACAAAGAAAAAAAGAATGATCAGTGGCACGATACCTTTAATAAAGGGTGATGGCATCACGGTGTGATTAATCGGATCGCGCAATATCCCGTTTTCCGGGATCACCATCAGCGCAATCGCAGCAATAAAAAGTAGCGATACGACACCTGCTATGCGTAAACCAAAACGCTGACTTTCGGTCAATGTCTGCAGTTTCTCATCGCTGTTTCCCTGCCATTGACCTAAACGTGGCTCAATGATTTTGTCGGTTATCAGGCCGCCAACAATCGTCAGTACGACTACGGAGCTGGCCATAAAATACCAGTTATCAATTACACTGACGTGCATTTGCGGATTGAACGCAGCCGCAGCCTCCGTGCTGATCCCCGACAGCAACACGTCGGTTGTGACAATCAGTAAATTAGCCGTAAAGCCGCAACCTACGCCTGCAATGGCAGCCAGTAAACCTGCAACTGGATGCCTGCCCACCGCCAGAAAAATTAGCGCACCCATCGGTGGCATGATCACTAACGCCGCATCGGAAGAAATGTGGCTGAAAAAAGCAATAAACAGCACCATATAACTGGCGTAGCGGGCATTAACATGCGATGCCATTTTAACCATTAGCGCTGGCAGTAAGCCTACGCGCTCCGCCAGACCGGCACCTAAAACCAGCGCCAGGATCGCACCAAGTGGAGCAAAACCGCTAAAGTTTTTAATAACATTGGGTAAAAACCAGTGTAATCCTTCCACACTGAGCAGGTTTTTCACCACCACCGGCGTACCATCGGCCGGGTTTTTCGCACTGACGCCAAAGGCTGACAAAATTGCCGTCGTCACCATGAGTACGATAATCAAATAGATAAAGAGCAAAAAAGGATGGGGAACCTTGTTACCAATTCTTTCGACCCAGCCATAGAGCTTCCCGGATTGGGAGGACGACGGTATGGATGACATACTCATGGGCATTCCTCGTTTGTTGTGTTTGCGTTGTTGTTGTTATTTTAAAGGTGACGGTGTCACGTTTTTCGGGATAGGGCAGTGATACGGTTGCGTGTCCGTAACTTGCTGATGCTCTTGTTGGCATTCTTGCAATAGCCCTGAATCAATGAAGAGATTAAGTGTGGTTGCTGCCATAGTTTTCGCCGCCAGCAGCATTCCTTTATGAGCAATAGATGTTCGCCCCTGGCTAACCAGTTGCCACGTATGTAGCGGGGTACCGACGGCAAAGCAGGGGCTGAAACACTGGGCAACAGGCAGTTTCCAACTGACGTCGCCGACATCAGTCGATGCCGCAAGCACGTTATCGGTGGCGGCATATGGAGCGACTTCATTCGCCAGTACCGTTTCACGATGACGTAGTGCAAAAGCCTTGCCGTTTTCGCCACCGGTTGCAGCGATATTATTCAGACTGTTTTGCCGATCGTTGGGGGTGAGCGTAGCCTGAATTTGTTTCGCAAAAGCCAGTTCTTCGCAGTTCCATTCCGGGGTACCAAAATGGGATAGGGCTCGGTACATGGCATTTTCTAAGGTGCGATTCGGGAGATAACTGGAACAGGCTTTGTCGAAGCGGCATTCAACCGTGGTTTCGGTCATCAATGCCGCACCTTCGGCGATTTTGGCGACCCGATCATAAATATGCTGCACATCGGTCATTTCGGGGGCGCGGATAAGATAAAGCACTTCTGCCTGCGCCTGGACCACGTTGGGCGAGATCCCGCCGCTATCTGTGATGGCATAGTGTACGCGCGCTTTTTCAATAATATGTTCGTTGAGGAAGTTGGTGCCAGTGGTCATCAACGTTACGGCATCAAGGGCGCTGCGTCCCAAATGAGGGGAATTCGCGGCATGTGCTGCGATCCCTTTAAAGCGCCATGATGCCTGAATGTTTGCCAGCGTGCGGGTATTGAACATACCGGCAAAGGCTTCCGGGTGCCAGGTGAGTGCCGCATCCACATCATCAAATACCCCCTCGCGGACCATGAACGTTTTACCCGAGCCGCCTTCTTCGCCAGGACAACCATAAAAGCGCACCGTGCCGCCTTGCCCATATTGTTCCAGCCATTTCTTGACGGCTATTGCAGCGGCAAAGGCGGCGGTTCCCAGCAAATTGTGTCCGCAACCGTGACCATTTTCACCGGGCGTCGCGGATGTAGGTTGCGCGCAACTTGCTTGCTGACTTAAACCTGCCAGGGCGTCATATTCCCCCAGCAGGGCGATAACCGGTTTGCCTTGACCAAACGAAGCAATAAAGGCATTTGGGATATTGCCTACGTTGCGGGTAACGGTGAAGCCTGCAGACTCCAGCGCCGAAGCCAGATGCTCCGCTGACCAGAACTCTTCAAAACGTGTTTCTGGATGATCCCAGATTTGATCGGCAATATCGGTATAACGTTGGCGATCGGCTTCAATCGCATCGTCGATAAAACGATAGATTTCCTGCATCAGATACCTCGCGTCCAGGGAAAATTGAGCGCGGTGCGCGCCAGCGTTTCGACGGCAATAGCGAGAACCTGCTCGTCAAAATCGAATTTTTCATTGTGATGACCTGCCGCCAGCTGTGTGCCAAATACCATGTAGGAGGCTTGCCCTTGATGTCGCTGCACGCGGGCCATCATTAATGTGGCATCTTCGGAACCCGCAGGCGCTTCAACACGTTCAATGGCCTGATTGACCCCCGCGACCTGAGCCGCCTGGATTTGCAACCATGCGACCCATTGCGGCGAAGGAGAACTGGCGGTAGCAGCACCCATCAGACGAGTTTCAACGCCGACACCATACATGGTTGCTGCGCCCTGAATCGCTTGTTGTGCACGTTCAAAAACATATTGATTAATGACGTCGCTGGCCCCGCGTGTTTCCACTTTCAGCAACGCCGAGGCAGGAACAACATTACGACCGCTTCCTGCCTGCATAACGCCCACGTTTACTCTGGAAGCGCCTTCGCTGTGCGGGGCGATTGCATGCAGTGCAAGAGTTGCTTGTGCTGCCGCCAACAAGGCATTGTGACCGTCTTCTGGTTTTGCGCCTGCGTGAGCGGCGGTCCCGGTGAAGTGCGCGTCAAATTTGGTGGTTGCCATAAAATTATCACTGCCGCACACCACGGTGCCCGCAGGTACGCCAGTGCCAATGTGCACGGCAGTAAAATAATCAACATCATCTACGACACCTGCATCGACCATCGCCCGCGCGCCACGCGTACCTTCCTCTGCAGGCTGAAAAATCAGTTTGATGACGCCATGTAGTCCGGACTCGAATTGTTTAAGGGTATGCGCCAGCCCAAGCCCAATGGCGGTATGCCCATCATGACCACAGGCATGCATCATTCCGGCGTTACATGACGCAAAACCGTCGCGGTAGGGGCGATGGCTGACATCCTGCTCTTCACTGAGATCCAGCGCGTCCATATCGACACGGAAAGCCATCACCGGACCGGGGCGACCAGTATCCAGGGTAGCGACGATGCCAGTGAAACCGCCTTCAAAAGCCGCAATCCATTGTTCTAGCGCCCCCTGTTGACGAGCGCGCTCGAATTCGCGTTGTAGAGTGAATTCATCAGGTAATCCCATCCGGCTACTTTCATTAACGACTTCGCGGCCCAGCGCCAGTGAATAACCGAGCTGGTGCAATTCTTCCGCAACAACGGTGGCAGTGCGGAATTCCACCCAGCCAGACTCTGCATAGTGGTGAAAATCACGTCGCCAGTGCGATAATTTTGGGGCAAGCGAATTAATAAATTGATTCAAAGACTCCATAACCTTTCCCGTCATCAGTAAAAAGTGTGACCCGGTTCACGTAGCGATAGTTTTTACTTATCACTAACTGATTTTTCACAGTTTTAACCGTTCATAAATTACCCTGACACAATCATCTGCATTAAAGTAGATGCCAGTTTCTTTGGTCTGATAAATAACGGTTATCGGTGGCGTCATGGCTTTTCAGGTAAAAATTCATCAAATTCGGGCTTTTGTTGAAGTGGCTCGTCAGGGCAGCATTCGCGGAGCGAGCCGAATGTTGAATATGTCGCAACCGGCACTGAGTAAATCTATTCAGGAACTGGAAGAAGGGTTGGCGGCACAACTCTTTTTTCGCCGTAGTAAAGGCGTGACGTTAACTGATGCCGGTGAAAGTTTTTATCAGCACGCCAGTCTTATTCTTGAAGAGCTGCGCGCAGCGCAAGAGGATATTCGCCAACGACAAGGGCAACTGGCAGGGCAAATTAATATCGGCATGGGGGCCAGTATTTCCCGCAGTCTGATGCCAGCTGTCATATCTCGTTTTCATCAGCAGCATCCGCAGGTAAAAGTACGCATTATGGAAGGGCAACTGGTGTCGATGATTAATGAATTGCGCCAGGGAGAACTGGATTTCACCATCAATACCTATTATCAGGGACCCTACGACCACGAATTTACTTTTGAGAAATTACTGGAAAAGCAATTCGCGATCTTTTGCCGCCCGGGACATCCCGCCATTGGTGCCCGTTCGATCAAACAGTTACTGGACTACAGCTGGACAATGCCGACGCCACACGGCAGCTACTACAAACAGTTGAGTGAATTGCTTGACGATCAGGCGCAAACGCCACAGGTCGGCGTAGTCTGCGAGACGTTCTCAGCCTGTATCAGTCTGGTGGCAAAAAGCGATTTTCTCAGCATACTACCTGAAGAAATGGGCTGCGATCCCTTGCACGGACAGGGGCTGGTGATGTTGCCGGTTAGCGAAATTTTACCGAAAGCGACCTATTATTTGATTCAGCGGCGTGATAGTCGCCAGACACCACTGACCGCGTCATTAATCACGCAATTTCGGCGAGAATGCGGCTATCTGCAAAGTTAAAACTGCATAAAAAAAATAGAGTCTGTCGACATCCGCCAGACTCTACAGTACACACAGCAGTGCATCCGCGTCTTAAATCCGGCATGGTCTCCTCTGCGCCGGTGACTGTGTTATAACGGTTTTAACCTTTAGTTGCCAATTTTCTTCAGTGACAGATTTCACGAAAATATAAGTTACATTATTAATATAGTGAATGAATAATCATGCATAAGCATTTTGCTTAAAATATCGGCAACATTTGGAACTTATTACTGGAAATTTGGGTAATACGTTGTTGGACCAGCCCGGTCTGGTTATCATATCGCGCTCTTAATTGCGGGAGGATGTAACATGAACCTTGACGACAAATCGCTGTTTCTTGACGCCATGGAAGATGTCCAGCCGCTGAAACGTGCTACAGATGTCCACTGGCATCCAACGCGTAACCAACGTGCGCCGCAGCGTATCGACACGCTGCAACTTGATAATTTCCTCACCACTGGATTTCTCGACATCATCCCGCTAACTCAGCCGCTGGAGTTTCGGCGGGAAGGGTTGCAACATGGGGTGCTGGATAAGCTGCGCAGTGGTAAATACCCGCAACAGGCGAGCCTGAATCTTTTGCGCCAGCCGGTGGAAGAGTGCCGCAAAATGGTGTTCAGTTTCATTCAACAAGCCCTGGCGGATGGTTTGCGTAATGTGCTGATTATTCATGGTAAAGGGCGGGAAGATAAATCGCATGCCAATATTGTCCGCAGCTATGTGGCGCGCTGGTTGACCGAATTTGATGATGTCCAGGCATATTGTACCGCGCTACCGCATCATGGCGGCAGCGGGGCGTGTTACGTCGCACTACGTAAAACGGCACAGGCAAAGCAAGAAAACTGGGAGCGCCACGCTAAGCGCAGTCGTTGATCTCGAGACGCATCCGCGGCTTATGCCGCCAGCACGCGGTTGCGTCCATCATTTTTCGCCCGATACAAAGCATCATCAACGCGTTTAAACAGCTCATCGATGCTTTCATTTCCTTCGTGATGCGCCACACCAATGCTGACGGTAAAGCGTGGTAAGCCCGAAATACTCACTTTTGCCACGCTTACGCGGATAGTTTCAGCCAGCGAAAGCGCGGTATCCAGTGGGGTTCTTGGTAGCAATAAGACAAACTCTTCGCCTCCCCAACGAAACACCAAATCGCCTTTGCGAGCGCAACTTTCGAGGGTGCGGGCGAGGGCGCATAACACCTCATCACCTTTAGAATGCCCATAGAGATCGTTAATGTGTTTAAAACGATCGGTGTCGATGAGCAACAAGCTGTAATCCTGAGCGATGGCGAGGTGCTGCATTTGGCCTGGCTCGGTAATGTGATAAAACTGTCGCCGATTCAGTAATCCGGTCATCGCGTCATGGTGGGCAGCATGTTCCAGCTGCTCCTCCAGCCGTTTTTGCTCAGTAATATCATGCACAATACATAACATGAGCTTGTCGCCATAAATTTCAATCGGACCGGCATAGGTCTGCACATGACGAGTCGAACCATCCGCCAATTTATGAACAAAATTCAAAGGCTTATGGCCACCGGGTAAATGCGAAATTTCATGCATGATAGGCATGACGCGTCGCCCGAGCATATTTATTTCCCAGGTATGTTTCTGGCACATCGTTTCATGGTTATAACCATAGAAATTGAGCGCGGCGAGGTTAGCATCAACGATTTGGCCATCTCGTGAGGGGTCAATCAACAACATTGGTGCAGAGTTAGTCAGAAAAAAGCGCGCATAAAAACCTTGTTTTTTGCGCTGATAATTTGCCGAGCGACTGGCTTTTAAACCCAGCGTTGCCGGCGCTTCGATACCTTCGAAAATAATCACCGGTTCTGCTTCTGTCAGCTCTCGCAAAACAAGCCGACAGCTTAATGCTGTTTCCTCTTCTTTACGTTGAACGGTGAGGATTTCGATAATATCGTGTTGGTTTTGCAGATCGGAGAGGTATTTCGGCAGTTCTTTTTGTGAGGAGACGGAATAGGGACCGGTTCGTAGCTGACTAAACGTGAGGTCTTGCATCAACAGTCGCGCCGCGCTGTTGGCATAAATTAACTGTTCCTCAAAGGGCGAAACGATCCAGACAGGACTGGTGAGTAAGTCCAGGGTATTGAAGTTGTGCGTAATCATTGAGATCCCGTTATTTTTATCAATTTTTGTTGCTATCCGATCGCAAAAAAGCCACGTCATATGATCAGATAATTCTGATAATGATAGACGCTATTTAACACTTCACACGGTTTGTATACGGAAAAGCATTTTGCTTTTTGTATTCAATTTAGACAGAATTTTATTAATCATTTCAGGGTAATGGGGTGATGAGATGTTGCGTAACAGGGCCAGAAGGCTAGACTACAAAATAATGCGTTGATGATGGAGGCACTGTGGAAGCGATTAAGGGATCGGACGTTAATGTCCCGGATGCAGTATTTGCATGGATGCTGGATGGTAGAGGCGGCGTTAAACCGCTGGAAAATACAGATGTGATTGATGAAGCGCATCCCTGCTGGCTCCACCTTAATTATGTACACCATGATAGCGCCCAATGGCTGGCGACAACACCGCTGCTTCCCAATAACGTACGTGATGCGCTGGCGGGCGAGAGCACACGGCCCCGAGTCAGCCGTCTCGGTGAAGGCACGCTGATTACATTGCGCTGTATAAACGGCAGCACCGATGAACGCCCCGATCAACTGGTCGCCATGCGTGTATATATGGACGGGCGGTTAATTGTTTCGACCCGACAACGCAAAGTGCTGGCGCTGGACGATGTGGTAAGCGATCTGGAAGAGGGCACGGGTCCGACCGATTGCGGGGGATGGCTGGTGGATGTGTGCGATGCGTTGACCGATCATTCCAGCGAATTTATCGAGCAGCTGCACGATAAAATTATCGACCTTGAAGATAATCTCCTTGATCAGCAAATTCCACCGCGTGGATTCCTGGCTCTGCTGCGCAAACAATTAATTGTGATGCGTCGCTATATGGCACCGCAACGTGATGTTTATGCTCGTCTTGCCAGTGAACGTTTGCCGTGGATGAGCGATGACCAACGCCGTCGGATGCAGGATATTGCCGATCGCCTTGGGCGCGGCCTTGACGAAATCGACGCCTGTATAGCACGGACTGGCGTGATGGCGGATGAAATCGCTCAGGTGATGCAGGAAAATTTAGCGCGTCGTACCTATACAATGTCGTTGATGGCAATGGTCTTTTTACCCAGTACCTTTCTGACCGGGTTATTTGGCGTCAACCTTGGTGGGATCCCTGGCGGCGGGTGGCAATTCGGATTTTCAATTTTTTGTATTCTGTTAGTTGTTCTTATTGGTGGTGTTGCTTTATGGTTGCATCGTAGTAAATGGTTGTAACAAAAGCAATTTTCCCGGCTGTCTGTATACAAAAACGCCGCAAAGTTTGAGCGAAGTCAATAAACTCTCTACCCATTCAGGGCAATATCTCCCTTGCAGGTGAATGCAACGTCAAGCGATGGGCGTTGCGCTCCATATTGTCTTACTTCCTTTTTTGAATTACTGCATAGCACAATTGATTCGTACGACGCCGACTTTGATGAGTCGGCTTTTTTTTGCCTGTTATATATCAGCGTCTACCCTTTAAGAGTCCACCCAATGACCGGAGGGAAATATGACGACACTCATTTATTTGCAAATTCCTGTCCCTGAACCGATTCCTGGCGATCCTGTTCCTGTGCCCGATCCGATCCCTCGCCCGCAACCCATGCCTGACCCACCCCCCGATGAAGAACCGATTAAATTGTCGCATCGTGAGCGTAGATCTGCGAGGATACGTGCCTGCTGACTTTGCGTCGATGACCACGAGAATAGATTGTGACCGCTTTTTCTACCCTGAATGTTTTGCCTCCCGCCCAACTCACGAACCTTAATGAGTTGGGTTATTTAACCATGACGCCGGTGCAGGCCGCCGCGCTTCCGGCGATCCTTGCCGGAAAAGATGTTCGCGTGCAGGCGAAAACCGGCAGTGGCAAAACGGCGGCTTTTGGCCTCGGCTTGTTACAGCAAATTGATGCGTCGCTATTTCAAACCCAGGCTTTAGTGCTGTGTCCTACGCGTGAACTGGCGGATCAGGTGGCAGGTGAATTGCGTCGGCTGGCGCGTTTTCTGCCAAATACCAAAATTTTGACGTTGTGCGGTGGTCAACCGTTCGGTATGCAGCGTGATTCGTTGCAACATGCGCCGCATATTATCGTGGCAACGCCGGGTCGTTTGCTGGATCACTTGCAAAAAGGCACGGTATCACTGGATGCGCTGAATACTTTGGTGATGGATGAGGCCGACCGCATGCTGGATATGGGATTTAGCGACGCCATTGATGATGTCATCCGTTTTGCGCCAGCATCTCGACAGACGCTTCTGTTTTCGGCAACCTGGCCGGAAGCCATCGCCGCAATCAGCGGACGAGTGCAACGCGATCCTTTAGCGATTGAAATTGACTCAACAGATGCTCTGCCTCCCATTGAACAACAATTTTATGAGACATTCAGCAAAGGCAAAATTCCGTTGTTGCAACGGTTATTAAGTTTGCATCAGCCATCCTCTTGCGTGGTGTTTTGCAATACCAAAAAAGATTGCCAGGCTGTCTGTGACGCGCTGAATGAAGTAGGGCAAAGTGCATTGTCGTTACACGGCGATCTGGAGCAACGCGATCGCGATCAGACTCTGGTACGTTTTGCTAACGGTAGCGCCCGTGTACTGGTCGCGACTGATGTTGCTGCGCGTGGTCTGGATATTAAATCGCTTGAGCTGGTAGTGAACTTTGAACTGGCGTGGGACCCTGAAGTTCATGTACATCGCATCGGTCGTACAGCGCGTGCAGGAAATAGCGGTCTGGCGATCAGTTTCTGTGCCCCGGAAGAAGCACAGCGGGCCAATATCATTTCTGACATGTTGCAGATAAAACTTAACTGGCAAACGCCGCCAGCTAATAGTTCCATTGTGCCGCTGGAAGCCGAAATGGCAACGTTATGTATCGATGGCGGGAAAAAAGCCAAAATGCGCCCGGGTGATGTATTAGGTGCGCTGACAGGAGATATCGGGCTTGATGGCGCAGATATTGGCAAAATCGCCGTGCATCCGGCGCATGTCTATGTCGCGGTGCGTCAGGCTGTTGCTCATAAAGCATGGAAACAGTTACAGGGCGGGAAGATTAAAGGAAAAACGTGCCGGGTGCGGTTATTAAAATAATGAAATGTTGAATCGCAGGGTGCAAGAGTCAATATCTTCTTCGGGATTGCCGGATGCGACGCTGGCCGCGTCTTCTCCGGCCTCCATAAGAGTAGCCCGATAAGCTTGCGCATCGGGCGCTATCCGGGTTATTTCACTTCAACCACATTCAGTCGTAACTCATCCAACTGATTTTCATCTTCTTCAGGCTGCCAACCCGCCGGTTGTAGAGGGATCTCTTCGCGATCAAACGCCAGATCACCCCCGTTAACCACTTCAGAACCGTGGGTAATGCCTTTGAAATCGAACAGGTTGGTATCGCACAGATGCGATGGCACCACATTCTGCATCGCGCTGAACATCGTCTCGATACGCCCCGGATAACGTTTATCCCAGTCACGCAACATGTCAGCAATCACCTGACGTTGCAGGTTAGGCTGTGAACCGCACAGGTTGCACGGAATAATCGGGAACGCTTTTGCATCGGCAAAGCGCTGAATATCTTTCTCGCGGCAGTAGGCCAGCGGGCGAATCACGATATGTTTGCCATCATCGCTCATCAGTTTCGGAGGCATACCTTTCATCTTGCCGCCGTAGAACATATTTAAGAACAGCGTTTGCAGGATATCGTCACGATGGTGACCCAACGCGATCTTCGTCGCCCCCAGTTCCGTTGCGGTGCGATAAAGGATACCGCGACGAAGACGAGAACACAGTGAGCAAGTGGTTTTGCCCTCCGGAATCTTCTCTTTCACGATACCGTAAGTGTTCTCTTCCACAATCTTGTACTCAACGCCCAGCGTTTCAAGATACTCGGGCAGAACGTGTTCCGGAAAGCCCGGTTGTTTTTGATCGAGGTTAACAGCCACCAGCGAAAAATTGATTGGCGCGCTTTGCTGCAAATTGCGCAGAATTTCCAGCATGGTATAGCTGTCTTTACCCCCGGAGAGGCAAACCATGATGCGATCGCCTTCTTCAATCATATTGAAGTCAGCAATGGCTTCGCCCACGTTACGACGCAGACGTTTTTGTAATTTGTTCAGATTGTATTGTTCTTTCTTACTAATTTCTTGATTTTGCGACATTTAAAAGCGACTCAATTCGTTATATGGCATCAGAAGAGTATGCGTCATGCCGGAACGCCCAGCATAAGAAATCTGATATAAAAACTGTGGCGTGTATGGTACGGATTAGAGGGGAAAATGTCAGCACATTTGCGAAATGAATCAAAAAGCCCGCAGCAATGTGCGGGCGTTAGTGTCAGCGCACAACCAGCACGGAGCACTCTGCGTGACGCACTACAGCTGCGGCGTTAGAACCGAGCAGATAAGTGGTGATATCCGGTCGATGGGAAGCAATGATGATCATATGAGCGGGGATCTTCTTCGCCAATTCCAGAATGCGGTCTTTGGGCGAGCCTTCCTCAACATGGACATGCACTCTGTCGGTTGGTAGTTTAAATTTTTTAATGATCTCTTCCAGTTGCGATTTGGCTTCCGCTTTCAGGTCATCCATTGCCGGTAATTCTGCGGAATACGCTAAACCCAGAGAGGCATAGTAGGGCAGTGAAGGTATTACCGTCAGGAAATGAACCTCTGCATCATCAATCTTTGCCTCTGCCTCAACGTGGCTAATCACGCGTTGAGTTAATTCTGAATCGGAAATATCGATAGGGACAAGAATCGTTCTGTTCATAAAACCTCCTGTTTTAGTATCCGCATAAAGTGTAACGCCAGATGACACTTTTTGTGTAATGACGGAGTTCACATTTTTAATTTAGATCAAAGGAGGAAGAATAAGCAGAAAAAGCCCGCCATAACAGCGGGCAGGAGGATTTAGAACTGATAAACCAGACCTAAAGCGACAATATCATCGGTAGAGATGCCGTTGGCAGCGTAGAAGCTGTCATCTTCATCCAACAGGTTGATTTTATAGTCAACGTAGGTGGACATATTTTTGTTGAAATAGTAAGTCGCGCCAACATCGGCGTATTTAACCAGATCTTTATCACCGTCGGTACCGACCAAATCCTTGCCTTTAGACATCAGGAAAGAGACTGCCGGACGCAGCCCAAAATCGAACTGATACTGCGCAGTAACTTCAAAGTTCTGGGTTTTGTTGGCAATCGTATTTGTTGAATCACCGTAAGGTGTCATGTTACGCGTTTCAGAATACATGGTCGCCAGGTAGATATTGTTAGCATCGTATTTTGCCCCGGCAGTCCAGGCGTCAGCCTTATCGCCTTTTGCGGTAGAGAATTCAGCCTGCTGGTTAGTGCGATCGGAGCTGGTATAGGCGGCACCAAAACTCATGCCCATACCTAAGTCGTAGGTAGTGGAGATGCCAAAACCGTCGCCATTGGCGTTCTTAATGTTTCGATCACCACCGTTTGCGGTACCTTCTTGCTCATGGGTGACCTGGTTTTCATTCGCGCCCTGGTACTGTAACGCAAAATTCAGACCATCAACCAGACCGAAGAAATCAGTATTACGATAGGTTGCTACGCCATTGGCTCGACCGGTCATATAGTTATCGGCTTTGGTATAAGAGTCACCACCGAATTCCGGTAGCATATCGGTCCAGCCTTCGATGTCGTACATTACGCCATAATTACGACCATAGTCGAATGAACCCAGGTCACCAAATTTCAGACCGGCAAAAGCAAGACGAGTCCAGGAATCACCTTTATCACCTTCAGAGCCATTAGCCTGCACGTTATATTCCACTGGCCATACCCAACCAGTTGATCCGTGATTTGCGTTTCACCCTTAAAACCAAAACGCACGTAAGTTTGATCACCATCACTATTGGTATTATCAGAAAAATAATGCAGGCCATCAACTTTGCCATACAGATCTAATTTGTTGCCGTCTTTATTATAAACTTCGGCTGCATGTGCAGCACCTGCGGCGAGCAGGGCAGGAATTAAAAGTGCCAGAACTTTGCTTTTCATTGAATAAATCCTTTAGTTATTTTATTTGCCTTTTATCCCCATTTCGGGGAGTGAAAACATCCTAAAGGAGAAGTTCAGTTAGCCGATAAATATCATTTGTTACGCCTTAAGTAAAACCTTAATCAAATAATTCCTCTGAAATGATAATAAGTCTGGTGAATGTATCGAAGATAATACATACAAAATAAAAATTATACTTTTAATTTGCTATACGTTATTCTTCGCGGGTTATATGCCTTTATTGTCACAGATTTTATTTTCTGTTGGGCCATTGCATTGCCACTGATTTTCCAACATATAAAAAGACAAGCCCGAACAGTCGTCCGGGCTTTTTTTTAGAATTGGATAATCCTTATCCAGAGCATTTAATCGGTGTTGCTTTTTTCCGCTTTTCCGGCCATTTGTGCCAGGAAGTCATAGCGTTTTTGCAAATCAGCTGCAGCATCTTTCCATAACTGTTCTGCCACTTCTGGCTGCTGCGAATTCAGACGACGGAAACGTTGCTCATGAAGTAACGTTTCTTCCAGTGCTTCTGACGGCGGGCGTGAATCCAGTGCCAGCGGCAGTTTGCCTTCATCGGCTCGACGTGGATCAAAGCGATATAGCGGCCAGAAGCCGGTAGCAGTGAGTTGGCGCATCTGGTCGTGGCTGAGAGCCAGATCGTAACCATGCTCTTCACACGGGCTATAAGCAATGATCAGCGATGGTCCCGGATACGCTTCCGCTTCCTGAATCGCTTTCACCGTCTGGTTCAGCTGCGCGCCGAGAGAAATCTGCGCCACATAAACATGACCGTACATCATCATACTGACGCCAAGATCTTTACGCGCTTTACGTTTGCCGTGCTCGCCGAACTTAGTTACTGCACCCAGCGGTGTCGCTTTCGACGCCTGACCACCAGTGTTGGAATAGCATTGCGTATCCAGCACCAGAATGTTGACGTTTTCCGTCAGGCTCAATACATGATCCAGACCGCCAAAGCCAATATCGTAAGCCCAGCCATCGCCACCAATCAGCCAGATTGATTTTTCCACCAGAGCATCTGCGTCACGCAGCAGTTCATGTGCTTCGGCAACATCGTTGAGTTGCTGGCGTAAAGCTGCAACCTGTTCACGACGAATCTCTGGCGTAGCGTCTGATTTCAACGCAGTCAGTAATTCCGCCGGGATTTTATCGGCAAATTGATCCAGCAGACGCAGCACGCGGACACGGTGTTGATCGACCGTAAGGCGGAAACCAAGGCCGAATTCGGCGTTATCTTCAAACAGCGAGTTCGCCCATGCCGGTCCACGACCGTTGGCATCAGTGGTATATGGTGTGGAGGGCAGGTTACCACCATAAATTGAAGAACAACCCGTAGCGTTAGCGATCAACATCCGATCGCCATAGAGCTGAGTCAGCAATTTAATATACGGCGTCTCGCCACAACCGGAGCAAGCACCGGAATATTCAAACAGCGGTGTAATCAGCTGTGATGTACGAATATCAATACGTTCCAGTTTGCTACGGTCGATTTCTGGCAGGTTGAGGAAGAAATCGTAATTGATTTTCTCTTCTTCGACATGTTCCAGCCGCGACATCATATTGATGGCTTTAATCTCTGGATTCTGACGGTCTTTCGCCGGGCAAACTTCGACGCACAGGTTACAACCGGTGCAATCTTCCGGAGCCACCTGCAAGACATATTTCTGCCCGCGCATATCACGCGATTTCACATCCAGCGAATGCAGGCTGGCAGGGGCGTTTTCCATCGCTTCAGGCGGTACCACTTTTGCGCGAATAGCTGAGTGTGGGCAAGCAGCGACGCAGTGGTTACATTGGGTACAGAGTTCCTCTTTCCAGATGGGGATCTCTTCGGCGATATTGCGTTTTTCCCAGCGCGTGGTGCCCATCGGCCAGGTGCCGTCTGGCGGCAGCGCCGAAACGGGGAGGGCATCACCAAGCCCGGCGAGCATCGCCGCGGTTACGGTTTTCACGAAATCAGGGGCGGCATCGGAAACCACTGGCGGTCGATTGGCGCTGTGCGGATTTACTGGTTGCAGCGGAACTTCTTCTACGGATTCACGTGCCAGCGCCAGAGCCTGCCAGTTGCGCTCCACCAGATCCTGACCTTTGCTACTGTAACTTTTGGCAATCGCACCCTGCAATTCTGCGAGGGCGCTATCGCCAGGCAGAATTTGCGTCAGATGGAAAAAAGCCATCTGCATGACGGTATTAATTCGGGCCGCCAGGCCACATTCGCGGGCGATTTTCGCCGCGTTAATCACATAGAAGCGCGCTTTTTTCTGGTTTAACACGGCCTGAACTTCCTGCGGCAAGCGCGACCACACTTCATCTGCGCTGTACGGCGTGTTGAGCAGGAAAATGCCGCCAGGTTTTAAACGCTCAACCATCTGATATTTGTCGATAAACTGCAACTGGTGGCAGCCAACAAAATCAGCCTGGGAAATCAGATAAGCGGAACGAATCGGCTGCTCGCTCACGCGAAGGTGAGAAACCGTCAGGCCGCCCGCCTTTTTGGAGTCGTAAACAAAATAGCCCTGTGCGTACCACGGCGTGGAATTACCGATAATCTTGATATTGTTTTTGGTCGCGGAAACGCTGCCATCACTACCAAGGCCATAAAACAAGGCTTCAAGTTTCGCCGAGTTTGGCAGGGTGTTTTCCGGCAACGGCAGTGACAGATTGGTCACATCATCGTAAATACCAACCGTAAAGCGCGCTTTCGGTTTAGCCGCGTTGAGCTCGGCAAATACCGCCAGTACACAGTCCGGGCCAAATTCTTTGGATGAAAGACCATAGCGCCCACCAATGACACGGGGCAGGGTTTCGCGCTCGCCATTATTAAAGGCTTCTGCCAGTGCGGTCATCACATCCAGATAGAGCGGTTCTGCCTGGGCACCGGGTTCTTTGGTTCTGTCCAGTACCGCCACGCTGCGTACGGATCCCGGCAGAGCTTGTAGCAAGTGTTTGGCGGAGAAGGGACGGTACAGGCGAACTTTCAGCACGCCGACTTTTTCGCCACGGGTTAGCAATTCATCAACCACTTCTTCACAGGTGCCAATGGCTGAGCCCATCAGGATAATCACCCGTTCCGCTTGCGGATGCCCATAATACTCAAATGGCTGATACTGACGACCTGTCGCGGCAGCGAAATCATTCATCGCCTGTTCAACATGGTCATAGACCGCGTTGTACCAGGGGTTGGTGGCTTCGCGAGACTGGAAATAAGTGTCAGGATTGGCGGACGTACCGCGGATCACCGGATGTTCCGGGTTGAGCGCCCGGGCGCGATGAGCATCAATTTCGGCCTGCGGCATGAGATCAAGAATAGTGTCATCGGCCAGCGGGACAATTTTATTGATTTCGTGGGACGTGCGGAAACCATCAAAGAAATGAATAAATGGCACGCGGCTCTTCAGCGTTGCGATGTGCGAAATGAGAGCAAAGTCTTGCGCTTCCTGGACGTTAGCCGCACACAACATCGCGCAACCCGTCTGGCGCACCGCCATAACGTCGGAATGATCGCCAAAAATAGAGAGTGCATGTGTGGCAACGGTACGTGCCGCTACATGCAGGACAAACGGTGTGAGTTCGCCTGCCAGTTTGTACAGCGTCGGGATCATCAGCAGCAAACCCTGCGATGACGTAAACGATGTTGAAAGGGCACCCGTCTGCAAAGCGCCATGCACGGTAGCGATAGCACCCGCTTCCGACTGCATTTCAACCACGCGTGGTGTGTCTCCCCAAACGTTCTTCAAGCCGTTTCCGGCCCAGGCATCAGCCTGTTCTGCCATCGTGGAACTGGGGGTAATAGGGTAGATGGCGATAACTTCACTGGTGCGAAACGCCACCGAAGCAACCGCGCCATTACCGTCAATAGTAATCATATGACACCCTTACATTGCGCAAATGAGGGGCGCACGAAATTGCTGCGCGCCCAGTAGTTATCTTTCAATTTTAGCAAATGGCTTTCTTCTGCATTTTCGCTTTTGTGTCCCCCACATCAGCGTAATGAATGTTTTGATCAAACAGAGGGCAAAAAAATAGCCATAAAAAAGTAAAAATGCGGGGCAACGCGCAGGACAGCTCTCGACGCCGCCCTCTGTGCTGCCTATTATTTATGGCGGTGTCGTTTGGCTTGAAGATCAGAGGAAGAAAAGATGCGAGCAGCGTTTTGGGTAGGGTGTGCCGCTTTATTATTGTCGGCGTGTAGTAGTGAACCTGTTCAGCAGGCGACTGCGGCGCACGTAGCGCCAGGTTTAAAAGCGTCGATGTCCAGTAGTGGAGAAGCAAATTGTGCAATGATCGGCGGTTCGCTTTCTGTTGCCCGTCAACTGGATGGTACGGCGATTGGGATGTGTGCATTACCCAACGGCAAACGCTGTAGCGAACAGTCACTTGCCGCCGGGAGCTGTGGCAGCTATTAATTCATTAAATCCGCCAGCTTATAAGTTAATGTCTGTTTCGCGGTCGCCAGCGTTAACTGGTTCGCGGTCAGATCCACTTGTGCACCTTCTTTCAGCATTTCGCTAATGGTGTTATCGAGTTCATTAAGCTGCGGGTTAGCGCACATCATACGGGTCATTGCCAGTCCTTTGGCTGTCAGTTCACCATTAGACAGTTTGCCTTCACCGCTAAAGCGGTTACACATGCTGCCGGAAATCATCATCTTTTCACCAAAGCTGATTTCTGGCGGATTTTTATCGCTGGTCACGGGCTTACCGTTTACGCTTTCCAGCACAAAGCGATGATGCTGTAGCTGTTCTGGGGTTACAGCAATTTTGTCATTACTTACACATCCCGCCATCAGCAGGCTTAGCGCAACAAACGCGGCTACTTTCTTCATTGTGGTTCTCAATTACAGTTTCTTACTCAGGACTATTTTAAGAATAGAGGATGAAAGGTCTTTGGGGATTATCTGAATAAGCTCCCCTGGAATGCAGGGGAGCGGCAAGATTAAACCAGTTCGTTCGGGCAGGTTTCGCCTTTTTCCAGATTGCTTAAGTTTTGCAGCGTAGTCTGAGAAATACTGGTCAGTGCTTCTGCTGTCAGGAATGCCTGGTGCCCGGTAAACAGCACGTTGTGGCAGGCAGACAGACGACGGAATACGTCATCCTGGATCACGTCGTTGGATTTGTCTTCAAAGAACAGATCGCGTTCGTTCTCATACACGTCCATACCCAACGAACCAATTTTCTGATTTTTCAGCGCTTCAATTGCTGCCTGAGAATCAATCAATGCACCGCGACTGGTATTGACGATCATCACGCCATTTTTCATCTGATCGAAGGCGGCTTCGTTCAACAGATGATAGTTTTCCGGTGTCAGCGGGCAGTGCAGAGAGATAACGTCTGATTCAGAGAACAGGGTTGGCAGATCGACATACTCCACACCGAGTTCCAGCGCCGCCGCACTTGGATACGGATCGAACGCCAGCAGACGCATACCAAAACCTTTCAGAATGCGCAGCATCGCCACACCGATTTTACCAGTACCGATAACGCCTGCCGTTTTGCCATACATAGTAAAGCCGGTCAGACCTTCCAGAGAGAAGTTGGCGTCACGGGTACGCTGATACGCGCGGTGAATACGGCGGTTCAGCGTCATCATCATACCGATGGCATGTTCAGCAACGGCTTCTGGATCATAGGCTGGAACACGGACTACTTTCAGCCCCAGTTCTTTTGCCGCGTCAAGGTCGACGTTATTGAAACCGGCACAGCGCAGGGCGATATATTTAACGCCGTGCTTTTTCAGCTCTTCCAGCACCGGGCGGCTGCCGTCATCGTTTACGAAAATACATACCGCTTCGCAGCCATTGGCAGTTTTAGCGGTTTTTTCCGTCAGCAGAAAGTCAAAAAATTCCAGCTCAAAGCCAAAGGACTCGTTCACCTGTTGCAGGTACTTCTTGTCGTACTGTTTTGTGCTATAAACGGCGAGTTTCATAAGACTTTCTCCAGTGATGTTGAATCACATTTAAGCTACTAAAAATATTTTACAAAATTTCAAATATAATTGAAAGCTATGGCGATATTGAAAAATTCATCAACAACTATGCTTAGTGTAGGCGCAACCTTCAACTGAACGGTTAAACATGCCACAATACCCGTATTGAATGCTTAATTTTTCGCTAAATCAGGATATTAACTACCCATGCTGGGTAAATATAAAGCCGTTCTCGCGCTGTTATTACTGATTATTCTTGTGCCGTTGACGCTGCTGATGACGCTCGGGCTGTGGGTTCCTACGCTGGCGGGCATCTGGCTACCGCTCGGGACACGTATTGCATTAGATGAAAGCCCACGCATTACGCGTAAAGGTTTAATCATTCCCGATCTCCGTTATCTGGTGGGAGATTGTCAGCTTGCGCATATCACCAACGCCAGCCTTTCACATCCCAGCCGCTGGTTATTGAACGTCGGCACGGTAGAACTTGATTCTGCTTGTCTGGCGAAATTGCCGCAGACGGAGCAATCGCCAGCCGCTCCAAAAACCCTCGCGCAGTGGCAGGCCATGTTGCCTAACACCTGGATCAATATCGATAAACTGATTTTTTCTCCCTGGCAGGAATGGCAGGGAAAACTCTCTCTCGCATTAACCTCCGATATCCAGCAACTGCGTTATCAGGGCGAAAAAGTTAAATTTCAAGGCCAGCTGAAAGGGCAACAACTTACAGTCAGCGAACTGGATGTCGTCGCGTTTGAAAATCAGCCGCCGGTTAAACTGGTGGGGGAATTTACTATGCCGCTCGTGCCGGATGGACTTCCGGTAAGTGGGCATGCTACTGCGACGTTAAACTTGCCGCAGGAACCGTCACTGGTGGATGCAGAGCTGGACTGGCAGGAAAATAGCGGGCAATTGATCGTGCTGGCACGGGATAACGGCGATCCGTTGCTCGATTTGCCGTGGCAAATTACTCGTCAACAATTGACCGTAAGCGATGGTCGCTGGAGCTGGCCGTATGCAGGTTTTCCTTTGAGTGGCCGACTGGGTGTCAAAGTCGACAACTGGCAGGCAGGGCTCGAGAACGCTCTGGTCAGCGGACGACTGAGTGTGCTGACCCAGGGGCAAGCGGGTAAGGGCAACGCGGTGCTTAATTTTGGCCCAGGAAAATTAAGCATGGATAACAGCCAGCTGCCTATGCAACTGACCGGTGAAGCGAAACAGGCGGACCTCATTTTATATGCCCGTTTACCTGCGCAGCTAAGTGGAAGTCTGTCTGACCCAACGTTGACCTTTGAGCCAGGCGCGTTACTTCGTTCAAAGGGAAGAGTCATTGATTCGCTGGACATCGATGAAATCCGCTGGCCTTTAGCGGGTGTAAAAGTCACCCAACGTGGTATTGACGGACGTTTGCAGGCCATTTTGCAGGCGCATGAAAATGAACTGGGCGATTTCGTGCTGCATATGGATGGACTGGCGAATGATTTTCTCCCTGACGCTGGCCGCTGGCAGTGGCGCTACTGGGGAAAAGGCAGTTTTACACCGATGAATGCCACCTGGGATGTCGCAGGAAAGGGTGAGTGGCATGACAGCACGATTACGCTGACCGATCTCTCCACCGGTTTCGACCAGTTACAATACGGTACGATGACGGTAGAAAAGCCGCGACTAATTCTCGACAAGCCCGTCGTCTGGGTACGTGACGCACAGCATCCCTCCTTTAGCGGCGCGCTGTCACTGGACGCCGGGCAAACGCTGTTCACTGGCGGCAGTGTGTTACCGCCATCGACCTTAAAATTTAGCGTCGATGGACGCGATCCGACGTATTTCCTCTTTAAAGGCGATTTACATGCTGGTGAGATTGGCCCGGTTCGGGTAAATGGTCGCTGGGACGGTATTCGTCTGCGCGGTAACGCCTGGTGGCCTAAACAATCACTGACCGTATTCCAGCCGCTGGTGCCACCCGACTGGAAGATGAACTTACGCGATGGCGAACTATATGCCCAGGTCGCATTTTCTGCTGCGCCTGAACAAGGATTCCGCGCGGGAGGGCACGGCGTGTTGAAAGGCGGTAGTGCCTGGATGCCAGATAATCAGGTTAACGGTGTCGATTTTGTCCTGCCTTTCCGTTTTGCCGATGGAGCCTGGCATCTGGGGACTCGCGGCCCCGTTACGTTGCGAATTGCCGAAGTGATTAATCTGGTGACAGCGAAAAATATTACGGCTGATTTGCAAGGGCGTTATCCGTGGAGTGAAGACGAACCATTGTTGTTGACCGATGTTAGCGTCGATGTGTTAGGCGGTAACGTGCTGATGAAACAATTACGTATGCCGCAACATGACCCGGCGCTGTTGCGGCTGAATAATCTTTCCTCCAGCGAACTGGTTAGCGCCGTCAATCCGAAACAATTCGCCATGTCCGGGGCATTTAGTGGTGCATTGCCGTTATGGCTAAACAACGAAAAATGGATAGTGAAAGATGGTTGGCTGGCAAATAGCGGGCCAATGACCTTGCGGCTGGATAAAGACACCGCAGATGCGGTGGTGAAAGACAATATGACTGCGGGTTCAGCAATTAACTGGTTGCGCTATATGGAAATTAGCCGTTCATCGACAAAAATTAATTTAGATAATCTCGGTTTATTAACCATGCAGGCCAACATTACAGGTACCAGTCGCGTTGATGGTAAAAGCGGTACGGTAAATCTTAATTACCATCATGAAGAGAATATTTTTACGCTGTGGCGCAGTTTACGCTTTGGCGATAATCTCCAGGCATGGTTGGAGCAGAACGCACGTCTGCCGGGAAATGACTGTCCGCAAGGAAAAGAGTGTGAGGAAAAACAATGAAAATTTTACTGGCTGCGTTGACGTCATCTTTTATGCTGGTTGGCTGTACGCCTCGCATTGAAGTCGCTGCCCCTAAGGAACCGATCACTATCAATATGAACGTTAAAATTGAGCATGAGATCATCATCAAGGCAGACAAAGATGTCGAAGAGCTGCTTGAGACCCGTAGCGATCTTTTTTGAGGTGATGATGAAAAGAACATTACTTCTTTGTGCATTTCTTGTTGGCTTGGTAAGCAGCAATGTAATGGCATTGACTCTGGATGAAGCCAGAACTCAGGGGCGGGTAGGTGAAACATTTTATGGTTATCTGGTTGCGCTGAAAACGGATGCTGAAACAGAGAAATTAGTAACCGACATTAATGCCGAACGTAAAGCGAGTTACCAACAACTGGCAAAGCAAAATAATGTGTCGGTAGATGATATCGCGAGACTGGCGGGGCAAAAGCTCGTATCTCGCGCTAAATCAGGAGAATATGTGCAGGGCATTAACGGAAAATGGTTACAGAAATAAGAACGTCTGCCCCGCTTGTTGCGGGTATAGTTCTCTACTACACGACTTCTTTCATCGCAGCCTGGTAGATTCGAACAATTCACACAGGAGGCAACAATGAGCTACAAAATAGAATTTCTGCGTTTATTATCGGTTCAAGTAAAATAATAAGAATTGATATTTCGAATATGTGTGAATTTACGGAATTGGGTGGTGAAAGCAACCTGCCATCCATTTTACTGTTCGTGTAAAATTTGTTAGAAGAAATAATTTAATGTAATGTAACGAGCGACCTGATTAATAAAATAAAACATTCATCTGGGTTATATATTAAAGTTATTTGATGATGAATTGAATTGTCATGAATTGCTAAATAAAGCTTCTTAAATAATATATAATCATGACCACTCTTCGTTTATGACGTTTCTGTTACACCCATTTTACTGTTTAAACTGTCTCTGATTGAGAGGGATTTCTCATGCAAAAGAAAACGTTATTATCCGCCTGTATCGCGCTGGCTTTAAGCGGATCGGGCTGGGCTGCTGACATTGATGATACAGATAGTGCAACTCGTCAGCGTAAGGAGACAAGGATACCCTGTCCGACCGCTCACTCCTCTGAAAAACTAAGTCCGCAACAACTAAAATCGCTCCCGTCTGAATGTTCTACAACCAATGACAACAACCTCTATTCCTTGATTGCCGTTGGCGCTACTTCACTAATCACCACTCTTGCAGTCCTTGAACTAAACCACGATGACGGTAACCACGCTCATTCCTCTGACAATCCTCCAGTACCGCCTGATGACGATAATGGCGGCAACACACCGGACGATGGCGGCAATACCCCTGACGATGGTGGGAATACTCCTGACGATGGCGGCAACACACCGGATGATGGTGGCAACACACCGGATGATGGTGGCAACACACCGGATGATGGTGGCAACACACCGGACGATGGCGGCAATACCCCTGACGATGGTGGGAATACTCCTGACGATGGCGGCAATACTCCTGACGATGGCGGCAACACACCGGACGATGGCGGCAATACCCCTGACGATGGCGGCAATACCCCTGACGATGGTGGGAATACTCCTGACGATGGCGGCAACACACCGGATGATGGTGGCAATACCCCAGACGATGGCGGCAACGTCACCCCGCCCAAAGAGCCTAAAATCTTCAATAACAATGTCACGTTCGACGAAGATAAAGGCACGCTGAAAATTCGTAACGCCACCTTTACCTACAGCAAAAACACCGATGGAACTTATACCCTGACGGCTGGAGATGGCCGGACCACTGTTGTACAAGGCTGGGATGTCGACACGGCTGCCAATACTGTAGAAATTACTGGCGTGAATACCCAGGGCGGTATGACGTGGCGTTACGGTAAAGACGGCATTATCTATATCACTAAAACCGTCGGCGCAACGGTGGATGACCCCGCGAGCAGCAACGTATTTAACCTCAGCGATGCGGTGCTCACTGACCAGGGCGGTAATGCCGCGCTGAATGGCGCAACGGTGATTGAAATTAACGGCAGCAGGATCGTCCTTAATAACGACGGTGACATTTCTGCTACGGGAAAAGATTCTGTGGTTGTGGCGATGACCGGAAACGACATTACCGTTAACAATAACGGCCATATGGTTGTCGATGGCGGCACCGCGGGCGTGGTTAACGGCGATCGTGCGATCCTGAATAACCGTGGTGATGCGGTGATCACTAACGGGGGCGCGGGTGTCATTGTGACGGGCGACAACGCGGTCATCAACAACACGGGGCAAAGCGATATTGATGGCGACAACTCGGTATCGGTAAAAGTCGCAGGAAACGCAACCAGAATCAAAATGGAAGGCGGGCTCAACGTCAGCGGTGGCGCGCATGGCATTGATGCCACCGGTGACAATAACGAAGTCAGCAACAAGGGCAACATTTCGGTGGTGGATGCGCATTCCACGGGCGTGCTGCTGAACGGCGATCGCGCGTCATTCGTTAATATGGGTGATATTAACGTTAGCGGAGGTGCAGCGGACGATCACGCTATTGGTGTGCAGATTAACGGCGATAACAGTACCTTTATCAACGTTGGAGATTTAAATGCCGACGACAGGGCGACCGGGGTGAAAATTACCGGTGACGCCAGCGACATTGCCCTGGCCGGGGCGATGCATGTCGGGGATTTTGCCTCCGGGCTGGAGGTGACAGGTAAGAACAATGACCTGTCGTTGTCCACCAATATGATGGATGTCACCGGGAAACAGTCCACCGGGGTGACCATTACAGGTGATGAAAATACCATTGATATCACCGGTGATATGGTCGTTGATCAAAACTCTGTCGGGACGAAGATTGTTGGTGATCGCGTTTCGTTGCAACAGAAAGGTGATATTACCGTTAACGGTGCGGGGCACGGCGTTGAAGTCAGCGGTAGTAAGGCGACAATCAATAATCAGGGCAAACTGACCGTAAAAGATCAAGACTCAATCGGTATCGCTATCACCGGGGATGACGCGCAATTTACCACCGTGGGTGAGATTGATGTCTCGCTGAATGGTACGGGTGTTGCGATCAGCGGCGATCGTGAACAAGTGAATTTGAGCGGTGATATAAATATCATTCAGGAGCGTGACGACAGCGGTACTTTCCAGGGCGGGACGGGCATCAGCATAATGAGCAACGACAGCAGCATGCTGTTGGCGGGAAACATTAATGTGACGTCCAGCATAGGGGACCAACCGTCCACCTCACACCTGTCGTTAACCGGCGTTACCATCGGGGGGGAAAACAATACTGTCGATCTGCAAGGCGACGTCAATATTACTGTCGATTCGGGTTACCCGGGGGATGAAAACAGTCTTTACGGCGTGGTGGTTTCGGGGTCAAATAACATCATCAGCCTCGATGGTGGTATCAATATTTCCGGCGATAGTGGCGGACATGTTGTCAAAGGCGTGCAGGTAACCGGGAATAATACCGTCAATATTAGTGGTCATTCCGTAATGAATACCCGACAGGTATTGGGAGCCTTCTCTTTGATTTCGGTGGCTGATGGCGGGAATGTCGTATTTGATGAAAATGCGATAACCGAGATCCAAAGTTCAGTGAGAAATACTACTGCCCCTCTATTTGTTGATTCATCGTTAATTGTTGCTAAGGGAAATCAGTCTGTTATTCAGAACAAAGGCATTATTAACACAACCGATGCCCAGGGATTAATGATGGCGAATTCGGGGGCGAAGGTTGTCAATGCCGGGGTGATTAATATCAGGCCAGATGCTGAATCACACAGTTTCTTTGCTGGAATGCTGGCAAGAGGCGATGACTCGCAGGCAAAAAATGTCTCCGGAGGGACAATCAATCTGACATCCATTACCCAGCCTTCTTACGGCGGAGGATTTAGTGAATACCCGGTGAAATGGTATTTCAACACGGGCTATGCATTGCTGGCCAGTAATTACGGTTCGGTAATTAATGAAGCGGGAGCGACCATTAATTTGCATGGGGCAGGAACCTATGGTGTTTCCGCGTCAAAAGGAACGGCGACCAATGCGGGCGAGATAAATGTCGACGGCTTTGTACCAACAGTAGATGAAAACGGTAATATTAGTGATGAAACTTACTGGCAGACCAATTCCGTATATCTGATGGGCGGCGGGATGTTGGCCGGTTCAACGGATACCGGCAACGGTGATGCAAAAGCGGTGAATACCGGTACCATCAACGTTAAGAATGAAGGCTTCGGCATGCTGGCAATGAGCGGCGGGACCGTTGTAAACCAGGGGACAATTAATCTCACTGCCGATGAGGGCGTGACGAAACAGCAAGATAACCAACTGTTCGCGCTGGGTGCAATTCAACGTGGTCTGGCGATTAATGACCAGAATGGGGTTATTAATATTAACACTGATATTGGCCAGGCGTTTTATAAAGATAGCACCGGCACCATTCTCAACTACGGCAAAATTAATCTTTTCGGTAATCCAATGGATGAAAGTGATTCCCATATGGGCGTTGCGCCGGATGACAAAGATGTTCTCAGTGAGCTGTCTGGTAGCGGCGAGAGCATCAGCAAAACCACAACTGCCGACGGTTTTATCGCCGTAAATGACCTGGCAAACTATGGCGACGAAACGCTTAATGGCGACGTTACAGCAAACGGCTGGATATTCAACCAACCTGATGCCAGCCTGACAATCAACGGCGAACTGAGCGTAAACCAGGGGTTGGAAAACAGTGGTCACCTGACAACCGATCTGCTGACGTTGAATGGCGCGGTTTCCTTCTTTAATGAAGGCGAATTTAGTGGTTCAATTACCGGAAACAGCTATCAACAGAATGTGGTGAATACCGGTGAAATGACGGTGACCGAAGATGGCCACTCACTTGTCAACGGAAGTTTCCTGTTCTTCAATGAAGCTGGCGCGACCCTGACAAATAGCGGTAATGCGGTAACGGGCGGGGAAAACGCGATTATTCATGTAACCAGAACCGGTGATTCTGTTTCGCAGGTTAACCGTGGCACCATCACGGCCATAAATGGCTATAGCGCAATCAAAACTGAAAATACTGGCTCGTACAGTAACGGGAAATGGATTTGGAATACGGAAACGGGAGTGATAAATGGTATTAATCCTGCGGCTCCGTTGGTTGATTTAGGACGAGGTTATAATTTTTCTAACGCTGGCGTTATTAATGTTCAGGGCGATAATGCGGTGGGCATCAGTGGCGGCATAACCAGCTATACTGTCAAGTTGGTGAACAGTGGCACCATTAATGTGGGTACTGAACAGGGGCAACTGGATGGAACCAACGGCGAAGGCTTAATTGGTATTAAGGGCAATGGTAAGGACACGACAATTAATAACACGCAAACGGGTGTGATTAATGTCTATGCCGATAACTCCTGGGCGTTTGGTGGGCAAACGAAAGCCATCATTAATAACGGTGAAATTAATTTGCTGTGTGACACCGGATGCGATATTTATGCTCCTGGAACGACGGGTACGAAAAACGATCACAACGGTACTGCGGATATCACCGTACCAGAGGCATCAACCACGCCGTCACAAGGTAATGTTCCAACGCCGCCTGCCGATTCAAACGCACCGCAACTGCTGAGCAACTATACCATCGGTACCAACAGCGACGGGAGTTCGGGTACGCTCAGCGCGAATAATCTGGTTATTGGCGACAACGTGAGTGTTAACGCCGGGTTTAGTGCCGGAACAGCGGACACCACCGTTGTCGTTAACGATGTATTCAAAGGCGAAAACATCAGCGGTGTAGATAACATTGTTTCCTCTACGGTCGTCTGGACTGCCAAAGGCAGTACCGACGCCAGCGGCAACGTTGACGTGACCATGAGCAAAAACGCCTACACCGATGTAGCGACCGATGGCTCAGTGAGTGACGTGGCGAAGGCACTTGATGCGGGTTATACCAACAACGAGCTGTACACCAGTCTGAACGTGGGCACCACCGCCGAACTGAACAGCGCGCTGAAACAAATCAGTGGTAGCCAGGCGACCACCGTATTCCGTGAGGCGCGCGTGTTAAGCAACCGCTTCAGCATGCTGGCGGATGCAGCGCCGAAGATGGGCAACGGTCTGGCGTTCAACGTGGTGGCGAAAGGTGATCCGCGTGCCGAACTGGGTAACAATACCGAGTACGACATGCTGGCGCTGCGTAAAACAGTTGACCTGAGCGAAAGCCAGACCATGAGCCTGGAATACGGTATCGCGCGTCTGGATGGTGACGGTGCGCAAAAAGCAGGCGACAACGGAGTAACCGGCGGCTACAGCCAGTTCTTTGGACTGAAACATCAGATGTCCTTCGACAATGGCATGAACTGGAATAACGCGCTGCGTTACGATATTCATCAACTGGACAGCAGCCGCTCGGTGGCTTACGGCGACGTGAGCAAAACGGCGGATACCAACGTGAAACAGCAGTACCTGGAGTTCCGTAGCGAAGGGGCGAAAACCTTTGAACCGCGCGAAGGGCTGAAAATCACCCCGTATGCCGGTGTGAAACTGCGTCACACGCTGGAGGGCGGCTATCAGGAACGCAATGCCGGAGACTTCAACCTGAGCATGAACAGTGGCAGCGAAACGGCGGTGGACAGCATCGTCGGGCTGAAACTGGACTACGCAGGCAAAGACGGCTGGAGTGCGAACGCCACTCTGGAAGGTGGGCCGAACCTGAGCTACGCGAAGAGCCAGCGCACGGCAAGCCTGGCAGGCGCAGGCAGCCAGCACTTTAATGTCGATGATGGACAGAAGGGCGGCAGTATCAACAGCCTGGCAAGCGTCGGCGTGAAGTACAGCAGCAAAGAGAGCTCGCTGAATCTGGATGCCTATCACTGGAAAGAAGACGGCGTCAGCGATAAAGGCGTGATGCTCAATTTCAAGAAAACGTTCTAATTTTTAGTATGTGATGCATAAACCGCAACGCTGATACAGGTTGCGGTTTTTTATTGCCGGATGCGGCGCTTGACGCGTTTTGTTTTGGTGTCTTCCAGGACAATAGAGCAACTCATCCAGTAATCTTGTTTACGCCTTCGCATTATTTATCTCTTTTCGTTTCTATACTGATTTTTCTTAATCCGTTTTATTACAGGGCAGGGTGCGATGAGCAGCAATACATTTACTCTCGGTACAAAATCCGTTAACCGTCTTGGTTATGGCGCGATGCAACTGGCAGGTCCTGGGGTTTTTGGCCCCCCAAGAGATCGCCACGTCGCTATAACTGTGCTGCGCGAGGCGCTGGCATTGGGCGTCAATCACATTGATACCAGCGACTTTTATGGTCCGCACGTCACCAATCAGATTATCCGCGAAGCGCTTTATCCTTACTCTGACGACCTGACAATTGTCACTAAAATTGGTGCGCGGCGTGGAGAGGACGCTTCCTGGTTGCCCGCCTTTTCTCCGGCAGAGTTGCAAAAAGCGGTGCACGATAATCTACGTAATCTCGGCCTGGACGTACTGGATGTGGTTAACCTGCGCGTTATGATGGGGGATGGTCATGGCCCAGCGGAAGGATCGATTGAGGCCAGCCTGACCGTGCTGGCAGAGATGCAACAACAAGGCCTGGTAAAACATATTGGCCTGAGCAACGTCACACCGACGCAGGTTGCAGAGGCGCGCAAGATTGCCGAAATTGTCTGTGTGCAAAACGAATACAACATCGCGCACCGTGCTGATGATGCAATGATTGATGCTTTGGCCCACGATGGCATTGCCTACGTGCCGTTCTTCCCGCTCGGGGGCTTTACACCGCTGCAATCCTCTACGCTGTCGGATGTTGCTGCGAGCCTGGGTGCAACACCCATGCAGGTGGCGCTGGCGTGGCTGTTACAACGTTCACCGAATATTTTGCTGATCCCAGGGACGTCTTCTGTTGCGCATTTACGGGAGAATATGGCTGCTGAAAAATTGCATCTTTCTGAGGAAGTGTTGTCTACGTTGGATGGTATTTCGCGAGAATAACGAATATACAAAAGGGAAAGATGCATTTCCCTTTTGTTTCTTTTTTAATGGCATGGAGTGCATATGTTTAAGCCCAGGATTTGCAGCTGGATAGGTTTACTTCCCCTGTTTATGCTGAGTCTTCCAGTACAGGCGGACCTTCGATGTGTTGCAAATGCAGTTGATATTGAACCATTTTTTTCTGCGGCTACCGCTGAAGATAAACAACAAGTTGAACAAGCTATCAACAGTAGCGTGAATCTTGTCCCCTTCGGTTTATCTGCATCGGACTGGAAAGTGCATCGTGGCGATTTAGTGGTAGACGGTAATATAGAGAGTAATCAAAAATTGATTGTTCTTGGCAATTTGACAGTCAAAGGTAATATTTCCACTTTCTCTCTTTCTAATCCATGGGTTATTCTCGGTGATGTGACGGCAACGAATATAGTTACGGATTCACCACTGTTAATTACCGGTTCGATAAATGCAAGTGGACTGGTATTTATCGACTCATATTACGATAATCCGTCTACGATTAAGGGGAGTATTAATGCGCGTGGGATATTTATCAATGACATAATTGCACCTGTTGTTGCGTCTTCGACAAATAGTGAATTCATGGTCCGTGCGAGTGACAAAAATGACACTGAAAATGTCAAAAAAGCGCTGATGATAATAAATCCTGATGCATATTATTGGGATCTAATAAATGATGAAGATGCTCTGAAAGAAATTTTTAAGCGAAGCAATATTCGCATGGCAGGGAATGTCTGTAATCTGATGAAAAAAGAAGCGCTGTTTCGCCCTAAGCCTTCTCCTGAGTTAGTGCAGGAATTGCAAATGCTGGATGAAGGCAACGTTGCTGCATTTGAAGGACGAGATATTGCGACATTTGATCTTGCCATAATGCGAACTCTCCCAAGGCTTAAAGGAATTTCAGCTAACCTACGCAAACAACTTATTAATAGCAATGATGGACAAACGATTGAAAGTATGGCGAGATATATGCCTGACAATGAGATTCTGGAGTTGACCGATCAGCAATTGGGTTACCAGCCTGTTGTTCTGGGGTTGCTCGACCGTGAACCGCTCTCTGTCGAAATAATGACGCGAATGAGTCATCTACCTGATGGTGTCGGTCCGTTGAATCTTGCGCTACGTGAAAATCTCCCTCTGGATATCGTCATGACTCTGGCGAAAAGAGATTGGGATATGATCATTCAGGAGCTTTATAAAGATGCGTGGTTATTGCCCGAATCCATTATTGATGGCTATATCCGCAGTAATGATCCCACAATTCGTCAGGTCGGTGCTGGAGGACAACTCACCTACAATCAGGCAATGCAGTTGGCGAACGATTCATCAAACGATGTTGTCACAAGCTTAGCGTCAAAGCTGGCAGAGATGAAACACCATGGTCAATTGTTGCGGATGACGCCACAAGAGAGTGACAAAATAGCAGTATATTTATACCAAAAATTCGAGAATGACGATGATCTAATAGGTGCGTTATTTTTAGCGTTGCCAGATAACTTACAGTTTAATTTTGTTAAAAGGATGGAGAAAAAATCCCCTGCCTACTTTTGCTGTCGGGATATGCAGGTAATTCACTCTGACGCTGCTTTACAACGGTTATTGACACGTTTCAACGATCCTGAGGGGTGGAGTAATCTGGCGAAAAATCAGTATCTGAGTACGGCGATGAAACAAAAAATTTGGCACCGCGCTTTATCGCATCGAAAAAATAATCCGAAAGCAGATTCTGCAGCATATGAAACCAGCGCTGATATGATTTTGTCGGAGCTTATCAGCTACGGTGAAGTTGATGACCAGATGCTATTAAATGCCGCCTCTCTGATACGTTCGGAAGGCTGGGACTTTTTAGAGAGTGCATTAGTTAGTTGGGATAATTTACCCGCTGTTGTCCTCAAGGAATTACAGCAAAATATGCCACGCAATGATATTTGGGCGAAGTTTTTTCTGAGGCAGGAAAACAGCTCTCGTGCGCAGGTTAACGAAGCGTTACGTGTTTATTATGCACTTGACCCCGATGCTTTAGCACAACTGGATAAACTGGCAAAACAACCGGATCGTATATGGTGGAGTACGCTGGCGAAAAGCAATCTTACATTTTTCAAGTTCGGCGCACTTAACAATCGCCATACACCGTCTGCGGCACTGGCGGCAGAAATTGATCCCGAGTGGTGGATTGTGGCGATGAATAATCCCCGTTTTCCAGTTGATGTATTAAAGGCGAGGCTGAAACGTGATCCTTTGCTGGCGTTAGAGCTTGTTAAACCTGAACTGGATTTAGTCCGCCAGCTGGCGCTTAACGGTAAGACACGCGCAATACGGGAACAAGCGATGAGAAAACTTGATGAGTTGCATTGAATAACAGCGTTATATTTTTAACTATTTGATTAATTGGGGATAATCATTCCTGACGGTGAGTCCCCAATACCTTGATATATTCTGAATTTTTAATGAAGCGGCGTGTTGCGATATCTCCGTCAGGGGAATTGATGCACCATAGCGCAAACCGAATTATCAAGGATTGATAATGACGCTCTACCAGATAAAACCGCTCTTTCAGTCGCTGTTAAGGCCGACGATGTTTTGGCTTAATAAGCACCATGTTACAGCGAATCACATCACTCTTGCTGCACTGGCGCTTTCTCTTCTTACCGGATTGCTGTTGATGTTGGTGGCACAACCCATCCTCTTTTTGCTATTGCCTATCGTGCTTTTTATCCGTATGGCGCTCAATGCGCTGGATGGCATGATGGCGCGTGAGTGCAATCAGCAAACACGTCTTGGGGCGATTTTGAATGAAACTGGCGATGTTATTTCCGATATTGCGCTTTATTTACCGTTTTTATTTTTACCGGAAAGTAACGCATCACTCGTAATACTCATGTTATTTTGCACCATATTAACTGAGTTTTGCGGTTTACTCGCGCAGACGATTAACGGTATTCGCAGTTATGCCGGTCCATTCGGCAAAAGCGATCGTGCGTTAATATTTGGGTTGTGGGGGCTGGCTGTTGCCATTTATCCACAGTGGATGCAATGGAATAATCTTTTATGGAGCATTGCTTCAATTTTGCTTCTCTGGACTGCGATTAATCGTTGTCGAAGTGTGCTCCTGATGAGTGCTGAAAGATAATGCTGGAAAAATCTCTGGCAACACTTTTCGCGTTGTTAATTTTAGCAACGCTGATAAACCGTTTTCTGATATGGCGGTTACCGGAGGGAAAAGGGGGTGAGGTTACATTACGTATTCGTACCTGGTGGGGCATCGTCATTTGTTTTTCAATGGTGATTTCAGGTCCACGCTGGATGACGTTGACGTTTTTTGCGCTGATAAGTTTTCTGGCATTGAAAGAATATTGTACGCTTATATCCGTACATTTTCCGCGTTGGTTATATTGGGGTATTCCTCTTAACTATTTGCTTATCGGTTTTAATTGCTTTGAGCTGTTTCTGTTATTTATACCTTTGGCTGGGTTTCTGATATTAGCCACCTGGCGAGTTTTAGTGGGTGACCCCTCTGGTTTTCTGCATACCGTGAGTGCCATTTTTTGTGGCTGGATAATGACCGTTTTCGCCTTGAGTCATGCCGCCTGGTTATTAATGTTGCCAACCACAAATATCCAGGGCGGGGCGTTACTGGTGTTATTTCTTTTGGCGTTAACCGAGTCAAACGATATTGCACAGTATTTATGGGGAAAATCCTGCGGCAGAAGAAAAGTGGTCCCCAAAGTCAGCCCGGGAAAAACACTGGAAGGTCTGATGGGCGGCGTAATCACCACCATGATAGCGTCGATGATCATTGGACCGTTATTGACACCCTTAAACGCCTGGCAGGCATTATTGGCGGGGTTACTGATTGGGGTAAGTGGTTTTTGCGGCGATGTAGTGATGTCAGCCATCAAACGAGATATTGGTGTTAAAGATAGTGGAAAACTATTACCAGGACATGGCGGACTCCTTGACAGGATTGACTCATTAATTTTCACCGCTCCGGTATTTTTTTATTTTATTCGCTACTGCTGTTACTGAAGGAAAATAGAGAAAATGGAAAATTCACGCATCCCTGGGGAACATTTTTTTACCACCAGTGATAATACAGCGTTGTTTTATCGGCACTGGCCCACTTTACAGCCAGGGGCGAAAAAGGTCATCGTCTTATTTCATCGCGGTCATGAACATTCTGGTCGTCTACAACATATCGTTGATGAACTGGCGATGCCAGATACTGCTTTTTATGCATGGGATGCCCGAGGGCATGGACAAACTTCGGGGCCGCGTGGTTATAGTCCGTCTCTTGCGCGTTCAGTGCAGGATGTCGATGAATTTGTCCGTTTTGCTGCCAGCGACAGCCAGGTCGGACTGGAAGAGGTGGTTGTGATCGCGCAAAGCGTCGGCGCAGTGATGGTTGCTACATGGGTTCATGATTATGCGCCTGCTATTCGCGGGCTGGTGCTGGCTTCTCCGGCCTTTAAGGTTAAATTGTATGTGCCGCTGGCACGTCCTGCGCTGGCGTTATGGCATCGTCTGCGTGGTCTGTTTTTTATTAATTCCTATGTGAAAGGACGCTATTTGACCCACGATCGGCAACGGGTGGCGAGTTTCAATAATGATCCGCTGATCACACGGGCGATTGCCGTTAATATCTTGCTCGATCTTTATAAAACGTCTGAACGTATTGTTAGCGATGCGGCGGCGATTACGCTCCCCACGCAACTTCTGATATCAGGCGATGACTATGTGGTGCATCGTCAACCGCAGATTGATTTTTATCAGAGATTACGTAGCCCTCTGAAAGAGCTGCATCTGCTGCCAGGCTTTTATCACGACACGTTGGGTGAAGAGAACAGGGCGCAGGCATTTGAAAAAATGCAAAGCTTTATTAGTCGTTTATATGCTAACAAATCGCAAAAATTTGATTATCAGCATGAAGACCGCACTGGACCATCAGCGGATCGCTGGCGGCTCCTTTCAGGTGGACCCGTGCCATTATCGCCGGTTGATTTGGCGTATCGCTTTATGCGTAAAGCGATGAAATTGTTCGAGACGCACTCTGCGGGCCTGCATCTCGGAATGAGCACCGGCTTTGATTCAGGCAGTTCGCTGGATTATGTCTATCAAAATCAACCGCAAGGTAGTAACGCATTCGGGCGTTTAGTCGACAAAATCTACCTGAACAGTGTTGGCTGGCGCGGTATTCGCCAGCGCAAAACCCATTTACAAATGCTGATTAAACAAGCCGTTGCCGATCTCCACGCCAAAGGTTTAGCCATCCGCGTGGTTGACATTGCCGCAGGGCATGGGCGCTATGTACTGGATGCGCTGGAGTATGAACCTGCCGTATGCGATATTTTGTTACATGATTACAGTGAGTTAAATGTTGCACAGGGGCAAGAGATGATTGCCCAACGGGGAATGTCTGGGCGGGTGCGTTATGAACAGGGCGATGCGTTTAATCCGGCAGAACTCAGCACGTTAACTCCGCGGCCTACGCTGGCGATTGTCTCTGGCCTGTATGAGCTTTTTCCCGAAAATGAGCAGGTAAAAAACTCACTCGCAGGTCTTGCCAATGCCATCGATCCGGGTGGCATTCTCATCTACACCGGGCAGCCGTGGCACCCACAACTGGAGCTGATTGCCGGGGTGTTAACCAGTCATAAAGATGGTAAACCGTGGGTAATGCGCGTGCGTTCTCAAGGGGAGATGGATTCGCTCGTGCATGATGCCGGATTTGATAAATGCACACAACGGATTGATGAGTGGGGCATTTTTACGGTTTCGATGGCGGTGCGTCGTGATAACTGAACGCCGGAACGTATTGCTACAAGGAGCTGGCTGGTTATTGTTGCTGGCCCCGTTTTTCTTCTTCACATATGGATTTCTTAATCAGTTCACCGCGACTCAGGATCTTAACAACCATGATATCCCCAGTCAGGTATTCGGTTGGGAAACGGCGATCCCTTTTCTTCCCTGGACTATTTTGCCTTACTGGAGTCTGGATCTTTTATATGGATTTTCGCTGTTCGTTTGTAGCTCGACATTTGAGCAGCGCCGTCTGGTCCACCGGCTTATTCTGGCAACGGTAATGGCCTGCTGCGGTTTTTTTCTCTATCCGCTGAAGTTTAGTTTTATCCGTCCTGAAGTGAGTGGGGTGACAGGATGGTTATTTTCGCAACTTGAATTGTTTGATCTGCCTTATAACCAGTCTCCTTCGCTGCATATTATTCTCTGCTGGCTACTTTGGCGTCACTTTCGTCAGCATCTGGCTGTGAGGTGGCGTAAAGTCTGTGGCGGATGGTTTTTACTCATCGCCATTTCGACGCTAACGACCTGGCAGCATCATTTTATTGATGTCATCACAGGGCTGGCGGTAGGTATGTTAATTGACTGGATGGTGCCCGTCGACCGTCGTTGGAATTATCAGAAACCTGATCAACGTCGAATCAAAATAGCACTGCCATATGTCGTAGGCGCGTGCTCGTGCATTGTGTTGATGGAGCTAATGATAATGCTTCAGTTATGGTGGTCAGTCTGGTTATGTTGGCCAGTATTATCGCTACTCATTATTGGCCGTGGGTACGGTGGGCTTGGCGCGATAACAACAGGTAAAGATAGTCAAGGGAAACTCCCGCCCGCCGTTTACTGGCTGACATTGCCATGGCGCATCGGGATGTGGCTGTCTATGCGTTGGTTTTGCCTTCGCCTGGAGCCGGTGAGCAAAATTACTGCTGGTGTTTATTTAGGGGCGTTTCCACGACATATTCCGGCACAGAATGCGGTTCTGGACGTCACCTTTGAATTCCCTCGCGGACGAGCGACAAAAGATCGACTCTATTTTTGTGTACCGATGTTGGATCTGGTAGTTCCGGAAGAGGGGGAGCTCCGACAGGCCGTGGCGATGCTGGAAACATTACGCGAAGAGCAAGGCGGCGTTCTGGTCCATTGCGCGTTGGGATTATCGCGCAGTGCGCTGGTGGTGGCGGCATGGCTGTTATGTTACGGACATTGTAAAACCGTTGATGAAGCGATTAGTTATATTCGAGCCAGACGCTCGCGGATTGTGCTTAAGGAAGAGCACAAAGCGATGCTGAAATTATGGGAAAACAGGTAAGCGGATTGAGATGTGGACTGAATATCTACAGTCCACATCAAAATAGTGTCCGGTTATGCAGCAACAATACTGTCGATGGCTGCTTTCGCGTCAGACTGTGCTTTCGCTGCCATTTCCGGGCCGTACGCGATCCCTTCGGCGAAGACAAATTTCACATCGGTAATGCCGATAAAGCCCAGGAATGTGGACAGATACGGCGTTACCAGATCCGTTGGGCCATCTTTATGGATCCCACCGCGGCTGGTAATCACGATGGCTTTTTTACCCGTTACCAGACCTTCCGGACCGTTCTCGGTATAGCGGAAAGTAACGCCTGCACGTGCAACCAGGTCAAAATAGTTTTTCAACTGAGTCGAGATGTTGAAGTTATACATCGGTGCCGCAATAACGATAACGTCGTGGGATTTCAGCTCGGCAATCAGCTCATCGGAAAGCGCCAGAGCTTCCTGCTGACGCGGAGTCAGCGGCGCATCGCTCGGACGCAGTGCACCAACCAGTTCGCCATCCAGTACCGGAATCGGATTTGCAGCCAGGTCACGCACGGTGATTTCATCAGCGGAGTGCTTTTCGCGCCATTGTTCAACAAAATAATCGGACAACTGATTAGACTGAGAGTACCCTGCCAGGATGCTGGATTTAAGAACTAATACCTTGCTCATGGTGTTTCCTTATAGATGTTTGAATGGGCGATGCCCCGTTGCTTGTTGACACTTTATTCACAATCCTGCCACAGAGATAGCGCAATAAATCGAAGCCTATGTTCGAATTTATTGAACAACGCATAGAAAGCCGCGATGTGGTACTCTACATCTATCATTTAAAAGAAAATTAATCAGGCAGCCTACTGCCCACTAACGTTATGACAGAACAACAAAAATTGACCTTTACGGCCTTGCAGCAACGGTTGGATTCGCTGATGCTGCGTGACAGACTGCGTTTTTCCCGCCGTCTGCACGGCGTGAAGAAGGTTAAAAATCCTGATGCACAACAGGCCATTTTCCAGGAGATGGCGAAAGAGATTGACCAGGCGGCAGGGAAAGTCCTGCTGCGTGAAGCAGTACGACCGGAAATCACTTATCCAGACAATTTGCCGGTTAGTCAGAAAAAGCAGGACATTCTCGAAGCAATCCGTGATCACCAGGTGGTGATCGTCGCCGGGGAAACGGGTTCCGGTAAAACGACTCAGCTACCGAAAATCTGTATGGAACTGGGCCGCGGGATTAAAGGGCTGATCGGCCATACCCAGCCGCGTCGTCTGGCGGCACGAACGGTGGCGAACCGTATTGCGGAAGAGCTGAAAACGGAGCCGGGCGGTTGCATCGGGTATAAAGTGCGTTTCAGCGATCACGTAAGTGATAACACGATGGTCAAGCTGATGACCGACGGTATCCTGCTGGCGGAGATCCAGCAAGACCGCCTGCTGATGCAGTACGACACTATCATTATTGACGAAGCGCACGAACGCAGCCTGAATATCGATTTTCTGCTCGGCTATTTGAAAGAGTTGCTGCCGCGGCGTCCTGACTTAAAAATCATTATCACTTCCGCGACTATCGACCCGGAACGCTTTTCGCGCCACTTTAATAATGCGCCGATTATCGAAGTCTCCGGTCGGACCTATCCGGTGGAAGTGCGCTATCGCCCGATCGTTGAAGAAGCTGATGACACCGAGCGCGATCAGTTGCAGGCGATTTTTGACGCCGTAGACGAACTGAGCCAGGAAAGCCCTGGCGACATTCTGATCTTTATGAGCGGTGAGCGGGAAATTCGCGATACCGCCGATGCGCTGAACAAGCTAAATCTGCGGCATACCGAAATCTTGCCGCTTTATGCGCGGCTTTCGAACAGCGAACAGAACCGCGTGTTCCAGTCGCACAGTGGACGGCGCATTGTGCTGGCGACCAACGTCGCGGAAACCTCGCTGACCGTACCGGGTATTAAATACGTTATCGACCCCGGTACAGCGCGTATCAGCCGCTACAGCTATCGCACCAAAGTGCAGCGTTTGCCGATTGAGCCCATTTCGCAGGCTTCAGCTAATCAGCGTAAAGGCCGCTGTGGTCGTGTGTCCGAAGGGATCTGTATTCGTCTCTATTCCGAAGACGATTTCCTTTCGCGCCCGGAATTTACCGATCCGGAGATTCTGCGTACCAACCTGGCCTCGGTTATTTTGCAGATGACTGCGCTGGGGCTGGGCGATATCGCTGCGTTCCCGTTTGTTGAAGCACCGGATAAACGCAATATCCAGGATGGCGTGCGTCTGCTCGAAGAACTGGGCGCGATCACCACGGATGAACAGGCCAGCGCCTATAAACTGACGCCGCTCGGTCGCCAGCTTTCGCAATTGCCTGTCGATCCTCGTCTGGCGCGTATGGTGCTGGAAGCGCAGAAACATGGCTGCGTGCGTGAGGCGATGATTATCACGTCCGCGCTCTCCATTCAGGATCCGCGCGAGCGTCCGATGGATAAACAGCAGGCATCGGACGAAAAACATCGTCGCTTCCACGACAAAGAATCCGACTTCCTCGCGTTTGTAAATCTGTGGAATTATCTTGGCGAGCAGCAAAAGGCGCTTTCTTCCAACGCCTTCCGTCGCCTGTGTCGTACCGATTATCTCAACTATCTGCGCGTGCGCGAATGGCAGGATATCTACACCCAGTTGCGTCAGGTAGTGAAAGAACTTGGCATTCCGGTTAACAGCGAACCGGCGGAGTATCGCGAAATTCACATCGCCTTACTGACCGGTTTGCTTTCCCATATCGGCATGAAAGATGCCGATAAACAAGAATATACCGGCGCACGTAACGCGCGTTTCTCCATTTTCCCCGGTTCCGGCTTATTTAAAAAGCCGCCGAAATGGGTAATGGTGGCGGAACTGGTAGAAACCAGCCGCCTGTGGGGGCGCATTGCTGCGCGTATCGACCCGGAATGGGTAGAACCCGTTGCTCAGCATTTGATTAAACGCACCTACAGCGAACCGCACTGGGAACGGGCGCAGGGCGCGGTGATGGCAACGGAAAAAGTCACTGTTTATGGTTTGCCGATTGTTGCTGCGCGCAAGGTCAACTACAGCCAGATCGATCCGGCGTTATGTCGTGAACTCTTTATTCGCCACGCTCTGGTGGAAGGTGACTGGCAGACGCGTCACGCATTCTTCCGTGAAAACCTGAAACTGCGGGCCGAAGTGGAAGAGCTGGAACACAAATCACGTCGCCGCGATATTCTGGTTGATGACGAAACGTTGTTTGAGTTCTACGACCAGCGCATCCGCCACGATGTAATCTCCGCTCGTCACTTCGATAGCTGGTGGAAAAAAGTCAGCCGCGAAACGCCTGATTTGCTCAACTTTGAAAAGAGCATGTTGATCAAAGAAGGGGCGGAAAAAATCAGCAAGCTGGATTATCCGAACTTCTGGCATCAGGGCAATCTCAAGCTGCGTTTGAGCTATCAGTTTGAGCCCGGCGCGGATGCTGACGGTGTGACTGTGCATATCCCGCTGCCGCTGCTTAATCAGGTAGAAGAGAGCGGGTTTGAATGGCAAATCCCCGGCCTGCGCCGCGAACTGGTGATTGCTCTGATTAAATCGTTGCCGAAACCGGTACGCCGTAATTTTGTACCTGCGCCAAACTATGCCGAAGCGTTTTTAGGCCGCGTCAAACCGCTGGAGTTACCGTTGCTCGACAGTCTTGAGCGCGAGTTACGGCGGATGACCGGTGTTACCGTTGACCGCGAAGACTGGCACTGGGATCAGGTGCCTGATCACCTGAAAATCACCTTCCGCGTGGTGGATGACAAAAACAAGAAGCTAAAAGAAGGGCGCTCATTACAGGATCTGAAAGATGCGCTGAAAGGCAAAGTGCAGGAAACGCTGTCTGCGGTGGCGGATGACGGTATCGAGCAGAGCGGCTTACATATCTGGAGTTTTGGTCAGCTGCCGGAAAGCTACGAACAGAAGCGTGGCAACTATAAAGTGAAGGCGTGGCCAGCGCTGGTGGATGAACGCGACAGTGTGGCAATCAAATTGTTTGATAATCCGCTGGAACAAAAGCAGGCAATGTGGAACGGTCTTCGCCGTCTACTGCTGCTGAATATTCCATCGCCGATCAAATATTTGCATGAAAAGTTACCGAACAAAGCCAAGCTGGGGCTGTACTTTAACCCGTATGGCAAAGTGCTGGAGCTGATCGACGACTGTATCTCCTGCGGGGTGGATCAACTGATCGACGCCAATGGTGGCCCGGTCTGGACGGAAGAAGGCTTTGCTGCGCTGCATGAAAAAGTCCGTGCTGAACTGAACGACACGGTGGTGGATATTGCGAAGCAGGTCGAGCAAATCCTCACTGCGGTGTTCAATATCAATAAACGTCTGAAAGGGCGGGTGGATATGACTATGGCGCTGGGGCTTTCTGACATTAAAGCGCAGATGGGCGGGTTGGTATATCGCGGTTTTGTCACTGGTAACGGCTTCAAACGGTTGGGCGACACGCTGCGTTATTTGCAGGCGATTGAAAAACGACTGGAAAAACTGGCGGTTGATCCGCATCGTGACCGTGCTCAGATGCTGAAAGTCGAAAACGTCCAGCAGGCGTGGCAGCAATGGATCAACAAACTGCCGCCCGCACGTCGTGAGGATGAAGACGTGAAAGAGATCCGTTGGATGATAGAAGAGTTGCGCGTTAGTTACTTCGCTCAACAACTTGGTACGCCTTATCCGATTTCAGATAAGCGTATTTTGCAGGCGATGGAGCAGATTAGCGGTTAACACTGCTATTTGCCTGATAAATCTAAAACCCGGTAAGCATTTAGCGCCGGGTTTTTTATTAATTCTAAAAACGGTATGGGAAAAAATTCAGGAGTTCAGAAAAATACAATTCTCTGCTGCAAGATGAATAATGTTTATCTACAGCATTTCCTTAAAAGATATGTCAGGCTTGCGGAGTGGTAGTTAAGGAAATACGACTTCCTCCTTTCAGAGTGCTCCGCTTCTCACTATTATCTCACGCAGTATTCTTAAGGGAACGATAAGGAGGAACCATGAACATTACCCCGTTTCCGACGCTTTCGCCGGCAACCATAGATGCCATAAATGTTATCGGTCAGTGGCTGGCGCAGGATGATTTCTCCGGTGAGGTGCCGTATCAGGCCGATTGCGTGATCCTTGCAGGCAATGCGGTTATGCCGACTATCGATGCGGCATGTAAGATTGCCCGCGATCAGCAAATTCCTTTACTGATTAGTGGTGGTATCGGTCACTCGACAACTTTTTTGTATAGCGCCATCGCACAGCATCCGCACTACAACACTATCCGCACCACTGGCAGAGCTGAAGCTACCATCCTGGCGGATATCGCTCATCAGTTCTGGCACATTCCGCATGAAAAAATCTGGATTGAAGACCAGTCAACAAACTGCGGTGAAAACGCACGCTTTAGCATCGCGCTATTGAATCAGGCCGTAGAACGAGTTCACACAGCTATCGTTGTTCAGGACCCCACCATGCAGCGGCGCACGATGGCGACGTTCCGCCGTATGACCGGGGACAATCCCGATGCACCACGCTGGTTAAGTTATCCCGGATTCGTTCCTCAGTTAGGAAATAACGCAGACAGTGTAATCTTTATTAATCAGTTACAAGGATTATGGCCGGTTGAGCGTTATCTATCACTACTCACTGGCGAGCTGCCGCGTTTACACGATGATAGCGATGGCTACGGTCCCCGCGGGCGAGATTTTATCGTTCACGTTGATTTTCCGGCAGAAGTCATCCAGGCATGGCAAACGCTGAAACACGATGCGGTGCTCATCGAGGCGATGGAAAGTCGCTCGTTACGTTAAAAATTGCCCGTTTGTGAACCACTTGTTTGCAAACGGGCATAACTCCTGCCTTTTATTTCTGCCTCTTATTCCTTTTACACTTGTTTTTATGAAGCCCTTCACAGAATTGTCCTTTCATGATGCCGTCTCTCTGATGATTGATGTTAATTAACAATGTATTTACTAAAAACAAACATATAAATCACAGGAGTCGCTCATGTCAGTACCCGTTCAACATCCTATGTATATTGATGGACAGTTTGTTACCTGGCGTGGAGACGCATGGATTGATGTGGTAAACCCTGCAACAGAGGCTGTCATTTCCCGCATTCCCGATGGTCAGGCCGAGGATGTCCGTAAGGCAATCGATGCAGCAGAACGTGCACAACCAGAATGGGAAGCGTTGCCTGCTATTGAACGCGCCAGTTGGTTGCGCAAAATCTCCGCCGGGATCCGCAAACGCGCCAGCGAAATCAGTGCGCTGATTGTTGAAGAAGGGGGCAAGATCCAGCAGCTGGCTGAAGTCGAAGTGGCTTTTACTGCGGACTATATCGATTACATGGCGGAGTGGGCACGGCGTTATGAAGGCGAGATTATTCAAAGCGATCGTCCAGGAGAAAATATTCTTCTGTTTAAACGTGCGCTTGGCGTGACTACCGGCATTCTGCCGTGGAACTTCCCGTTCTTCCTCATTGCCCGCAAAATGGCCCCCGCTCTTTTGACCGGTAATACCATCGTCATTAAACCCAGTGAATTTACGCCAAACAATGCGATTGCATTCGCCAAAATTGTCGATGAAATAGGCCTTCCGCGCGGCGTGTTTAACCTTGTTCTGGGGCGTGGTGAAACCGTTGGGCAAGAACTGGCGGGTAACCCAAAGGTCGCAATGGTCAGTATGACAGGCAGCGTCTCTGCAGGTGAAAAGATTATGGCGACTGCGGCGAAAAACATCACCAAAGTGTGCCTGGAATTGGGGGGTAAAGCACCGGCTATCGTAATGGACGATGCCGATCTTGAACTGGCAGTCAAAGCCATCGTTGATTCACGCGTTATTAATAGTGGGCAAGTGTGTAACTGTGCAGAACGTGTTTATGTACAGAAAGGCATTTATGATCAGTTTGTCAATCGGCTGGGTGAAGCGTTGCAGGCGGTTCAATTTGGTAACCCCGCTGAACGCAACGACATTGCGATGGGGCCGTTGATTAACGCCGCGGCGCTGGAAAGGGTCGAGCAAAAAGTGGCGCGCGCAGTAGAAGAAGGGGCGAGAGTGGCGTTGGGTGGCAAAGCGGTAGAGGGGAAAGGATATTATTATCCGCCGACATTGCTGCTGGATGTTCGCCAGGAAATGTCGATTATGCATGAGGAAACCTTTGGCCCGGTTCTGCCGGTGGTCGCATTTGATACGCTGGAAGAGGCTATCTCAATGGCGAATGATAGTGATTACGGCCTGACCTCATCAATCTATACCCAAAATCTGAACGTCGCGATGAAAGCCATTAACGGGCTGAAGTTTGGTGAAACTTACATCAACCGTGAAAACTTCGAAGCTATGCAAGGCTTCCACGCCGGATGGCGTAAATCTGGTATTGGCGGCGCAGATGGTAAACATGGCCTGCATGAATATCTGCAGACCCAGGTGGTTTATTTACAGTCTTAATGAGTGGAAGAGGCGGAGGTTTTTCCTCCGCCTGTGTGCGTCAGAGTTTAGCGAATTTTTCGAGGGTGCGAATGAGCTGTGTGACGAAGCCATATTCGTTATCGTACCAGGCGACCGTTTTCACCAGTTGTAAATCGCCCACGGCGGTAATTTCCGTTTGCGTGGCATCAAACACCGAACCGAAATGGCTGCCAATGATATCGGAAGAGACTATTTCTTCATCGGTATAACCAAATGACTCGTTATTGGTGGTTGCTTGTTTAAGTGCGTTATTCACCTCTTCGGCAGTCACTTTTTTTCCGAGAATGGACACCAGCTCAGTGACCGAACCTGTTTTCACCGGCACGCGTTGCGCATGACCTTTCAGTTTGCCGCTCAGTTCCGGGATCACCAGACCAATGGCTTTTGCCGCACCTGTAGTGTGGGGAATGATATTTTCTGCCGCTGCACGTGAAGCGCGTAGATCTTTACCTCGCGGACCATCCACCAGTGACTGAGTGCCGGTATAGGCATGAATGGTCGTCATCGTGCCGACTTCTATTCCGAAACTGTCGTGCAAGGCTTTGGCCATCGGTGCAAGACAGTTAGTGGTGCATGACGCCACGGAAACAATGGTGTCGTTGCCATCCAGTGTGTCGTCATTGACGTTATAAACGATGGTTTTCATTTCACCGGCAGGGGCGGAAATCAACACCTTCTTCGCACCAGCATCAAGGTGCGCCTGCGATTTCTCGGCGGAGGTATAAAAGCCAGTACATTCGACAATGATTTCTGCGCCTTTCGCTTTCCATGGAATATTTTTAGCCTCTTTTTCGGCGTAAACCGCGATACTTTTTCCATCAACGATAAGTGAATCTTCCGTAAAATCAACGCTCCAGGGGAACGGTCCGTAGTTTGAATCATGTTTCAACAGGTAGGCGAGAATTTTTGGGGAAGTGAGATCATTAATAGCAACAATGTCTATGTTGCTTTTGACTTCAAGTAATCGACGCAACACCAGTCGACCGATACGACCAAAACCGTTAATACCAACTTTACTCATGGTCTTCTCCTGTCAGGAACGTTCGGATGAAAATTGATCCTTTCCAGGCTTAGACCAGGATGGCGGGATGGGCAATCTACATTCTTGCCGTGAAACGTAACGTACTGAAAACGGGTGAACAATATTTAATGAAATTTTAAGAAAAGCTCGTTATGTTAACGGAAAATTATGTTAAAGCAGGAAATGTTATGGAAAGTAAATATTCAAGGTTACAAATCGGCATTCACTGGCTGGTCTTTTTGCTGGTTATCGCAGCGTATTGCGCAATGGAGTTTCGTGGTTTTTTCCCACGTGGCGATAGGCCGCTTATCAACATGATTCATGTTTCCTGTGGCATCTCAATTCTCGTGCTGATGGTTGTTCGTCTTTTGTTAAGGCTTAAATACCCAACTCCGCCGATTGTACCTAAACCAAAACCGATGATGACGGGACTGGCGCATTTGGGACATTTGGTGATCTATCTCCTGTTTATTGCGCTGCCAGTGATTGGTTTGGTGATGATGTATAACCGGGGCAACCCGTGGTCTGCGTTTGGTATGACAATGCCTTATGCAGCAGAGGCCAATTTCGAACGGGTTGATAGCTTAAAGTGGTGGCATGAGACGCTGGCGAATCTGGGATATTTTGTCATCGGGTTGCACGCTGCGGCTGCACTGGCACACCACTATTTCTGGAAGGACAACACACTTCTACGCATGATGCCGCGTAAACGTTCCTGAAGGATATTTAAAGAAAACGCCTGTACTAAAACCGACCCGTGGTACAGGCGAAGAATACGGGTCTACATCGGAAGCGCCTATTATATTTATTTGTATGACAAATAAAACCATAATCCTGGTCCATACGTCCATCTGGCTTATCTTTAATCAATTCACCCGATCTTTGATCTCATCAACGGTATCAAAATAAACCAGCGTATAACGTTCAAATCGAACATAAGATTCGATAAACCATGGAGGTTATATGAAAAAACTGGCACTTATCTTGGTTATAGGAGCGCTTGTTTCCTTTTATGCCGATGCCGGGCGCAAACCCTGTTCTGGTTCGAAAGGGGGGATCTCACACTGTACGGCAGGCGGCAAATTTGTCTGTAATGATGGTTCTATTAGTGCATCGAAAAAAACATGCACTAACTGAAGTGTAAAAGGGGTGCCATGAGAAAATGAATCTGCTAGTCAGATGCGCGGGGAAAATCCCCGCGCTTGCCCTTACCTGGACGTGCAGGCCATGAGCGCAGCAACCTCCTTATCACCGTCCCGGAACCGCAGTTCGTAGAGCGTTTGTCGGGTCAGGAGTGTGAATGTCAGAATCGTAATGCAGATAATGAGCAGACACACCACCAGAGGGTTGTGCTTCATAGCCTTTCTCCTTGCCGGATGGCGGGTAAGAGGCTATGATCTGAATTGCTAGGTTCATTCGTTGGCCTCGGTTGATAGAAATATTGGTCGGGGCCTTCGTCTTTCTGATTCCCGGTTAGCCTGAAAACAGAAAGTCTCAGGCACCCGTGAGCATCCTATGTGGTTTCCTTAAGGACGAAAATAATCACCTGACGAAATTGCGTGCTGTTTTCCAGAATTTTTCGTCATTCGGTTTAGCCAGTTTAATCATTCGTTACTCTCTTCATTCCAATGGCATTATTCTTCTCTGCCATAATTGTTGTAAAAATGTGACGCAAAGAGGTTTTTGGTCGTAAGAAATTACCGTCAAGTGCCGATGACTTTCTATCAGGAGTAAACCTGGAAGAGAGACAACGGTAATGAATACAACTCCCTCACAGCGATTAGGTTTTTTGCATCACATCAGGCTGGTTCCGTTATTTGCCTGCATTCTTGGCGGTATCTTAGTTCTATTCGCATTAAGTTCTGCTCTGGCTGGCTATTTCCTCTGGCAGGCCGATCGCGATCAGCGTGATGTTACTGCGGAGATTGAGATTCGGACCGGGTTAGCGAACAGTTCAGATTTTTTGCGTTCAGCCCGGATCAATATGATTCAGGCCGGGGCAGCGAGTCGTATTGCGGAAATGGAAGCAATGAAGCGAAATATTGCGCAAGCCGAATCGGAGATTAAACAGTCGCAGCAAGGTTATCGTGCTTATCAGAATCGACCGGTGAAAACACCTGCTGATGAAGCCCTCGACACTGAATTAAATCAACGCTTCCAGGCTTATATCACGGGTATGCAACCGATGTTGAAATATGCCAAAAATGGCATGTTTGAAGCGATTATCAATCATGAAAGTGAGCAGATCCGACCGCTGGATAATGCTTATACCGATATTTTGAACAAAGCCGTTAAGATACGTAGCACCAGAGCCAACCAACTGGCGGAACTGGCCCATCAGCGCACCCGCCTGGGTGGGATGTTCATGATTGGCGCGTTTGTGCTTGCCCTGGTGATGACGCTGATAACATTTATGGTGCTACGTCGGATCGTCATTCGTCCACTGCAAAATGCCGCACAACGGATTGAAAAAATCGCCAGTGGCGATCTGACGATGAATGATGAACCGGCGGGTCGTAATGAAATCGGTCGCTTAAGTCGTCATTTACAGCAAATGCAGCATTCACTGGGGATGACTGTAGGGACCGTTCGACAGGGCGCGGAAGAGATTTATCGTGGCACCAGCGAAATTTCAGCTGGCAATGCGGACCTGTCATCTCGCACCGAAGAACAAGCGGCGGCTATCGAACAAACTGCCGCCAGCATGGAGCAACTCACTGCGACGGTGAAACAGAATGCGGATAACGCGCATCATGCCAGCAAACTGGCGCAGGAGGCTTCTATTAAAGCCAGCGATGGCGGGCAGATGGTTTCCGGTGTAGTAAAAACGATGGGCGCTATCTCCACGAGTTCGAAGAAAATTTCTGAGATCACCGCCGTCATCAACAGTATTGCTTTCCAGACGAATATTCTGGCACTGAATGCTGCCGTTGAAGCCGCGCGAGCGGGTGAGCAAGGACGTGGATTTGCCGTTGTCGCCAGCGAAGTACGGACACTCGCAAGCCGCAGCGCTCAGGCGGCGAAAGAGATTGAAGGCTTGATCAGTGAATCAGTCAGGTTAATTGACCTGGGGTCGGATGAGGTGGCAACGGCAGGGAAAACCATGAGCACTATTGTTGATGCCGTCGCGAGTGTCACACATATCATGCAGGAAATCGCCGCCGCCTCGGATGAACAAAGTAGAGGCATAACGCAGGTTAGCCAGGCGATTTCTGAAATGGATAAGGTGACGCAACAGAATGCTTCTCTGGTAGAAGAGGCCTCAGCGGCGGCGGTGTCCCTTGAAGAACAGGCGGCACGATTAACTGAGGCGGTGGACGTATTCCGTCTGAACAAACATTCTGTGTCGGCAGAACCTCGCGGAGCGGGTGAACCAGTTAGTTTCGCTACGGTGTGAAAATGTTCAAGGAAGGGATCGACAGATCCCTTCACCTTTCAGAACGGCATTGATTTTCGAATAGCGTTAATCATCAACTGGCAACCAGAAGAGAACGTCGCATCTACGCGGGTCAGTATTCCAATCGGTTCGCCTGCACCATGTCCCGGAACAGGCAGGGCCACCAGCGTGGCATGACGCAGGTCGTCTTTTACAGCGCCAGAAGGGACAAACCACACGTAGTCGTATTCAACCGTAAGTTGACGAGATAGCGAAGCAGACAGCGTTTCGATACAACCCGAAGGAATTTTACATCCCTGGCTCTGCACTAATGCATCTGAATGCTGGCGTGGCGCAGTGCCTTCTGGTGATACAACGACCGGCCATTCCAGCACCCGGCTTAGCGTTACGTTCTCCTGAAGTAGCGGATGATTGGGGCGGACAACCAGCTTCAGCGATTCAAGAAACAGCAGTTCGTAATTAAGCCCGGTCATCAGTTCAGGATCTGACATCCGACCAATGCCGATATCGATTTCCCCGGTTTTTAAACCCGCCAGAATCATAGGGTTACTCATTGTCGCAACTTGCAAGGTCGTCTCTTTTTGTTGCTGATGAAACTGACCTATAACCGAAGGTAATATCCCCAGTGCCGCAGTAGGTAGTGCACCAACCCTGACGATATCATTATTAAGACCTTCTTTACGATGAAGCGACTGTCCAGCAGTGTTGATGGCGTCAAGAACTCTGACTGCATGCGTTAAAAATTGTTCGCCGGGTAAGGTAAGTTGCGCCCCCTGACGACCACGCTCAAACAAGCGAGCGCCCGTCAGCTGCTCCAGTTCATTCAATGTCTTAGAGAGCGCAGGTTGACTCAAATTAAGGGTTTCAGCCGCGCGCCCCAAAGTTCCTTGTTGTGCGACAGCTACGAATGTATGAAGGTGGCGCAAACGGATGCGCTGACTAAACAGACTATTTTTTTCCATAAGCGATGTTAAAAACGAAGCGGTGTCGCTGACAAGTGAAGTTGTTTGATTATGATAACTTGATTGCAAAATATTATTAACAATTAAAGCAATTATGTTACAGCAAAATGGATAATATTGATGTTTTCGCGGCGAGATCACAGTTTGTAAATTCTTCCCGCCGGAGTGAATGCGGTTACCTACACTCCAGATTACTGACCACTGGAGGCAGACACTATGGCGAACAGCATCACGGCGGATGAGATTCGGGAACAGTTTTCGCAGGCAATGTCAGCCATGTACCAGCAAGAAGTTCCGCAGTACGGCACGCTGCTGGAACTGGTAGCTGATGTGAATCTGGCTGTGCTGGAAAACAATCCTCAACTGCACGAAAAAATGGTAAATGCAGACGAGCTGGCGCGACTGAATGTTGAACGTCATGGGGCGATTCGTGTTGGGACTGCACAAGAGCTTGCTACTCTTCGGCGGATGTTTGCCATTATGGGGATGTACCCGGTGAGCTATTACGATCTCTCGCAGGCGGGAGTGCCGGTACATTCCACAGCATTTCGGCCCATTGATGATGCTTCTCTGGCGCGTAATCCCTTCCGCGTTTTTACCTCATTACTCCGCCTTGAGCTTATCGAGAACGAATTTTTGCGCCAGAAAGCGGCGGAGATTCTGCGTCAGCGCGATATCTTCACCCCACGTTGTCGACAACTGTTAGAGGAGTATGAGCAGCGGGGCGGTTTTAACGAAACACAGGCACAGGAGTTTGTGCAGGAAGCCCTGGAAACGTTTCGTTGGCACCAGTCAGCAACGGTAGATGAAGAAACCTATCGCGCCTTGCACAACGAACATCGGTTGATTGCTGATGTGGTCTGTTTTCCTGGATGCCATATCAACCACCTGACGCCACGTACGCTGGATATTGACCGGGTGCAGTCGATGATGCCTGAATGCGGGATTGAACCCAAAATTCTGATCGAAGGGCCGCCGCGCCGCGAGGTATCTATTTTACTACGCCAGACCAGCTTTAAAGCACTGGAAGAGACGGTGTTGTTTGCAGGGCAGAAACAGGGCACGCATACCGCGCGCTTTGGTGAAATAGAGCAGCGTGGCGTGGCATTAACGCCGAAAGGACGACAACTGTATGATGATCTACTGCGGAACGCTGGAACCGGGCAGGATAATCTCACTCACCAAATGCATTTACAGGAAACCTTCCGCACTTTTCCTGACAGTGAGTTTTTAATGCGTCAGCAAGGGTTGGCATGGTTCCGGTACCGTCTGACGCCTTCAGGTGAGGCGCATCGTCAGGCGATTCATCCCGGAGACGATCCACAGCCCTTAATTGAACGTGGTTGGGTAGTGGCGCAACCCATTACCTATGAAGATTTCTTGCCTGTTAGCGCGGCGGGGATCTTCCAGTCAAATCTGGGTAATGAAACGCAGGCACGCAGTCACGGTAATGCCAGTCGCGAAGCATTTGAGCAGGCGTTGGGCTGCCCGGTTTTGGATGAGTTCCAGCTTTATCAGGAAGCGGAAGAACGCAGTAAACGTCGCTGTGGTTTGCTTTAAATTCTGACCATCCGCCTTTGCAAAAATTTGCCTGATTTTACAAACGAATCAGGCTCATCCCATCGACATAAAAAAATTGCCGATTTATGCATATTCTCTCAGTTCAACAATTGGATTATTAATAAATATTGTCTAGAGTGAGCGGTCATAAATAAGCACTTTCTTGCCGCTGAAAACGTTCAGCGCGGGACCATTCACAACACCAGAAGGACTCACTTTCAGGTATGGATCGTAGACGATTTATTAAAGGTTCAATGGCTATGGCCGCCGTGTGCGGTACCAGCGGCATTGCTTCTCTTTTTTCTCAGGCGGCATTCGCGGCAGATTCTGATATTGCCGACGGGCAAACCCAGCGTTTTGACTTCTCCATTCTACAGTCAATGGCGCACGACTTAGCGCAAACAGCGTGGCGTGGTGCGCCGCGTCCGTTACCTGACACTCTGGCGACAATGACGCCGCAGGCTTATAACAGTATTCAATACGACGCCGAAAAATCGCTCTGGCATAACGTTGAGAACCGTCAACTGGACGCTCAGTTCTTCCATATGGGAATGGGATTCCGTCGCCGCGTTCGTATGTTTTCTGTAGATCCCGCAACACATCTGGCGCGTGAAATTCACTTTCGCCCGGAGTTGTTCAAATACAACGATGCGGGTGTTGATACCAAACAATTAGAAGGGCAAAGCGATCTCGGTTTTGCCGGTTTTCGCGTGTTTAAAGCCCCCGAACTGGCGCGCCGTGATGTCGTATCATTCCTCGGTGCGAGTTATTTCCGCGCCGTTGACGACACATATCAATACGGTCTATCGGCTCGCGGCCTGGCGATCGACACTTACACCGACAGTAAAGAAGAGTTCCCCGACTTTACCGCCTTCTGGTTTGATACGGTAAAACCGGGGGCAACCACCTTTACCGTTTATGCGTTGCTCGATAGCGCCAGCATTACTGGTGCCTATAAGTTCACTATCCATTGCGAGAAAAGTCAGGTGATTATGGATGTGGAAAATCACCTGTATGCGCGCAAAGACATTAAACAGCTGGGCATTGCGCCGATGACCAGTATGTTCAGCTGCGGTACTAATGAACGTCGGATGTGCGACACCATTCATCCGCAAATCCATGACTCTGATCGTTTGTCCATGTGGCGGGGCAACGGCGAGTGGATTTGTCGTCCGCTGAACAATCCGCAAAAATTGCAGTTCAATGCTTACACCGACAACAACCCGAAAGGGTTTGGTTTATTGCAACTGGATCGTGATTTCTCCCATTATCAGGACATTATGGGCTGGTATAACAAACGCCCAAGTCTGTGGGTGGAACCGCGTAACAAGTGGGGTAAGGGCACCATCGGCCTGATGGAAATCCCAACAACGGGCGAAACGCTGGATAACATTGTCTGCTTCTGGCAGCCAGAAAAAGCTGTAAAAGCGGGTGATGAGTTTGCATTCCAGTATCGTCTGTACTGGAGTGCGCAACCGCCTGTTCATTGCCCATTAGCGCGCGTTATGGCGACGCGTACCGGCATGGGTGGTTTCCCGGAAGGTTGGGCTCCAGGTGAACACTATCCCGAAAAATGGGCGCGTCGTTTTGCCGTCGATTTCGTTGGTGGTGATCTGAAAGCTGCCGCGCCAAAAGGCATTGAGCCGGTGATTACGCTTTCCAGTGGGGAAGCGAAGCAAATCGAAATTCTCTATATTGAACCCATTGATGGTTATCGTATTCAGTTTGACTGGTATCCGACTTCGGACTCCACTGATCCGGTCGATATGCGGATGTATCTGCGTTGTCAGGGCGACGCTATCAGTGAAACATGGCTGTATCAGTATTTCCCGCCAGCGCCCGATAAACGTCAGTATGTTGACGACCGCGTGATGAGTTAATCGTTTTTTCTTCGGCACCTTCTTCGGGAGGTGCCGTCTGGTTAAACACGATCCCGCTCGCATTTTTCCCTAAGTTAAATGAGTAATCTGATGGTGTGTATTTCAGATACACCTTGTCAGCCACTAACAGGGAGTGCGTATGTTTCCAGAATATCGAGATTTAATATCCCGTCTGAAAAACGAAAATCCTCGCTTTATGTCCTTGTTCGATAAACACAATAAACTTGATCATGAAATTGCCAGAAAGGAAGGTTCCGACGGTCGAGGGTACAATGCGGAAGTGGTCCGCATGAAAAAACAAAAGCTACAGTTAAAAGATGAGATGCTCAAAATCCTGCAGCAGGAGAGCGTCAAAGAGGTGTAAACTTTCCTAAGCCGCCAGCTAGGCGGCTTTTTTAACAACTGCATGGAGTGACTGGAGATAAGATGACCGAAACGATAAAAGTAAGTGAATCACTTGAATTACATGCTGTTGCAGAAAGTCATGTCACACCTCTTTATCAGTTAATCTGTAAAAATAGAACCTGGCTACAGCAGTCGCTAAACTGGCCGCAGTTTGTTCAAAGTGAAGAGGACACGCGAAAAACGGTGCAGGGCAATGTAATGTTGCATCAACGCGGATATGCCAAAATGTTCATGATTTTCAAAGAAGATGAACTTATCGGCGTTATCTCGTTTAATCGTATTGAACCACTGAATAAAACCGCTGAAATCGGCTACTGGCTGGACGAATCTCATCAGGGGCAGGGGATCATTTCTCAGGCGCTGCAGGCATTGATTCATCATTACGCTCAGTCTGGTGAACTTAGACGCTTCGTGATCAAATGTCGGGTGGACAATCCGCAAAGCAACCAGGTCGCTTTGCGCAATGGTTTTATCCTTGAAGGTTGCCTGAAACAGGCTGAGTTTCTGAATGATGCCTATGATGATGTGAACTTATACGCGCGTATTATCGATTCACAATAACCCTGCCAGCGGCGTTCGCGTAATGCGCTCCTCGCCGTTAATGACTTTTGGACCACGGACATGAACCGTGTCGCCATCAAAGGCTTCAACGACGGCGTGGTCGGTTAACTCCACATGGTTTTCAATTATCACCGCACCTGTAATACGGCTCTCACCTTGTATGACAACGTGCTCGTCGAGCAGAATCGGTCCGCCACGTACCACGGCATTTCCGCCAATCAAGACATGATGTTTTAACACACAATTACCTTCCACAATGGCATATTCCGCCACCTGCGAACTGTAATGAATCGTCGGAATGGCATCTTCTTCTATGCCAGCTTTCACCTGCGCGTGACCGTAGACTTTAGCACAATCGCATAGCCAGACGTTGTTCTCTTCATTACCCTCAATACTGGCAAAATCAAAAACTTCGGCGCGATGTTCAATAAAAGCATACCGGACGACGGCATCGCCATAAATTTGTGCCTGGTGGACAATCCGCGAGGCGCTAACCCTCGCGCGATCATAAATTTGTAGCAGGAGTTGATGGTCGGGCGTTAAGCCTTGTGCGGCGACGATCATAGAATGTTGATCAATTAAGGCGTGACCAAATATTCTACATTGACCGCAAACTAATGAGTCACTAATGGTGACACTGTCACTTATATATGCACCCTGGCTGATTTCACTATTATCGATCCAGACATTATCCGTTGCGTAAACCTCTCCCCACAGCACGCTGGTGCCGGTGATACGCGTATTCCCGGAAATCACCGTTCCGCCGAACGCAATAGCATTCTGGTCGTAAATCCAGCAATTTCCTTCCTGTGCTAACACCGTTTCGCGATCGATCCAGCCGCCAGCGGTTCCTGCTATCACATCGTTAAAATCGCTAATGGCGATAATCTGCCGTAATAACACATTTTTTTTAGTGCCATCTTCCTGATAACTAAAGGCTCGCTGTTCTTCACTTAGACGATATTTGCGCATAGCGTTTTCCCACAGGTGACTTACTATAACCGTAGCAAATTCTGCGGCTCTGGCTATGCTCGAGAAAATTCCATAAAATGCATTTCAAATATACTTTATAAATTAAACAAAATGAGTAAGAAGATGCAGAGCGATAAAGTGCTCAATTTGCCGGCAGGCTACTTTGGTATTGTGTTGGGGACGATAGGGATGGGATTTGCCTGGCGCTATGCCAGCCAGGTTTGGCAGGTCAGCCACTGGTTGGGGGATGGGCTGGTGATTCTGGCGATGATCATCTGGGGATTATTGACTGGCGCATTTATTACCCGACTCATACGCTTTCCGCATAGCGTGCTGGCAGAAGTGCGCCATCCAGTGCTGAGCAGTTTTGTGAGTTTGTTTCCGGCAACGACGATGCTGGTGGCGATTGGTTTTGTTCCGTGGTTTCGCCCACTGGCGGTGTGCCTGTTCAGTTTTGGTGTCGTGGTTCAGTTGGCTTATGCCGCCTGGCAAACTGCGGGATTATGGCGCGGATCTCACCCTGAAGAAGCTACCACGCCTGGACTGTATCTGCCGACAGTTGCCAACAACTTTATCAGCGCAATGGCCTGTGGTGCGTTGGGCTACACCGACGCCGGTCTGGTGTTTTTAGGCGCAGGCGTTTTCTCATGGCTAAGCCTGGAACCGGTGATCTTGCAGCGTCTGCGCAGTTCGGGAGAATTACCCACGGCACTGAGGACATCACTCGGCATTCAGCTCGCTCCTGCGCTGGTGGCCTGTAGTGCCTGGCTGAGCGTCAACGGCGGCGAGGGTGACACGCTGGCGAAAATGCTTTTCGGTTATGGACTGCTGCAACTGCTGTTTATGCTACGTCTGATGCCATGGTATCTCTCCCAGCCATTTAATGCTTCATTCTGGAGTTTCTCGTTCGGCGTATCTGCACTGGCAACCACCGGTTTGCATCTGGGGAGTGGCAGCGATAATGGATTTTTCCATACGCTGGCGGTGCCGCTGTTTATCTTTACCAATTTTATTATTGCAATACTGCTCATCCGTACTTTTGCGCTTCTGATGCAGGGAAAATTGTTAGTCAGAACCGAGCGCGCCGTTTTAATGAAAGCAGAGGACAAAGAATGATCATTCGTGACGAAAACTATTTTACTGATAAATATGAATTAACCCGCACACACTCTGAAGTGCTGGAAGCGGTGAAAGTGGTTAAACCGGGTAAAACGCTGGATCTGGGCTGTGGCAATGGTCGTAACAGTCTTTACCTGGCAGCCAATGGTTATGATGTTGACGCATGGGATAAAAATGCCATGAGTATCGCCAACGTCGAGCGCATTAAGTCCATTGAAAATCTGGATAATTTACACACCCGGGTCGTTGATCTGAATAACCTCACATTTGATGGACAGTACGATTTTATTCTTTCGACTGTGGTGCTGATGTTCCTTGAGGCTAAAACCATCCCAGGGCTGATTGCCAATATGCAACGTTGCACTAAACCTGGCGGTTACAACCTGATTGTGGCGGCGATGGATACCGCTGATTATCCATGTACCGTCGGCTTCCCGTTTGCCTTCAAAGAGGGAGAATTACGTCGATATTACGAAGGCTGGGAGAGGGTGAAATACAATGAGGACGTCGGCGAGCTGCACCGCACCGACGCCAACGGTAATCGTATTAAACTGCGTTTCGCCACGATGCTGGCACGTAAAAAATGATCCGGTAAGAACAAAGCGCGTGAAAATTCCCCACGCTGAGATGGTTTACTGTTCTTCTTTTCGGTAAGCATATTTTTAATCAAAAGGATGTGAAATTAATCACAGTAGTCGAAGTTTTTCATCAGATTAACGCACTGATATTTAACTACTGATGATTGACTTAGCCCCTTTTTCGGCATTGACTATGTCGTCTGTAAAGGGGCTGAAAAATTTATTTTCACCAACACTTTTTTTGCCACAACACGAAGCGGCGCTTTTTGCTATAACTTAAAAAGTAATATAATCATCTCAGGAAACTATTCATGCGTACCACATCATTTGCGAAAGTTGCAGCTTTATGCGGCTTGTTGGCTCTGTCTGGTTGTGCCTCTAAAATCACCCAGCCAGATAAATATTCTGGTTTTTTAAACAATTACTCTGATTTAAAAGAAACAACCTCAGCAACAGGTAAACCTGTTTTACGTTGGGTAGACCCGAGTTTTGATCAAAGCAAATATGACAGCATCGTCTGGAACCCAATCACTTATTATCCGGTACCAAAACCTTCTACCCAGGTAGGGCAGAAAGTTCTGGATAAAATTTTGAACTATACCAACACCGAAATGAAAGAAGCGATAGCGCAGCGTAAACCACTGGTTACCACCGCTGGGCCGCGTAGTCTGATTTTCCGTGGGGCCATTACCGGTGTAGATACCAGCAAAGAAGGGCTGCAATTCTATGAAGTGGTTCCTGTTGCATTAGTGGTTGCGGGGACGCAAATGGCTACAGGCCACCGTACCATGGATACTCGCTTGTATTTTGAAGGTGAGCTGATTGATGCAGCGACTAATAAACCGGTTATCAAAGTCGTTCGTCAGGGCGAAGGTAAAGACCTGAATAACGAAAGTACGCCAATGGCTTTCGAAAATATTAAACAAGTTATTGATGACATGGCGACCGATGCCACCATGTTTGACGTTAACAAAAAGTAGTTCCAGACGCGCCATCGTTAGATGGCGCTTTTTATTATCGGTTTCTGTCAGCGATTAAATTCAACACCACGTAACAAACGCCTCCGGCAATTAATCCCCAAAACGCAGAACCAATCCCGACCAGCGTCAATCCACTTGCCGTTACCAGAAATGCCACCACCGCCGCGTCGCGCTCACGCTCATTATGCAGCGCCTGATACAAACTGCCGCCAATGGTACTCAACAGCGCCAGACCTGCCAGCATCTGGATCCAACTTACGGGCAGGGTAGTCATCATCCCGGTAATGGCACTACCAAACAGACCTGCGAGCAAATAGAAAATGCCTGCAACGGCAGTAATGCCGATCAGTTAAGGATCAGTTGACCGATCCAGTGGCTGTGTAAGAATCCGGAAACGCTCACTTGTTTCCGGATTTTTTATGCACATTGGACAGGCTCTTGATCTGGTATCCCGTTACGATTCTCTGCGTAACCCACTGACTTCTCTGGGGGATTACCTCGACCCCGAACTCATCTCTCGTTGC
>NZ_JBJQMC010000013.1:0-141889 GCF_046486085.1 Escherichia sp. WS568
GAGTGCCCACACAGATTGTCTGATAAATTGTTAAAGAGCAGTGCCGCTTCGCTTTTTCTCAGCGGCGCGGGGTGTGCATAATACGCTTTCCCGCTACAGAGTCAAGCATTTTTTTGCTTTTCTCTGTTGAGATTCTCAGGAGAACCCCGCTGACGCGGCGGCGTGTTTGCCGTTGTTCCGTGTCAGTGGTGGCGCATTATAGGGAGTTATTCCGGCCTGACAAGAGGAAATTTAAAATAATTTTCTGACCGCGCAACATTCAACCAAATCAGCCTAAAACTGCCAGTTTTTCGAGCGTTTCGAAGCCGTAACGCTGTAAAACGGGCAATAATTGTTCAGCTTCTGGCGTCATTGCCATACAAAAGGCAATATTCGCATCGGCAGATTTTGCATCCGGGGCTTCATGTTCTAACAGCCAGGCCGTTCGGCGAGCAATCGCTGCGCCAGAATCCACCAGCCGGGTTCCCTCTGGCAGCACCTGTAACAGTTCTTCTTGTAGTAGAGGGAAATGGGTACACCCCAGTACAACGGTATCTGGCGGCTCTTTCATTCTTAACCACGGACGCAAGATACGTTTTAGCGCATCCAGAGAAACATCTTCGCCATGCAGCTTCGCTTCAGCCAACTCAACCATCTCTGCCGAGCCCAGCATTTCTATCTGGCATTCATTAGCGAAACGCGCGATCAGCTCATGAGTATAAGAACGTTTAACTGTTCCGCGGGTTGCCAGTAATCCGACAATGCCATTTGCCGTCAGACGTGCAGCAGGTTTAATCGCCGGCACGACACCAACAACCGGGAAGTCGAACTTTTCGCGTAATGCAGGAAGTGAAACGGTACTGGCAGTGTTGCAAGCGACCACAGCCAGCGCAAGGGGATAACGTTTTTGCACTGCGGTGACAATTGCCACCACTCGCTCAACAATAAACGCTTCGCTTTTTTCGCCATACGGGAAAGCGACGTTATCGAAAGCATAAATGTAATGGAGATCCGGTAAGAGATGCCGGATCTCGTCATAGACCGACAACCCACCGACGCCGGAGTCAAACACCAGCACGGTGGGACGTGGTTCAGAAGGTGTAGCTGCCAGACAAGGTGTATTCCCGTCCTGCAGTTTGGTAGCCATAGACTGTCTCATAATCTTTGTCGAACAGGTTGGCTATTTTACCACGAACTGTCAGATGAGAGGTGACCGGATACGCAACCGCAAGATCCCACAAGCTCACACCGCCCATTTTAACGGTTTGATAAGGATAAGATGAGTAATCCTTATCATAGCGAGTGCCTAAATACTGATAAGTAATACCCCAGTCGAAGTCATACAATTGCCAGTCGAGCTGGTATTTCACCTGCTGTTTAGCACGGCGTAACAACGGCACGTCGGTAATCGCATTACGCGCATCGACATAATCATAACTCACAGTATGCGTCAGTGGTCCGGTATCAAAATTGGCGGTCGCCTCGACCCCCTTAATCCGCGCTTTCCCTTCGTTGTAATATTTCAGGGTGTGATCATCATAATCGATCAAATCACTGACATCGTTACGATATCCGGAAATACGCCAGTTCACCCCAGCGGTTAAGCCTTCAAACGCGCCTTCCCACTGTTTGCTTTTCTCAGGATTCAGATTCGGATTTCCGTAGAAACCATACAGTTGCCCAAGATTAGGTGCCTTGTACGACGTGCCATAAGAAGCGATAAAACGATAGCCTTCGATGAATTCCCAACCGGCACTCGTTTGCCAGGTTCCATGACGACCAAACTGTGAGTTATCGTCGCTGCGGGCTGCGCCTTCAAATGTAAAATCGCCGACTTGTTGCAATCCGGTCAGATAGATACCAGTGTTACGTTGATCATACCCATCCTCAACATAACCAGTACCCGGCGTCGTAGTCTGTTTCTGCCAGTCAACGCCCGCACCAATATTACCGTGGCCAACGGTAACGTTATTTGCCCACTGGACGGTGTACTGCTTCATCTCATCCAGCGTCGCGGACGAATCATAACGACCATAATGGGGATCGTAGTTGTAATCTTTGCTATGGCTATAGCTGGTAATGAGTTGTGATTTAATCAGTTCACCGTTATAGCGCAGCCCGGCGTCCCAACTTTGGCTATAGAGTTTACGGGTATCGAGCAACGGTGAGCCGGGAGAATAATACGCGTCATAATTGGTACGGTTATCATAGCCATAGCCGCGCACAAAGCCGCTCCAGGCATCAGTAAAGTTATGCTCCAGCGCGCCATAAAGCGTTTTACTTAAAAAACCATCGTTATCTGTCTGCGCTTGCGTTCCGGTATTACCATAGGCAACAACATCATAACCATGAGTATGGGCATAATCGCCCAACAGCGTTACCCGTGTCTTATCCCCCAGTTGTTGCTGCGTGGAGACATCATAGTTCTGATAACTATTGCTTCCCCACCCTGCTGAAATTTCCGTTCCGGGTTCATCGCGCGTCGTGATGATATTCACCACCCCGCCTATTGCATCGGAACCATAAACAGCGGAGCGCGGTCCACGGATATATTCAATACGCTGGACAAGCGCAATAGGGAACTGGCTAAGGTCGGCAGAACCACTCACTCCCGCCAGATTCAGGCGGACGCCATCAATTAACACCAGCACATGACTGGCATTTGTACCGCGAATAAAAATAGATGAGAGCTGACCTGAACCGCCGTTTTGGGTGATATCGACGCCCGGAAGACGGCGCAGCACATCATTGACCGAGGTCGACTGCCAGCGGTCGATATCCTGACGGGTCACAACGGTGGTTGGTGCAAGCACAGTGCTGCGCGGCTGTTCAAAACGGTTAGCAGTAACGACGAGAGTATCCGGGCTGGTATCCTGTGCCCAAGCAGAAAAGGCTGTGACAGAACACGCCGTCAGCAGCGAAGCTTTTTTAATCATTGTAAAGCATCCACAATAGAAGAAGGATGCCGCAGGTTTCATCAATATTACGCGATGATGAGAACCAGATGCGACGTTAGCCGGCAGGTCTTCGGGCTTGGAGGGGTATCTAAGATACTAAGAGATGATGACTTCCCACCGGATGGCAGTGTCCGCATAACGCAATCATCGCACCTTTCCTTACCGCTGCGCGTCAGCTCCAGATTCGCACTGGATTCCCTATTAACTCACAGGACCGGCAAGTGGATGCTACAGGTTGTAACAAGTTACTGTCCAGACGTAGCTCACAAATAGGAATTCATCAAGATCTGGACATCTGATGAGCAATCCCTACAATCGCCGCGTACTTTAATTTTTCAGGATACATCATGACCCCCGAACACCTTCCAACAGAACAGTATGAAGCGCAGTTAGCCGAAAAAGTGGTACGTTTGCAAAGTATGATGGCACCGTTTTCTGACCTGGTTCCGGAAGTGTTTCGCTCGCCGGTCAGTCATTACCGGATGCGTGCGGAGTTCCGCATCTGGCACGATGGCGATGACCTGTATCACATCATTTTCGATCAACAAACCAAAAGCCGCATCCGCGTGGATAGCTTCCCCGCCGCCAGTGAACTTATCAACCAGTTGATGACGGCGATGATTGCGGGTGTGCGTAATAATCCCGTTCTGCGCCACAAGTTGTTCCAGATTGATTACCTCACCACGCTGAGTAATCAGGCGGTGGTTTCCCTGCTGTACCATAAGAAGCTGGATGATGAGTGGCGTCAGGAAGCGGAAGCCCTGCGCGACGCACTGCGAGCGCAGAATCTGAATGTGCATCTGATTGGTCGGGCAACGAAAACCAAAATCGAGCTGGATCAAGATTACATCGATGAACGTCTGCCGGTCGCAGGGAAAGAGATGATCTACCGTCAGGTAGAAAACAGCTTTACCCAGCCGAACGCGGCGATGAATATTCAGATGCTGGAATGGGCGCTGGACGTAACCAAAGGCTCAAAAGGCGATTTACTGGAGCTGTACTGCGGCAACGGTAACTTTTCATTAGCACTGGCGCGCAATTTTGATCGGGTATTAGCCACCGAAATCGCTAAGCCGTCGGTCGCTGCCGCGCAATACAACATTGCCGCTAACCATATTGATAACGTACAAATTATTCGTATGGCGGCAGAAGAATTTACTCAGGCGATGAATGGCGTACGCGAGTTTAACCGCCTGCAAGGGATCGATTTAAAGAGTTATCAGTGCGAAACCATTTTTGTCGACCCACCACGCAGCGGTCTGGACGGTGAAACCGAGAAAATGGTGCAGGCGTATCCACGTATTCTGTATATCTCCTGCAATCCGGAAACGTTATGCAAGAATCTGGAAACATTAAGTCAGACGCACAAGGTCGAACGTCTGGCTCTGTTTGATCAGTTCCCCTACACGCACCATATGGAGTGCGGCGTATTACTGACCGCGAAGTAAAACCCATGCCGGATGCATCAGCATCCGGCATGATACCGATTACTCAGCAACTTCCTGCTTACGGTTACGCATCTTCGCGCCAATCCAGAACACCATAATGACGGACAGTACTGCCGGGAAGAAGTTAGAGCCGATATCCGGATACTCCGCACGAACTACCGTGCTGTACAGCAGTACGCCGAGAATAAAACAGGCAGCTGCCAGACCCGGCAAGCCTACCGGCATAGTGCGATTAAGATAACGTTGATGCAGGCAGTAAACCGTCAGCACCAGGGAAATAATCGGGAATACAGAAAATGGCACAATGGAGCTAAACAGCGCTGCGAAAGTACCATTAATCGATAAGCCAGCAACTAACGCCAGCAGCAGCGTACCTCTATCTTGATTTGCTTGTTTCATTACTCGTCCTTCACATTTCCCGGAATAATTGCGGTTTTCTCTTGTTCACGGCGATACCAGTAATAAGCCCCTTTCGAAATCATTCGCAGTTGCAGTACCAGTCGCTCTTCTAATTGCCGACGTTGTTCAACGCCGACGTCCAACGCCTCGGCACCCGCACTGAAGACAATCGTCACCATGGCTTCGGCTTGCGCTTCAGTAAACGCACGCGGCATATGGTTTTCGAGTTCCAGATAGTCCGCAAGTTCCGCAATGAAGTGCTGAATTTCACGCGCAACGGCGGCACGAAACGCAGCGGAGGTACCGGAGCGTTCCCGCAATAATAACCGGAAGGCGTTAGGATTATTACCGATGAACTCCATAAATGTGGAGACCGAGGTGCGGATCACACTCCCGCCTTTGGCGATACGCTGACGCGCCTGGCGCATGAGTTGGCGTAGCATTAAACCGCTCTCATCAACCATGGTCAGACCCAGTTCGTCTACGTCGCGGAAATGCCGATAAAAAGAGGTGGGAGCAATGCCCGCTTCACGCGCCACTTCACGCAAACTCAGGCTGGCGAAGCTGCGTTCAGCACTTAATTGGCTAAATGCGGCTTCCACCAGCGAACGGCGGGTTTTTTCTTTTTGTTGCGCTCTTACGCCCATCACGATGTCTGAATCCTTGCCAAAAGTACTGCTGGCACTATACCAGAGAATGAACATACTGGATTGCTCCAGTGTTGTGAATGAACGGTAACGCAATAAAACATATTTACTGCAATTCTTTGGCCGGTTCTTTTACGTACAACGGAAACCTGCCGCTTAAACGGAGAGTATCGTCGATAAAAATCCAATAAAACGTTCAGGTCAAAAGTAAGAAACAGACAAAGCAAAGGCCGCTCACGATATAGCCAGATAAATGACGGGGATCAATTGGCTTACCCGCGATAAAATGTTACCATTCTGTTGCTTTTATGTATAAGAACAGGTAAGCCCTACCATGCCACATTCCTACGATTACGATGCCATAGTAATAGGTTCCGGCCCCGGCGGCGAAGGCGCTGCAATGGGCCTGGTTAAGCAAGGTGCGCGCGTCGCAGTTATCGAGCGTTATCAAAATGTTGGCGGCGGTTGCACCCACTGGGGCACCATCCCGTCGAAAGCTCTCCGTCACGCCGTCAGCCGCATTATAGAATTTAATCAAAACCCACTTTACAGCGACCATTCGCGACTGCTCCGCTCTTCTTTTGCCGATATCCTTAACCATGCCGATAACGTGATTAATCAACAAACGCGCATGCGTCAGGGATTTTACGAACGTAATCACTGTGAAATATTGCAGGGAAACGCTCGCTTTGTTGACGAGCACACGCTGGCGCTGGATTGCCCGGACGGCAGCGTTGAAACACTAACCGCTGAAAAATTTGTTATTGCCTGCGGCTCTCGTCCATATCATCCAACAGATGTTGATTTCACCCATCCACGCATTTACGACAGCGACTCAATTCTTAGCATGCACCACGAACCGCGCCATGTACTTATCTATGGTGCTGGAGTGATCGGCTGTGAATATGCGTCGATCTTCCGCGGTATGGATGTAAAAGTGGATCTGATCAACACCCGCGATCGGCTGTTGGCGTTTCTCGATCAAGAGATGTCAGATTCTCTCTCCTATCACTTCTGGAACAGTGGCGTAGTGATTCGTCACAACGAAGAGTACGAGAAGATCGAAGGCTGTGACGACGGTGTGATCATGCATCTGAAGTCGGGTAAAAAACTGAAAGCTGACTGCCTGCTCTATGCCAACGGTCGCACCGGTAATACTGATTCGCTGGCGTTACAGAACATTGGGCTGGAAACTGACAGTCGCGGACAGCTGAAGGTCAACAGCATGTATCAGACCGCACAGCCGCACGTTTACGCGGTGGGCGACGTGATTGGTTATCCGAGCCTGGCGTCGGCAGCCTATGACCAGGGGCGCATTGCCGCGCAGGCGCTGGTGAAAGGTGAAGCCAACGCACATCTGATTGAAGATATCCCTACCGGCATTTACACCATCCCGGAAATCAGCTCTGTGGGCAAAACCGAACAGCAGCTAACCGCGATGAAAGTGCCATATGAAGTGGGCCGCGCCCAGTTTAAACATCTGGCACGTGCACAAATCGTCGGCATGAACGTGGGCACGCTGAAAATTTTGTTCCATCGGGAAACAAAAGAGATTCTGGGTATTCACTGCTTTGGCGAGCGCGCTGCCGAAATTATTCATATCGGTCAGGCGATTATGGAACAGAAAGGTGGCGGCAACACTATTGAGTACTTCGTCAACACCACCTTTAACTACCCGACGATGGCGGAAGCCTATCGGGTAGCTGCGCTAAATGGCTTAAACCGCCTGTTTTAACACTTTATCGAAATGGCCATCCATTCTTGCGCGGATGGCCTCTGCCAGCTGCTCATAGCGGCTGCGCAGTGGTGAGCCAGGACGATAAACCAGGCCAATAGTGCGGCGTGGTTCCGGCTTAATGCACGGCAGATAAACAACCCCATCGCGTTTGCGTTCCGGCGGCACAGCCAGCGCAGGCAGTAAAGTGATTCCGCTACCTGCCGCCACCATGTTGCGCAGCGTCTCCAGGCTGGTCGCGCGGAAGTGTGTATCTTCATCCGCCCCGGCTTCAAAACAGAACCCCATTGCCTGATCGCGCAAACAGTGACCATCTTCCAGCATCAGCAGTTTTTCTCCTGCCAGATCGGCCATCGGTACGCATTCGCGGTTCGCCCACGGGTGATCTTCATAGATAGCCAGCAACATTGGCTCATCAAACAACGGCACTTCAATGAATGCTTCGCTCTCTTTCACCAGCGCGAGGATCACGCAATCGAGCTTGCCGCTGTCCAGTTGCGCCAGTAACTGGTGGGTCTGTGCTTCATGCAGATACATTTCCAGCTTTGGAAAGGTCTGGTGCAGCATCGGGATAATATGCGGTAGCAGATACGGTCCAACCGTGGGAATCAAACCAATATGCAGCGGCCCGGACATCGTCTCGCCCTGCTGGCTTGCCATCTCTTTAAGGACTTTCACCTCACGCAGCACGGTACGCGCCTGATCCACCAGCAGCATTCCCGCCTGGGTGAACAATACTTTACGGCTGGTCCGCTCCAGCAACATCACGCCCAGCTCATCTTCCAGCTTACGAATTTGCCCGCTAAGCGTCGGCTGGCTAACGTGGCAGGAATCTGCCGCACGCCGAAAATGGCGGTGTTCAGCCAATGCCACCAGGTACTCAAGATCACGAATATTCATTATCCATCCTCCATTGCCACGATAGTTCGCGGCGATAGGTAGCATAGCAACGAACGATTATCCCTATCAAGCATTCTGACTGATAATTGCTCACAGAAACGGAGCGGCACCTCTTTTAACCCTTGAAGTCACTGCCCGTTTCGAGAGTTTCTCAACTCGAATAACTAAAGCCAACGTGAACTTTTGCGGATCTCCAGGATCCGCTTTTTTTTTGCCATAAAAAGCCCAGCGATAAGCCAAGCTCAAATTAATACATATAAATGTTCTTACCCCAACCGAGCCTGCGCAAAAGCAATCGCCTGCGCCACCTGCTGCGGTGAGACGCCGCCTTTTGCCGCACGCTTGTCGAGGCACGATTGTAGCGACAGAATCGGATAGACATCTTCGCCAATCACCTGACTGAATTTCTGCAACTCACTGAGCGGTAGTTCTTCCAGCGGTTTGCCCTGACGAATGGCTTCCACCACCGCTTCACCCACAATATGATGCGCCTCGCGGAACGGTACGCCTTTCGCCACCAGGTAATCCGCCAGTTCAGTGGCGTTCGCATACCCCTGCTGCGCCGCTTCCTGGCAACGCGGACGTTTCACCTGAATGCCGTCCAGCACCAGCGCCGCCATATGCAGGCAGTCCAGCCAGGTATCGAGCGCGTCGAACAGACCTTCTTTGTCTTCCTGCATATCTTTGTTGTAAGCCAGCGGCAAACCTTTCAGCGTCATCATCATGCCGGTTAACGCACCCTGCACCCGGCCGCATTTACCGCGAATCAGCTCCAGCGCATCCGGGTTTTTCTTCTGCGGCATTAATGATGAACCGGAAGTCACGCGGTCCGAAAGCTCGACAAACCCCGCTTCGCCGGTGTTAAAGAAAATCAGATCTTCAGCAAAACGCGACAGATGCACCATGCCGATAGCGGCAGCAGAAAGCAGTTCCAACACATGGTCACGGTCAGAAACGCTGTCGAGACTGTTACGGGTCGCCGAAGCAAAGCCCAGCCAGCCTGCTAACTGTTCTCGGTCGATTTCATAGGCCGTTCCTGCCAGTGCGCCACAGCCTAGCGGGCTGACATCCAGACGCTTAAGCGCGTCCTGCAAACGGCTTTCATCACGCGCCAGCATCTCAACGTAGGCCAGGCACCAGTGCGCGAACGTCACCGGTTGAGCACGTTGCAGGTGAGTGTAACCCGGCATCACCGCGTCCTGATTGTTCTGCGCGGTCTCGACCAGAGCGGATTGTAACTGCCGGTTAGCCGTCAGCAACTCGCTAACGGTATCTTTGCACCACAGTTTCAGGTCAGTTGCTACCTGATCATTACGGCTACGCCCGGTATGCAGTTTTTTGCCTAACTGACCCACTTTGTCGATCAGTTTACCTTCCACCCAGCTATGGATATCTTCGGCGTCGCTTTCAAGGATTTGTTGTGGCCTGGCGCGAACATCTTCCAGCAGCACGTTCAGCGCCTCTTCCAGTTGCGCCTGCTCTTCTGCGGTTAACACGCCGACCGTTACCAGGGCTTTGGACCAGGCCACAGAGCCAACAATATCCTGCTCCGCCAGACGGTAATCAAAGCGCAGTGAGTCGTTGAATTGTTTGAACCGTTGATCTGCTGCCTGGGTAAAACGCCCGCCCCAAAGTGCCATAACTCTGTTTCCTTATTTTGAAATTCAATGCCGGAAAGCTGCGCCTCCGGCCAACAAAACTTAAGCTAAAATCCGCGTACCCATCGGCATACCGTTAAACAGTGCCGGAAGCTGTTCCGCATGACGCCAGGAGGCGATATCCACCGGGCGGCCCAGCGTGCGCGCAGCATCCAGCGCCGCGTTCACTTTCACTATCATGCCGTCAGTAATAATGCCCTGCTCAATCAGTTGTTCTGCTTTCGCGGCGGTCATTTCGGCAATACGTTGCCCTTTGCCGTCGAGAATGCCGCTGACGTCGGAGAGCAAAATCAGATCCGCGCCCAGCGTTGCCGCCAGCGCCGTTGCCGCCTGATCGGCATTGACGTTCATCAGTTGCCCTTCGTCTGTTACGCCAATGGAGCTGACCACCGGCAGATAACCGTTCTCCAGCAAGGAGTTGATAAGCTTAGGCGAACCTGGCTGCGCCAGTCCAACATGGCCTAACTCTTCATCAAGCTGGGTCACTTTGACGCTGTCGCCGTCACCGAGAAACAAACCTACGGCCGCAATCTGATGTTTCTTCGCCCATGCCAGCAGGGTTTTATTTGCCGTTCCCGCCAGTGCTCCGGTGATAATGTCAATCTGATCAGCAGGCGTCACCCGCAGGCCGTTTTTCTTTTTCACCGGCAGATTCAGCCCTTTCATCAGCTCATCCACCACGCAACCGCCGCCGTGCACAATCACCAGCGGACGCTGATGTGACACACGATAATTCACCAGTGCACTAAACAGACGTTCCAGCGCCTCTTCACTATCCAGCAGTACGCCGCCCAGTTTGATAATTAATGGATTCATCATTGCACCCTTAAATAAGAGACTGCGTTTCCGCATAGCCGAAACGAATATTGGCGCACTGTACCGCTTGTGCCGCCGCGCCTTTCAGTAAGTTGTCTTCGGTCGTCACAATAATCAGATGCTCGCCCTGAACGGCAAACCCGATATCGCAAAATGGCAGCCCAACGACATTTTTCAGCGCCGGAACGCCTTTGTCATACAGCCGCACCAGCGGTTTATGGGCATACGCCTGCTGTAACACTTGCGCGACTTGCGCCTGGGTCACACCCGATTTCAGGCGGCAGGTAATGGTTTCGAGAATGCCGCGCGGGAAATTGCCCAGATGCGGGGTGAAGATAACGTCAGCACCGAGATGTGTGGCGATCTCTGGTTGATGGCGATGGGTAAAGACGCCATACGGTTGCAGGCTAACTTCACAAAAACTATTTGAAATCGCTGCCTTACGTCCTGCACCGCTCACGCCGCTGGTAGCGTTGATCACCGGCCACTGAATGAGGTCAAGAAGATCGGCATCAATCAACGGTTTCAGCGCCAGCTGTGCTGCCGTCGGATAACAGCCTGGCACCGCAATCAAGTTTGCTTCTTTTAATTTATTACCGCACCACTCCGCCAGACCGTAGGCTGCCTGTTCCAGCAGTTCCGGGTATTGATGGGTAAAGCCGTAATATTTTTCATAGAAGGCGGCGTCGTTAACACGAAACGCGCCGGAAAGGTCGAACACCACGCAGCCGGCTTCAAGAAATTGCGGCGCTAAATCGTGGCTAACTTCATGGGCGGTGGCGAGAAACACCACGTCCACCCCTGGGCTAAACTCGCTGATATCCGACATCGGCTGCAACGGCAGATCAACGATGCCTTTTAGCTGCGGATGCAAATCGGAGATTAACTTTCCCGCATCATTGCTTTGCGCTGAAACAGTCAAAGCGGTTATGTTCATATGCGGATGGCGATTTACATAGGTCACTAGCTCTGCGCCAGCGTAGCCGCTGGCACCCACAATCAGCGTATTCAACATCGGGGCTATTCACCTTCTTATGTCTGGTTGCCAGGTTAAACGTAAAACATTCACCTTACGGCTGGTGGGTTTTATTACGCTCAACGTTAGTGTATTTTTATTCATAAATACTGCATGAATATTGATACTATCATGACCAGAGGTGTGTCAACAATGAAAAACAAATTACCGCCATTTATCGAGATTTACCGTGCTCTGATTGCCACACCTTCAATAAGCGCCACGGAAGAGGCACTCGATCAAAGCAATGCAGATTTAATCACTCTGCTGGCGGACTGGTTTAAAGATTTAGGCTTCAATGTGGAAGTGCAGCCTGTGCCAGGAACTCGCAACAAATTTAATATGCTGGCAAGTACCGGACAGGGGGCTGGCGGTTTGTTGCTGGCGGGGCATACCGATACGGTGCCATTTGATGACGGACGCTGGACGCGCGATCCGTTTACACTGACGGAGCATGACGGCAAGCTTTACGGCTTAGGCACCGCCGACATGAAAGGCTTTTTTGCGTTTATCCTTGATGCGCTACGCGATGTCGACGTCACGAAGCTTGCAAAACCGCTCTACATTCTGGCGACTGCCGATGAAGAAACCAGTATGGCCGGAGCGCGTTATTTTGCCGAAACTACCGCCCTGCGCCCGGATTGCGCCATCATTGGCGAGCCAACGTCGCTGCAACCGGTACGCGCCCATAAAGGTCATATCTCTAACGCCATCCGTATTCAGGGCCAGTCGGGCCACTCCAGCGATCCAGCACGCGGAGTTAACGCTATCGAACTGATGCACGACGCCATCGGGCATATTTTGCAATTGCGCGATAAGCTGAAAGAACGTTATCACTATGAAGCGTTTACCGTGCCATACCCCACGCTCAACCTCGGGCATATTCACGGTGGCGACGCTTCTAACCGTATTTGTGCTTGCTGTGAGTTGCATATGGATATTCGTCCGCTGCCGGGCATGACACTCAATGAACTTAATGGCCTACTCAACGATGCGCTGGCTCCGGTGAGCGAACGCTGGCCGGGTCGTCTGACGGTCGACGAGCTGCATCCGCCGATCCCTGGCTATGAATGCCCGCCAAATCATCAACTGGTTGAAGTAGTTGAGAAATTGCTCGGAGCAAAGACCGAAGTGGTGAATTACTGTACCGAAGCGCCGTTTATTCAAACGTTATGCCCGACGCTGGTTCTGGGTCCTGGCTCAATTAATCAGGCTCATCAACCTGATGAATATCTGGAAACACGGTTTATCAAGCCCACCCGCGAACTGATCACCCAGGTGATTCACCATTTTTGCTGGCATTAAAACGTAGGCCAAACAATGTCGGATGCGATGCTTGCGCATCTTATCCGACCTACACCTTTGGTGTTACTCGAGGCGATTTTTTAACATTCCCATAAGTTACGCTTATTTAAAGCGTCGTGAATTTAATGGCGTAAATTCCTGCTATTTATTCGTTTGCTGAAGCGATTTCGCAGCATTTGACGTCACCGCTTTTACGTGGCTTTATAAAAGACGACGAAAAGCAAAGCCCGAGCATATTCGCGCCAATGCGACGTGAAGGATACAGGGCTATCAAACGATAAGATGGGGTGTCTGGGGTAATATGAACGAACAATATTCCGCATTGCGTAGTAATGTCAGTATGCTCGGCAAAGTGCTGGGAGAAACCATCAAGGATGCGTTAGGAGAACACATTCTTGAACGCGTAGAAACTATCCGTAAGTTGTCCAAATCTTCACGCGCTGGCAATGATGCTAACCGCCAGGAGTTGCTCACCACCTTACAAAATTTGTCGAACGACGAGCTGCTGCCCGTTGCGCGTGCGTTTAGTCAGTTTCTGAACCTGGCCAACACCGCCGAGCAATACCACAGCATTTCGCCGAAAGGCGAAGCTGCCAGCAACCCGGAAGTGATCGCCCGCACCCTGCGCAAACTGAAAAACCAGCCGGAACTGAGCGAAGACACCATAAAAAAAGCAGTGGAATCGCTGTCGCTGGAACTGGTCCTCACGGCTCACCCAACCGAAATTACCCGTCGTACACTGATCCACAAAATGGTGGAAGTGAACGCCTGCTTAAAACAGCTCGATAACAAAGATATCGCTGACTACGAACACAACCAGCTGATGCGCCGCCTGCGCCAGTTGATCGCCCAGTCATGGCATACCGATGAAATCCGTAAGCTGCGTCCAAGCCCGGTAGATGAAGCCAAATGGGGCTTTGCCGTAGTAGAAAACAGCCTGTGGCAAGGCGTACCGAATTACCTGCGCGAACTGAACGAACAACTGGAAGAGAATCTCGGCTACAAACTGCCCGTCGAATTTGTTCCGGTCCGTTTTACCTCGTGGATGGGCGGTGACCGCGACGGCAACCCGAACGTCACTGCCGATATCACCCGCCACGTCCTGCTGCTCAGTCGCTGGAAAGCCACCGATCTGTTCCTGAAAGATATTCAGGTGCTGGTTTCTGAACTGTCGATGGTTGAAGCGACCCCTGAACTGCTGGCGCTGGTTGGCGAAGAAGGTGCCGCAGAACCGTATCGCTATCTGATGAAAAACCTGCGTTCTCGCCTGATGGCGACACAGGCATGGCTGGAAGCGCGCCTGAAAGGCGAAGAACTGCCAAAACCAGAAGGCCTGCTGACACAAAACGAAGAACTGTGGGAACCGCTCTACGCTTGCTACCAGTCACTTCAGGCGTGTGGCATGGGTATTATCGCCAACGGCGATCTGCTCGACACCCTGCGCCGCGTGAAATGTTTCGGCGTACCGCTGGTCCGTATTGATATCCGTCAGGAGAGCACCCGCCATACCGAAGCGCTGGGCGAGCTGACCCGCTACCTCGGTATCGGCGACTACGAAAGCTGGTCAGAGGCCGACAAACAGGCGTTCCTGATCCGCGAACTGAACTCCAAACGTCCGCTTCTGCCGCGCAACTGGCAACCAAGCGCCGAAACGCGCGAAGTGCTCGATACCTGCCAGGTGATTGCCGAAGCACCGCAAGGTTCCATTGCCGCCTACGTGATCTCGATGGCAAAAACGCCGTCCGACGTACTGGCTGTCCACCTGCTGCTGAAAGAAGCGGGTATCGGGTTTGCAATGCCGGTTGCTCCGCTGTTTGAAACCCTCGATGACCTGAACAACGCCAACGATGTCATGACCCAGCTGCTCAATATCGACTGGTATCGCGGCCTGATTCAGGGCAAACAGATGGTGATGATTGGCTATTCCGACTCAGCAAAAGATGCGGGCGTGATGGCAGCTTCCTGGGCGCAATATCAGGCACAGGATGCATTAATCAAAACCTGCGAAAAAGCGGGTATTGAGCTGACGTTGTTCCACGGTCGCGGCGGTTCCATTGGTCGTGGCGGCGCACCTGCTCATGCGGCGCTGCTGTCACAACCGCCAGGTAGCCTGAAAGGTGGCCTGCGCGTGACTGAACAGGGCGAGATGATCCGCTTTAAATATGGTCTGCCAGAAATCACCGTCAGCAGCCTGTCGCTGTACACCGGGGCGATTCTGGAAGCCAACCTGCTGCCACCGCCTGAGCCGAAAGAGAGCTGGCGTCGCATTATGGATGAACTGTCAGTCATCTCCTGCGATCTCTACCGTGGCTACGTACGTGAAAACAAAGATTTTGTGCCTTACTTCCGCTCCGCTACGCCGGAACAAGAATTGGGCAAACTGCCGTTGGGTTCACGTCCGGCGAAACGTCGCCCAACCGGCGGCGTCGAGTCGCTGCGCGCCATTCCGTGGATTTTTGCCTGGACGCAAAACCGCCTGATGCTCCCCGCCTGGCTGGGTGCAGGTACGGCGCTGCAAAAAGTGGTCGAAGATGGCAAGCAGAGCGAACTGGAAGCCATGTGCCGCGATTGGCCATTCTTCTCGACGCGTCTCGGCATGCTGGAGATGGTCTTCGCCAAAGCAGACCTGTGGCTGGCGGAATACTATGATCAACGTCTGGTAGACAAAGCACTGTGGCCGTTAGGTAAAGAGTTACGCAATCTGCAAGAAGAAGACATCAAAGTGGTGCTGGCGATTGCCAACGATTCCCATCTGATGGCCGATCTGCCGTGGATTGCAGAGTCTATTCAGCTACGGAATATTTACACCGACCCGCTGAACGTATTGCAGGCCGAGTTGCTGCACCGCTCCCGCCAGGCAGAAAAAGAAGGCCATGAGCCGGATCCTCGCGTCGAGCAGGCGTTAATGGTCACTATTGCCGGGATTGCGGCAGGTATGCGTAATACCGGCTAATCTTCCTCTCCTGCAAACCCTCGTGCTTTTGCGCGAGGGTTTTCTGAAATACTTCTGTTCTAACACCTTCGTTTTCAATATATTTCTGTCTGCATTTTATTCAAATTCTGAATACACCTTCAGATATCCTTAAGGAATTGTCGTTACATTCGGCGATATTTTTTTCAAGACAGGTTCTTACTATGCATTCCACAGAAGTCCAGGCTAAACCCCTTTTTAGCTGGAAAGCCCTGGGTTGGGCACTGCTCTACTTTTGGTTTTTCTCTACTCTGCTACAGGCCATTATTTACATCAGTGGTTATAGTGGCACTAACGGCATTCGCGACTCGCTGTTATTCAGTTCGCTGTGGTTGATCCCGGTATTCCTCTTTCCGAAGCGGATCAAAATTATTGCCGCAGTGATCGGCGTGGTGCTATGGGCGGCCTCTCTGGCGGCGCTGTGCTACTACGTCATCTACGGTCAGGAGTTCTCGCAGAGCGTTCTGTTTGTGATGTTCGAAACCAACACCAACGAAGCTAGCGAGTATTTAAGCCAGTATTTCAGCCTGAAAATTGTGCTTATCGCGCTGGCCTATACGGCGGTGGCAGTTCTGCTGTGGACACGCCTGCGCCCGGTCTATATTCCAAAGCCGTGGCGTTATGTTGTCTCTTTTGCCCTGCTTTATGGCTTGATTCTGCATCCGATCGCCATGAACACCATCATCAAAGGCAAACCGATTGAAAAAACGCTGGATAGTCTGGCATCGCGAATGGAACCCGCAGCACCATGGCAATTTATTTCCGGCTACTACCAGTACCGCCAGCAACTTAACTCGCTGACCAAATTACTCAACGAAAACAATGCGCTGCCGCCGCTGGCTAATTTCAAAGATGAATCGGGTAACGAACCGCGCACCTTAGTGCTGGTGATTGGCGAGTCGACCCAGCGTGGACGCATGAGTCTGTACGGTTATCCGCGTGAAACCACGCCGGAGCTGGATGCGCTGCATAAAACCGATCCGAATCTGACCGTGTTTAATAACGTGGTGACGTCTCGTCCGTACACCATTGAAATCCTGCAACAGGCGCTGACCTTTGCCAATGAAAAGAACCCGGATCTGTATCTGACGCAGCCGTCGCTGATGAACATGATGAAACAGGCGGGTTATAAAACCTTCTGGATCACCAACCAGCAGACGATGACCGCCCGCAATACCATGCTGACGGTATTTTCGCGCCAGACCGACAAGCAGTACTACATGAACCAGCAACGTACACAGAGTGCGCGTGAATACGACACTAACGTGCTGAAGCCGTTCCAGGAAGTGCTGAAGGACCCTGCGCCGAAGAAACTGATCATCGTTCATCTGCTGGGTACGCATATCAAATACAAATACCGCTACCCGGAAAATCAGGGCAAGTTTGATGGCAATACCGATCATGTCCCGCCGGGGTTAAACGCGGAAGAGCTGGAGTCATATAACGATTATGACAACGCTAACCTGTATAACGATCATGTGGTTGCCAGCCTGATTAAAGACTTTAAAGCGGCAGACCCGAACGGATTCCTGGTTTACTTCTCTGACCACGGTGAAGAGGTTTACGACACGCCGCCGCATAAAACCCAGGGGCGTAATGAGGACAACCCGACGCGCCACATGTACACCATTCCGTTCCTGCTGTGGACGTCGGAAAAATGGCAAGCGACTCATCCGCGTGATTTCTCACAGGATGTTGATCGTAAATACAGCCTGGCGGAATTGATCCACACCTGGTCAGATTTAGCGGGCTTATCTTACGACGGTTACGACCCAACCCGTTCAGTGGTGAATCCGCAGTTCAAAGAAACTACCCGCTGGATTGGTAACCCGTACAAGAAAAACGCGCTGATCGATTACGACACGCTGCCGTATGGCGACCAGGTAGGTAATCAGTAAATGACCTTTGTATCGCGTCTGGCGCTATTTGCCGGATGCGATACTGTCGCAATGTTTACATCGAACTCCCCTCAGGCCACACTTTTCAGGTGGCCTTTTTTCATAATGCCAGTTACTGTTTTCCCGTCTACATACCTAAGGGAATAACATGTATCACGACGTCAGCTATCTGCTCTCCCGCCTGATCAACGGCCCGCTGTCCCTGCGCCAGATTTACTTTGCCAGCAGTAACGGCCCGGTGCCCGATCTTGCGTATCAGGTCGATTTTCCACGACTGGAAATTGTGCTGGAAGGTGAGTTTGTTGATACCGGCGCTGGAGCAACGTTAGTTCCCGGCGATGTGCTGTACGTTCCCGCTGGTGGCTGGAATTTTCCACAATGGCAAGCCCCCGCCACTACCTTTAGCGTGCTGTTTGGCAAACAGCAACTCGGCTTCAGCGTCGTGCAATGGGATGGCAAACAATATCAAAATCTGGCGAAGCAACACGTCGCCCGACGCGGCCCGCGCATTGGTTCTTTTCTGCTACAAACGCTCAATGAAATGCAAATGCAGCCGCAGGAGCAGCAAACGGCAAGGCTTATCGTCGCCAGCCTGCTTAGCCACTGCCGCGATTTGCTCGGCAGCCAAATCCAGACCGCCTCACGTAGCCAGGCTCTATTCGAAGCTATTCGCGATTATATCGACGAACGCTATGCCTCCGCGCTTACCCGCGAATCTGTCGCACAGGCATTCTATATTTCGCCAAATTACCTCTCGCACCTGTTTCAAAAAACGGGGGCCATTGGTTTTAACGAATACCTGAATCACACGCGACTGGAGCACGCTAAGACGTTATTGAAAGGCTATGACCTGAAGGTAAAAGAAGTGGCGCACGCCTGCGGCTTTGTCGACAGCAACTACTTCTGCCGTCTGTTTCGTAAAAATACCGAACGCTCACCGTCGGAATATCGTCGGCAGTACCACAGCCAACTGACAGAAAAACCGACTACTCCAGAATAAGATGGGTTTGCTGCGGCGCAGAAAGCACTTTGCGTACTGCGCTCATCACCCGCTGCGGCTCACGCAGGAAAGCGTAGATGCTGCATTGCACGTAGCGGCAATGTTCAAATCGCTCGGCACCGGCAAGCTCGATATCCGTAATCAACAGAGCAACATCCGCCCGACGGATATCCTCGTCCGCTAAACGATTCTCCGTTCCCAGCGCGCCCTGAGTTTCAATGCTGACGCCCCACTTCTCTAACAGGCACAACTTTTCCAGCCGTTCCGCCGCCATATAAGTATGCGCCACGCCGCTGACGCAGGCGGTTACTGCCACCAGGTATGCCATTTTAACCTCCCACGGTAACCTGAAATCCGGCCCGCTCTGCCATTTCACGCATCGTTGCCACATCGGCTGACGACGGCGCAGACACCTCTTTCATCGACCATGTTTTCCCCAGCAGGCGGTATTTCGGTTCGCCGTACTGATGAAACGGTAACAGATGGATCTGCCTGATATTCAGCGGGATCAGCACGTCCAGCGCCTGCTGCATATTCTCCCGGCTGAGCGTGAAACCAGGGATCAGCGGTAAACGCGGGATCACGTTGACGCCCTCACTCACCAGCAAACGCAGATTCTCCAGCACGCGTGGCAGGTTCATCTTCACCACATCCCGCGCCTGAGTCGCGTCCATAATTTTTAAATCGAACAACACTTCATCGCACAATTTCGCCAGCGGTAACAGCTTGCTGGCTGGCGCGTCTCCGGCAGTTTCGATGGCGCATGACACACCCCACAACCGCAGCCGCTGTAAAAAAAGAGTAGCAAACTCCGCCTGCATTAACACTTCGCCGCCAGAAAGCGTGACGCCGCCGCCGGACGTGCGAAAGAAAATGTCATCTTTCATCACTTCCCGTTCCAGAGCGTCAAGGCTGATATCGCGACCAATCCGTTCAAACGCACCGGAGGGGCATTCATCCGCATCACGCAAACATTTCGCACAGTGCAGACATTTCGCCTCTCTGCGTACAGTCTGGATTTTGCCGGAGATCGACTCCGGATTAGCACACCACGGGCAAAGATGTGGACAGCCTTTAAAAAAGACCACCGTACGAATGCCCTCGCCGTCATTCAGTGAATAACGCTGAATGTTGAAAATGCGCGCCACATCATTGCGGCGCGTTTCCACAACGTTACAGCTGATGCGCTGTCCGGCGGATGATGTCATCCTGGATCTCCTTCGACAATTCGACAAAGAAGGCGCTGTATCCGGCAACGCGCACCACCAGCCCGGCATAATCTTGTGGGCGCTGTTGCGCTTCCCGCAACGTGTCGGCGTTCACCACGTTAAACTGAATATGCTGCAACTTAAGCTGGGTAAACGCCCGTAAGAAGTCGGCCAGTTTGCGTAATCCCGCTTCACCTTCCAGGGTCGCCGGAGTGAATTTCACGTTCAGCAACGTACCGTTAGACAGCAGCGTATTATCGAGCTTACTGACTGACTTCAGTACCGCCGTTGGCCCTTGTGCGTCCTGGCCCAGCATGGGTGACAAGCCGCCGTCTGCCAGCTGTTCTCCGGCAAAACGACCGTCTGGCGTCGCGCCAACCACCGATCCCAACGGGACGTGAGCAGAAACGGTATACGATCCCGGCGTGAAGTAGCCGCCGCGCGGGTTCTGGTATTTTTCCACTTCTTTGCAGTAGTGGCGTAACAGTTCGGCGCTGATGTTATCCACCTCGTCGATATCGTTACCGTATTTCTCGAAGCGGTTAATTAAGCGAGCACGGACTTTTTCGCCTTCTGGCGTTGCGAAGTTGGCTTTTAATACCGACAGCAATTCGTCAAAACTTAAACGCTGTTGCTCAAAAACCATACCTTTCAACGCATGGAGAGAATCGCTCAGGTTGGCGATACCGATCCCCTGTACGCCGGAGAAGTTATAACGCGCACCGCCATCGGTAATATCGCGGCCTTTTTCCAGACAATCGCTGATAAACGATGAGAGCAGCGGTACAGGTGCCCAGTCACGGTGACCGATATCGCAAATATTGCTGCCCTCAACCATCAGGGTGATGTAGTGGCTGATCTTGGCGCGGATCTGCTCCAGTAAACCTTCATAAGTCAGCGCAGCATTGCCTTCATTTTCATGCAGGCAGATTTCCATCACTTTCAGCAGATTAAACATCGCGATGTCATGCAAGCCGTAGGTTCTGCCGGGAATAGATAATTCCACACAGCCCACTACGGAATAGTCGCGTGCATCTTCCAGCGAAACGCCACGGTTGAGGAACGCTGGCACCACTACTTCATCGTTAAAGATTTGCGGAATACCGGTGCCGAGGCGAATGGTTTCGGCGGTTTTCATCAGGAACGGCGTGTCGATCAAGGCGTTAGTGCGCACCCCCAGGTTCGGTTGCGGTAATTGCACGCTTTGATAGGCGTCAAGGCAAAGGAACGAAAGCACGTTCACCGCGCTACGTCCGTTCTCGGTTAACCCGCCGAGCAGTGCGGTATAGCCGGTCGGGAAACCGGCGAAATAACGCGCGCTACTGGTGGAGCGCAACAGCACGATGTCGTTGCATTTCACCCATAAAGATTCGAGCAGTTCTTTCAGGAACGCCGGATCTTCGCCCTGGGTTAATGATGCCTGATAGAACGGCAACATATACTGGTCGAAGCGCCCTAAAGACAGCGAACTGGCGTTGGATTCGTATTGCAGAATGATGTTCATGTACCAGAATAACTGGCACGCCTGCCAGAACGTCTGCGGCTTATGTTCGGCGTTATGGCGGGAGATCTCCGCAATAGTCAGCAGTTCTTCGCGACGCTGGCCATCAGTGCAGCTTGCCGCCATCGTTTCCGCCAGTTCGGCGTAACGCAAAATATGTTTCTGCGAGGCTTCCAGCAGTAACAGCGCTGCCTGATAAAAGTGATTCTCCGGCTGTTGCTGACAATGTTGCTGCATCTGTGCCACCAGCTCCCCCAGCCCGTGATTCAGCAGGCGCGGGTAATCAATAATAATGTGCCCCTGGCCTTTATCCGTCTGGTTGATGCTGAAAATCTGCGTGCTGGTCGCGGCTTTTACTTCATCCGTCATCTGCCCGTTAATGAAATCTTTCATCGAACGTTTTTCCCAGTACGGGAACAACTCTTCGCGGTAGATACGTTTATCTTCTTCGCTGATAGCAAAGCGGTCCTGCGGACGCGTCGGGAATTGATCCAGCTCTTTCAGCAGCCAGTAAGGGTCCATTTCCGGCGACATAATCCCGGCGCGTGGTTTTACGGTGCGGTTACCGGCAATCAGTTCTTCATCACGAATCGAAATTTCAACGTGTTCAAGGATATACGCTGTTGCTTTCGCCCGGCGCAATATCACCGGTTCGCCTTCGGTTTGCCGATGGCTGGCGGTATAAAGCAGCGCCCGCTCCAGCGAGATTTCACGGGTATTGGCAAACAGTGCAGTTTTGAGGCGAGAGATACGATTCGTCATGAGGAACTCCTGTGGGAAAGCGAACCCGCCCTTACGGGCGGGATAAGAACTTAAGCGGTTTGTGCCAGGTGAGCTTCAATTTTGCTCATAATGGCATCAGCGCGTTTTACCGCGTCGCTGATGTTGACGCGCACGATGGTCTTGCCAGCAAAACGCTCTTCAAACTTGATGCCGATATCTTTGGTCAGAATCACCATATCGGCGCTCGCCACGTCTTCCGCAGTCAGTTCATTTTCCAGACCAATCGAGCCCTGGGTTTCTACTTTCACTTCCCAGCCTTTCGCTTTCGCGGCACTTTCCAGCGCCTCTGCCGCCATATAGGTATGGGCAACACCAGATGGACACGCGGTTACTGCAATAATTTTCGTCATGGCTCGTTCCTCAATTAATTAATTTCAAAATCCAAATCCAGGTCGTCTTCTTTTTCATCAGTCGAAGACCCATTTTTACGCGCCAGACTTTTCAGCACGTTCACACAAACAGCCGTCACCACTGCTCCGACAGCCACTGCTGCGATATAACCCAGCTTGCCTTCAACCACCGGCAGCACAATCAGACCACCCCAGCCTGCATAGCACTGCGCACCGACCAGCGCCGCAGTTACTGCACCACAAACTGAACCGATCATGATGGAAGGAATAACACGCAGCGGATCGGCAGCGGCGAAAGGAATCGCCCCTTCAGTAACCCCAACACAGCCCATCACCAGTGCCGCCTTGCCGGTTTCGCGCTCTTCTGCGGAGAAATTTTTACGACCAATCAGCGTCGCCAGCCCCATCCCCAGCGGTGGAACACAAATCCCAACAGCGGCAATAGCCACCACGGTATAAACACCCTGAGCAACGCAAATCAGCATGAAGGCATAGGCCACTTTGTTAACCGGGCCGCCCATATCGAACGCCAGCATCAGACCCATGATCACCGCCAGCATAACAATGCTGCCCTGCTGCATCCCCTGAAGCCACTGAGTCAGGCTGTTGGTCAACGCCCCTACAGGCTCGCCCAGCCCCCACATCATGACGCCAGCGGTAATCAGTGTGCCGACGATAGGAATGATGAAGATTGGCATCACCGAGCGCAGAACTTTATGCACCGGAATTTTCTTCAGGTAATGCACCACGATGCCGCCGATAATCCCGGCGATCAGTGCACCAAAGAAGCCCGCACCAAAGCTGTTACCAACCCAGGCACCGATAGCGCACGGAGCCAGCGCAGAGCGTTCTGCAATGGAATAACCGATGTAAGCGGCGAGGAAAGGCACCATCAGCGTCAAACCTGCAACGCCGATATCAAACAGTTTTTTCAGATTCGGATCGGCGACGGCATCCGGCACTGCGCCTTTGCCATACAACATGACGGAAACCGCCAGCAAAATACCGCCCGATACCACGAAGGGAATCATGTGTGAAACGCCCGTCATTAAATGCTGACGAGTATTTTTCAGGATCTGCACCAACTCATTCATAAGCTGCTCCCGGGCTTGCGAAAGCCCATGTCCATATTTTTGATGGAAGAAACAATAGGCAATCGCAGGCGGAGCAAACAGTGGATAAAAAGGCCATTTACTGGACTTTTGTAATATCAGTACAAAAATGCGATCCGCCTCATAACTTGCGATAACCCGGAAGCATGCCGCAAAACGGCGTCTTGTGAGACGCGTCGCAAATTGGCGGTTACATTACATTTGTCCAGCTTTTGGCAGATTTGTCACATGGCAGGCCGTTGCCGTGCGCTCTTATCCTGTAAACAGAAAACCGTACCGGGAGAGAGGCAATGGCCCTGATTGTGGAATTTATTTGTGAGCTACCTAACGGCGTACATGCGCGTCCGGCAAGCCACGTTGAAACGCTGTGTAATACTTTTTCATCACAAATTGAGTGGCATAACCTGCGCACTGACCGCAAGGGCAACGCCAAAAGCGCCCTTGCGCTGATTGGCACCGATACGCTGGTGGGCGATAACTGCCAGTTACTGATTTCCGGGGCCGACGAACAGGAAGCGCACCAGCGTTTAAGCCAATGGCTGCGCGATGAATTCCCCCACTGCGACGCACCGCTGGCGGAAGTAAAATCTGACGAACTGGAACCACTGCCGGTTTCACTGACCAATCTGAATCCGCAAATTATCCGTGCCCGCACCGTGTGCAGCGGTAGCGCAGGCGGCATTCTGACGCCGATCTCTTCTTTAGATCTCAATGCGCTGGGTAATCTTCCCGCAGCCAAAGGCGTTGACGCCGAACAATCCGCACTGGAAAACGGTCTGACGCTGGTACTGAAAAACATAGAGTTTCGTCTGCTGGATAGCGACGGTGCTACCAGCGCGATTCTGGAAGCGCACCGATCCCTGGCTGGCGATACTTCCCTGCGCGAACATTTACTGGCAGGTGTCAGCGCCGGATTAAGCTGCGCCGAAGCGATTGTTGCCAGTGCGAATCACTTTTGCGAAGAGTTCGCCCGTTCCAGCAGCAGCTACCTGCAAGAACGTGCCCTGGACGTACGCGACGTCTGCTTCCAGTTACTCCAGCAAATCTACGGTGAGCAACGCTTCCCGGCACCGGGCAAACTGACGCAGCCCGCCATTTGTATGGCTGATGAACTGACCCCCAGCCAGTTCCTCGAACTGGATAAAAATCACCTCAAAGGATTGTTGCTCAAAAGCGGCGGCACCACCTCACATACGGTGATCCTTGCCCGTTCGTTCAACATTCCGACGCTGGTTGGTGTGGATATTGATGCCCTCACTCCGTGGCAGCATCAAACGATTTATATCGACGGCAACGCTGGGGCGATTGTGGTTGAGCCAGGGGAATCCGTGGCCCGTTATTATCAGCAAGAAGCCCGCGTACAGGACGCTCTGCGTGAGCAACAGCGTGTCTGGCTGACCCAACAAGCCCGTACCGCTGACGGTATCCGCATTGAAATTGCTGCTAACATCGCTCACTCCGTGGAAGCGCAGGCCGCATTCGGCAATGGTGCGGAAGGCGTTGGTTTATTCCGCACTGAAATGCTCTATATGGATCGCACCAGCGCACCGGGCGAAAGCGAGCTGTACAACATTTTTTGTCAGGCGCTGGAGTCCGCCAACGGACGCAGCATTATTGTGCGCACTATGGATATTGGCGGTGACAAACCCGTTGATTATCTGAACATTCCCGCAGAGGCAAACCCGTTCCTCGGTTATCGCGCCGTGCGTATTTATGAAGAGTACGCGTCGTTATTTACCACACAACTACGGTCGATTCTCCGTGCCTCCGCTCACGGCAGCCTGAAAATCATGATCCCGATGATCTCCTCAATGGAAGAGATCTTATGGGTAAAAGAAAAACTGGCAGAAGCCAAACAGCAACTACGTAACGAACACATTCCGTTTGATGAGAAGATCCAGCTCGGCATTATGCTGGAAGTGCCGTCGGTGATGTTCATCATCGATCAATGCTGCGAAGAGATTGATTTCTTTAGTATCGGTAGTAATGACCTGACGCAATATCTGCTGGCAGTGGATCGCGATAACGCTAAGGTTACTCGTCACTATAACAGCCTGAATCCGGCCTTCTTGCGGGCGCTCGATTACGCCGTGCAGGCGGTGCATCGCCAGGGCAAATGGATTGGTCTGTGCGGTGAACTGGGAGCGAAAGGTTCCGTGCTGCCTTTGCTGGTCGGTTTAGGGCTGGATGAACTCAGCATGAGCGCACCATCAATTCCGGCGGCGAAAGCGCGGATGGCGCAACTTGATAGCCGTGAGTGCCGCCAGTTGCTCAACCAGGCAATGGCCTGCCGTACGTCGCTGGAAGTGGAACACCTGCTGGCGCAATTCCGCATGACCCAACAAGACGCACCGCTGGTCACCGCCGAGTGCATCACACTGGAAAGCGACTGGCGCAGCAAAGAAGAAGTGCTCAAAGGCATGACCGATAACCTGCTGCTGGCGGGCCGCTGCCGCTATCCGCGTAAACTGGAAGCCGACTTGTGGGCGCGCGAGGCCGTTTTCTCTACCGGTCTGGGCTTTAGTTTCGCCATTCCCCACAGCAAATCAGAACACATTGAGCAATCCACCATCAGCGTGGCGCGTCTGGCAGCGCCGGTGCGCTGGGGCGATGATGAAGCGCAATTCATCATTATGTTAACCCTGAACAAACATGCTGCGGGCGATCAGCACATGCGCATTTTCTCGCGCCTCGCTCGTCGCATCATGCACGAAGAATTCCGTAACGCGCTGGTTAACGCCGCCTCTGCCGACGCTATCGCCAGCCTGCTGCAACATGAACTGGAACTGTAAAAGGAAACATCATGGAACTGTATCTGGACACCGCTAACGTCGCAGAAGTCGAACGTCTGGCACGCATATTCCCGATTGCCGGGGTGACAACTAACCCGAGCATTATCGCTGCCAGCAAGGAGTCCATCTGGGAAGTGCTGCCGCGTCTGCAAAAAGCGATTGGTGATGAGGGTATTTTGTTTGCTCAGACCATGAGTCGTGACGCGCAGGGTATGGTGGAAGAAGCGAAGCGCCTGCGCGACGCCATTCCGGGCATTGTGGTGAAAATCCCGGTAACTTCCGAAGGTCTTGCCGCCATAAAAATGCTGAAAAAAGAGGGTATTACTACACTTGGCACCGCTGTATATAGCGCCGCACAAGGGTTATTAGCCGCGCTGGCAGGGGCAAAATATGTTGCTCCGTATGTTAACCGCGTCGACGCCCAGGGCGGTGACGGCATTCGTACGGTTCAGGAGCTGCAAGCGCTGTTGGAAATGCACGCGCCAGAAAGCATGGTGCTGGCAGCCAGCTTTAAAACGCCGCGTCAGGCGCTGGACTGTTTACTGGCAGGATGTGAATCCATCACCCTGCCCTTAGATGTAGCGCAACAAATGCTCAACACCCCTGCGGTAGAGTCAGCTATAGAGAAGTTCGAACACGACTGGAATGCCGCATTTGGCACTACTCATCTCTAAAGGAGCAATTATGGACCGCATTATTCAATCACCGGGTAAATACATCCAGGGCGCTGATGTGATTAATCGTCTGGGCGAATACCTGAAGCCACTGGCGGAACGCTGGTTAGTGGTGGGTGACAAATTTGTTTTAGGTTTTGCTCAATCCACTGTCGAGAAAAGCTTTAAAGATGCTGGACTGGTAGTAGAAATTGCGCCGTTTGGCGGTGAATGTTCGCAAAATGAGATCGACCGTCTGCGTGGCATCGCGGAGACTGCGCAGTGTGGCGCAATTCTCGGTATCGGTGGCGGAAAAACCCTCGATACTGCCAAAGCACTGGCACATTTCATGGGTGTTCCGGTAGCGATCGCACCGACTATCGCCTCTACCGACGCACCGTGCAGTGCGTTGTCTGTTATCTACACCGATGAGGGTGAGTTTGACCGCTATCTGATGTTGCCAAATAACCCGAATATGGTCATTGTCGACACCAAAATCGTCGCTGGCGCACCTGCACGTCTGTTAGCGGCGGGTATCGGCGATGCGCTGGCAACCTGGTTTGAAGCACGCGCCTGTTCCCGTAGCGGCGCTACCACCATGGCGGGCGGCAAGTGCACTCAGGCGGCGCTGGCACTGGCAGAACTGTGCTACAACACTCTGCTGGAAGAAGGCGAAAAAGCGATGCTTGCCGCCGAACAGCATGTAGTGACTCCGGCGCTGGAACGCGTGATTGAAGCGAACACCTATTTGAGCGGTGTTGGTTTTGAAAGCGGCGGGCTGGCGGCGGCACACGCGGTACATAACGGCCTGACCGCTATCCCGGACGCGCATCACTATTATCATGGTGAAAAAGTGGCATTTGGTACGCTGACGCAGCTGGTACTGGAAAATGCGCCGGTGGAGGAAATCGAAACCGTAGCTGCCCTTAGCCATGCGGTAGGTTTGCCAATAACGCTCGCTCAACTGGATATTAAAGAAGATGTCCCGGCGAAAATGCGAATTGTGGCAGAAGCGGCATGTGCAGAAGGTGAAACCATCCACAACATGCCTGGCGGCGCAACGCCAGATCAGGTTTACGCCGCACTGCTGGTAGCTGACCAGTATGGACAACGTTTCCTGCAAGAGTGGGAATAACCTACTCCAAACTCCCGGCTTGTCCGGGAGTTTGAACGCAAAATTGCCTGATGCGCTACGCTTATCAGGCCTACGCAATCTCTGCAATATATTGAATTTGCGTGCTTTTGTAGGCCGGATAAGGCGTTCACGCCGCATCCGGCACTCTGTGCCAGTAATCTGAAACTCCCACGTTGTTCAGGAATTTTTTATCCGCTTCTGGACATTTTCTCTACAGAACAATCGTTAGCCCGGAAGGTCGAATCTGTGACTCTTATTTTCACGGACGAACCAGATGAAAGCTTCACTGGTGCTGGTCAGCCTGCTAACGGCAATTACCAGCCACTCCTTAAAATCTCCCGCCGTTCCACCAACCGTGGTACAGATCCAGGCCAACACCAACCTTGCCATCGCAGACGGTGCCAGACAGCAAATCGGCAGCACGCTATTTTACGATCCGGCGTATGTGCAGCTTACCTATCCTGGCGGTGATGTCCCGCAAGAACGCGGCGTATGTTCCGATGTGGTGATCCGTGCATTGCGCAGCCAGAAGGTCGATTTGCAGAAACTGGTGCACGAAGATATGGCGAAGAATTTTGCTGCGTACCCGCAAAAATGGCAGTTAAAGCGCCCGGACAGCAACATCGATCACCGTCGGGTGCCTAATCTGGAAACCTGGTTTACCCGCCACGATAAAACACGCCCCACCAGCAAGAACCCCAGTGACTATCAAGCGGGCGATATTGTCTCCTGGCGATTAGATAACGGGCTGGCACATATTGGGGTGGTGTCAGATGGCTTTGCCCGCGACGGTACGCCGCTGGTGATACATAACATTGGCGCAGGCACGCAGGAAGAAGATGTACTGTTTAGCTGGCGGATGGTGGGGCACTATCGGTATTTTGCTAAATGAGCGCTCGCCCCACATGTAAAAAATTCAGATCCTTTTTACGCTGACGGCTTCTTTTTTCTTACGGCTCACCAGCGCCAGTGCCAGCACAATCAGCACAATGCCGCTACCTTCAACGGCCCCCGGATTTTCACCGAGCAGCCACCAGGAAAAGAGTACGCCGCAAACGGGAACGGCCAGTGTGCTTAAGCTGGCAATACTGGCAGGCAAGTTTTTCAATACAAACAACCATAAGCTCCACGCCAGCGCTGTCGCCAGAATCGCACTGTAGGCCAGCGCCCAGAACACGGTGGGTTGCCAGTCAATTTCACGTTGCGGCACCAGTAAAGCGACCACGCTCATCACCAGCGCCGCATACAGCATCTGCCAGGATGTTAGCGACAATAAATCCACGCGCGGATGGCGGGCATACAGACGTTTAGCAACAATCGCGCTCGCCCCCCAACTCACACCGGAGAGGATTGCCAGCATGGCGCTTTTCATCGAAGAGAAATCGAGTTGCCACGGCTGCAACACCAAAAATAAGCCGAAAGCGGCAATCAGAATCGCGAAATATTGTCCGCGTCGCAGGCGTTCACCGAGAAACAACGCGGCGAAAATTACCACCCAGAACGGCATGGTATAGCTCAGGATTGCCACCTTCCCCGCTCCTCCGCTGACCAGCGCCCACTGCGCCAGGCCGACCATCCCGCAGGTTTGTAACAGGGCAATGGCTAAGGTGTATTTAAACGGCGTCGGGCGCATGCCGCGACCGCGTAATAAAAGGACGATGAATAAAACGAGAGCGCCGAAAATGCAGCGTAAGGCGGTAAAGTCGAAGGCACCGATGTAGCTGGTGACTTGCTTCATGAAAATCCAGCTATAACTCCAGATAAGTGTGAGCACAACCAGGCCACTGATTGCCAGTGGGTTGCTCTTTCCTGCGGCAGACATGAGAGATCCAGTGTGTAGTTTTCCTGTGGACACTATACGCCGGTAAAGAAACTTCAGCGACTGCCTGAAAGGCAGTCGCTGAAGAAGGTCAGATTACAGCAGGTCGAAACGGTCGAGGTTCATCACTTTCACCCATGCCGCCACGAAGTCTTTAACAAACTTCTCGTGGGCATCGCTGCTGGCGTAAACTTCCGCCACCGCACGCAGGACAGAGTTAGAACCAAAGACCAGATCCGCACGGCTGGCTGTGTATTTCACTTCGCCGGTTTCGCGGTCACGGCCTTCGAACAGCTCTTTCGATTCGTCGGTCGCTTTCCACTCGTAACGCATATCCAGCAAGTTCACGAAGAAGTCATTGCTCAATACGCCAACGCGGTCAGTGAAGACGCCGTTTTTGCTGCCATCGAAGTTGGCACCCAGTACGCGCATCCCGCCCACCAGCGCAGTCATTTCCGGCGCGGTCAGGGTCAGTTGCTGGGCTTTATCAATCAGCAGTGACTCGGTGGTGGAAACGTCCAGACGAGCGCGATAGTTACGGAAACCGTCAGCAATTGGCTCCAGCAGTTCGAACATCTCAATGTCAGTCTGATCCTGACGCGCATCAACGCGACCCGGCGCAAACGGTACATGAATGCTCAAACCTGCGGCGCTTGCGGCTTTCTCAACACCAACCACACCAGCCAGCACGATGATATCTGCCAGCGAGGCTTTACCAGACTCTTTCTGAATTTTCTCCAGAACTGGCAGAGCACGAACGGCTGCGGCGTTCACATCCCAGTCGCGCTGCGGCATTAATGCCAGACGTGCACCATTGGCACCACCACGTTTGTCGCCACCACGGAAGGTAGAAGCAGACGCCCAGGCCACCGATACCAGCTCGCTGACAGACAGACCAGAATCCGCAATCGCGAATTTCAGATCGATAATGTCCTGCTCGGTCGGGTTGTAGATCGGCTGCGGCAGAGGATCTTGCCAGATCAGATCTTCTTTCGGTACTTCCGGCCCGATGTAGCGAGATTTCGGCCCCATATCCCTGTGCGTCAGTTTGAACCAGGCACGGGCAAAGGCTTCGTTGAACGCCTGCGGATCGTTGAGGAAACGACGAGAAATCTTCTCGAACTCAGGATCAAAACGCAGCGTCAGGTCGGTCACCAGCATTGTCGGTTTACGTTTCTTCGACGGATCGAACGGATCCGGGATAATTTCCGGTGCGTCTACCGCTTCAAACTGGATTGCGCCAGCCGGGCTGCGGGTCTGTACCCACTCATATTTGAACAGGTTCTCGAAGAAATAGTTGCTCCACTGGGTCGGTGTCTGGGTCCAGACCACTTCCAGACCAGAGGTGATGGCATCTGCGCCAACGCCGCTGCCGTAAGTGCTCGCCCAGCCTAAACCTTGTTCTTCAATCGGTGCAGCTTCTGGATCAGGACCTACATTTGATGTCGGACCGGCACCGTGAGTTTTACCCAGCGTATGACCACCCGCAATCAGCGCCACGGTTTCTTCGTCGTTCATGCCCATGTTGCCGAAGGTCGCGCGGATAGCTGCTGCCGCAGAAAGCGGTTCGCCGCTGTGATCCGGGCCTTCCGGGTTAACGTAAATCAGGCCCATCTCGGTTGCGCCCAGCGGTGCTTTCGCCAGTGCTTCCGGATGACGGTGGGTCAGCCAGGCTTTTTCATCACCCCAGTTAACATCCAGATCCGGTTCCCAGACGTCTTCACGACCGGCACCAAAACCGAAGGTACGGAAGCCGGAGTTTTCCAGCGCCACGTTACCCGCGAGGATAAACAGGTCGGCCCAGGAGATTTTCTGACCATATTTCTGTTTGATTGGCCACAGCAGGCGACGCGCTTTATCGAGGCTTACGTTATCCGGCCAGGAGTTCAGCGGTGCAAAACGTTGCTGACCACGACCCGCGCCGCCGCGTCCGTCGATGGAACGGTAAGTACCCGCGCCGTGCCAGGCCATACGAATAAACAGACCGGCATAGCTGCCCCAGTCGGCAGGCCACCACGGCTGAGATTCTGTCAGCAGGGCTTTCAGATCTTTTTTCAGGCCGTAGTAATCTAATTTGCTGAATTCTTTGCGGTAGTCAAAGTCCTCACCCAGCGGGTTAGAACGATTAGAATGTTGGTTTAACAGGTCAACACGGAGTTGATTTGGCCACCAGTCGCGCGTGGTTGTGCCCCCACCCGCGCTCTGGTCGTGACCGCCCTGATGGAACGGGCATTTGCCAGTGGCTGTCGTGTTATGGATATCGTCTGACGTGCTCATCAATGTGCTCCCCTCTACAGTGTTACCGTTACGATACACAGCGTTAGAGAGAAGTTATAATTGAATTAATCCACGGATGCGATAGTTGAGATCTTACATATTGTTGGTTAAAGAGATGTAGATCAAATTGATCGTAATTAAGCTTTTTTGATTATGTCCGAATTCGGACAAATGCTTTATAAAAAAGGATTTTAGCTTCATATCCTTCAAGTAATGAGGGAGAAAACAAGGCTGACAACCTTATTTTCCCGCCCTCATTTCGAGGCAGCATTTTGTGCTCTGTTTAAAATTTGTGATCACTGTGTGATTTTCACAAAAGCCACACTATTTATAAACCAGGTCGAACACCCAGCGTATGGCAAATCGCGTAACTCATTTCAGCACGGTTAAGCGTATAGAAGTGGAAATCTTTTACCCCTTCACGACTTAAAATCTTCACCATATCCATGGCAATATTCGCGCCCACCAGCTTGCGGGTTTCAGCGTCGTCGTCCAGCCCGTCAAACATTTGCGCCATCCACGCCGGAATACGCACGTTGGTCATGTCAGCGAATTTCTTCGCCTGTTTAAAGTTAGATACCGGCAAAATGCCCGGAATGATTTCCACATCAATGCCTGCCGATACGCAGCGGTCACGAAAACGCAGGTAGCTTTCGACATCAAAGAAGAACTGAGTAATCGCGCGGTTGGCTCCGGCATCGACTTTGCGTTTCAGGTTGAGCAAATCCGCCTGAGCGCTTTTTGCTTCCGGGTGAACCTCCGGATACGCCGCCACGGAGATATCGAAATCTGCCACTTCTTTTAACAGCGTCACCAGGTCAGAAGCATACATTTCCGGCTTACCGCTTCCCGGCGGCAGATCGCCACGCAGCGCCACGATATGACGAATACCGTTATTCCAGTAGTCACGTGCAATGGTGCGCAGCTCGTCGGGCGTCGCATCAATGCAAGTAAGATGCGGTGCCGCTTCCAGACCAGTGCGATCTTTAATGCCTTTAATAATGCTGTGCGTACGGTCACGCTCGCCGGAGTTCGCGCCATAGGTCACCGACACAAACTTCGGTTTCAGGTTGCTAAGGCGATCGATGGAGTTCCACAGGGTCTGCTCCATTTCACTGGTACGCGGCGGGAAAAACTCGAACGAAACGTTAATCTGCCCCTGGACTTCTGCCAGACTCTGATTCAGGGCATCCCGCTGGCTGGCGTGAAAAAAGCTCATACCTTACCTCATCAATCGCTTGTAGTTATATGTTGTGTTGTGAACATCTATCCATTTAGACGTCCAGATGTAAAGATGAAGGAAAAGCCGAGGGGCGTCAACCGAAAAATGACCAATGATGGTGAGGAAAAATCAGGGAAGTTGAAAAAAACTCATCTTAATTAGAGGCGATAAAAGATTTCTCTATAGCGCAATCCACCTCGCACGTTTTGACTGATATTCTGACAACACAGCGACACCTGGGCTTATTCGAAAAACAACGTCCTGCCACCGGATGGTGATGCTAAGGCATCTGATTCGGCCTGCGCCCTCGCGTAGGCCGAATACTGGATCTGCAAAATCAACTGGTAACAAACAGATGAATCAACTCAATACGTACTTTTACTTGATATCTTTCACGCGCATACCGTTGATCTGTTCATCCGTGATGGTGTTACCCGCTTTGAAGTAATCAACCACGGCGTGATAAACGTAATAACCGCCCGTTGTGTTACGCGCTTTCCCTTCGGTAAAGGCGGTAAAACCATCTCCACCATCAGCAAGGAAACTCTGAGTAGCAATGTGGTAAATCGTCGCATCTTCAATGGGTTTGCCATTCAGAGTCAGCGTGATTACCCGCTGACCAACCGGCTTACTGCTGTCGTACTTCATTTCCAGGCCTTTCGATACCTGTAAAACGCCATTACTCAAACTTGCGCCGTGTTCCATCAAACTGCGTAATTGTTTACCCGTGAGATCCATCGTCACCAGTTCGTTGGGGAACGGGAAGGTACTGATGACGCCACCCATCGTAATTGCACCCGCCGGGATCTCATTGCGAATCCCGCCAGAGTTGGTTAACGCCAACTGGGTATTTTTACCCGCCGCTGCCAGCAAAGCGTCTGCCGCCAGGTTCCCGAGAGAAGCTGATTCACCATAGGCACGTTTTAGTTCAACCGGCGATTGCGCCACCGTTTGTTGCACGACTTCATCCAGCTTTTTGTTCCAACTATCAATCACCTGTTTCGTTTGCGGATCGGGCTTCCACTCATCGGCGTAAAGGGTTTTAAGCTCGAAGTTTTTCACCGTAAAAGTGTGCGGCTTCTCTTTGTAGTCGAGAACCAGTTTACCGACATCAATCCCGCCGCTGTCAGTGGAGAGGATTAACGTATTGCCGACTTTAATCGGTTCCGGCGTACCCACATGTGCATGCCCGGTGATCAAAATATCCAACCCTTTCACCTGACTTGCCGTCTGAATATCTTTATCCAGTGCGCGACGCACATCCGTGCCTCCCATACTGGACTGGCGGGCCGGAACACCTTCGTGGATCAGGGCGACGGTTAGATCAACCTTGCCTTTGAGTTCATCGATATAACGTTGTAGCCATTTAATTTCATCACGCGCCTCAATACCCACTCGCGTTGCCGCAGATACCGTATCATTAAAGGCAAATACACCGTGCAAACCAATCACGCCAATTTTCACGCCGTCTTTTTCAATGATGGTATAGGGCTTATCCCAGAATGATTTACTGCTGTTCTGATAAAAAACATTACCCTGCACAATCGGGAATTTTGCCTGACTCAACTGTAATAACGTATTGTCCCAGCCGTGATCAAATTCATGATTACCTATAGTGACCGCATCGAATGGCATGGTATTCATAATATCGATAATCGCCTTGCCTTTAGTCAGGCTGCTGATATACGGTCCGGTAAAATAGTCACCCGCATCAAAAAACCAGGTCGCTTTGTTTTTAGCTTTTTCTTGTTTAACAAGCGTAGTGATATTTGCCCAGCCGCCAATATCCCGTTTACCGTCAGCAATCCACGGCACTTTATAAGGCTCTACATGTGCATGGAGGTCGTTGGTATAAATGATGGTGACATCTTTGGCGCAAGCCCAAAACGGCAGTGTTAATGCGATACCCGCAGCAAGCATTTTAATTTTCATAAACAATCCCTTCCAGTGAGATAAAGGATTGCTACATTACGTTCTGAAAGGCTTTTTTATGTGAGAATACTCACATCCAGAGGCGATAACTGTAGGACAAAATCAACGACCTTATGAAATCGTTGGTGATATATGTCAAATCTGTTTGCGATTAATGTCTGTAAAACGTTCGGTTGTCGAAATTTGGGATTGGCCTCATCGGAAGATTACAGTTGGCCAGACTATAAACTGGGTTTTCCGGCACTGCACTGCCAGGCATGCGGAAGTTACCCCCCTTTGTTTGATGAACAACAATTTCGTGACTGGTTGTCAGTTCACATGACTGCGTGTGCCATAGAAACAGGGCATTTTTGTCCATCATGCTATTGTAAAGAAAAGATTTTTTATGGCCACAACCCGCAGGGAACACAACGCGTTCAATGCCGTTCATGCAAAAAAGTCTGGACTCCGAAACAGCAGCCAGCAAGAGAAATTACGTATCCCCAGTCCATTGAAACCGTTCAACTGTTCATGCCCTTTCAAGGAGCCAGCGCAGTACAAAAGCTCTATGTTTTAGTCAGTCTTGACGCCACTCGTGGCAACATCCTTCATCTCTCCACGAATTATACGCAACATCAGACAGGAGACAGTCTGCGGTACAGTTACAGAGGCAATACAGAACCAACTGAGCACCATAGCGATATTGTGCAGAGGGTAGATATGCGTGAAGCGCAATTCTTGCGCCGGAGCCAGTTCGATGAAATTCAGTATGGCAGTGCTGTGCTCAAGCGCAACGGCAAGGGAGCCATACTACGCCCGGTTATCACGGCACACGGGCATTTCAGAATACTGAAAATCCGCTTTCCACATGTCAAAACGCATATCATTTCACACGAATGTTTTCTGAGAGGCGCAATTATTACAGCCTGGGCAGATCAGTTCCGCCAACAACAAGGCGAACTTTGGTTCGTAGAAGAAGAAATCAGCGACCGTAACGCTGATATTCCCTGGCATTTTCAGGGAACGACATACCATGGTTGGTGGCAAAATCAGTGGCAACGCTGGGGGCAGGGGAATAACAGCAAGATGGTCTGCCTGCTCACAGGAGTCTCCTTAGAAAGGGGCGCAAATGTTTCTCTGGCAACCAGTCGTTGCTTTATCACATGGCTGACAGACCAACACGACTTTACCCAAAGCGCGTTATTATCCGCAGGTCGCGTAACGAAAATGCTGACCTCACTGGCGTTAAAATACAATGAATCGCTCACTCCATCTTGTTAGTCAATACACTCGACAAACGACCATAAATTAATGGGATCACTATTTCTCATTTAATTAAATATATGAATATATGACTGAAAAATATAATCACAGTCAATGTTTAATTAATAACATTATTTGTTACCAAGATCACATAATACTTTCCTGACCTATGCTTACATAAAAATAAGACACGGTGTTCCTTTTATTTAAATAATTCAACCAATGTAACAACCCCTATCAAGGAGGGATGATGAGAACTGTATTTACGACTTTATCAGTCATATTCAGCGTGATGTTTTCTCACAGTATACTAGCTCAGGACGTTACTATTTATTATACGAATGATATTCACGCACATGTCAATCCGGCAAAAATTCCCGCTGTTGATAAGAACAGACTTGTAGGTGGTATGGCTAATATTGCAGGCATCGTTAATGAAGCGAAGAAAAAAAACAAAGATGTCTTTTTCTTTGATGCAGGCGACTATTTTACCGGTCCGTATATCAGTACCCTGACCAAAGGTGAAGCTATTATTGATATCATGAACACCATGCCCTTTGATGCGGTGTCCGTTGGTAATCACGAGTTCGATCACGGCGTGCCCAATATGGTATCTCAGTTATCAAAAGCAAAATTCCCCATTCTGCTGGGAAATATTTACTACACCGATACAAATAAACCAGTTTGGGATCATCCGTGGACCATTATCGAAAAAGATGGTTTAAAGATTGGTGTGATTGGATTGCATGGTGCATTCGCTTTCTATGATACAGTCGCGGCAAAAGCACGTGAAGGCGTAGAAGCCAGAGACGAAATTAAATATTTAAATAAAGCACTTGCAGAATTAAAAGGTAAAGTCGACATTACCGTTTTGCTAATTCACGAAGGTGTTCCGGCGCGTCAATCAAGCTTTGGTAGTAAAGATGTGGAGCGGCTACTACAGGCAGATATTGAGACAGCTAAAAAAGTGAATGGTGTTGATGTCTTAATTACCGGTCACGCACATGTCGGAACACCGCAACCAATAAAAGTTAATAACACATTAATTGTATCTACCGATGCATACGGCACCGACATCGGAAAACTTGTGCTTGATTACAATCCGAAAACAAAGAAAATTGATAGTTATAATGGTGAGTTAATCACCATCTTTGCAGATCAATTTAAACCTGACACCATCGTTCAAAATACTATCGATAAATGGAGCGTAAAGCTTAACAAAATAACACAGGAAGTTGTCGGCCATTCTCCCGTAGTTTTAACACGTGAGTATGGCAGTTCTTCTTCTACCGGTAATCTTATTCTGGATGCAATGATGGAAAAAACACCTGATGCCATTGCCGGATTTCAAAATAGCGGTGGGATGCGAGCTGATTTTCCTAAAGGTGATATCACACTGGGAGATGTTATTAGCACATTCCCCTTTAATAATGACCTCATCGAGATGGATTTGACGGGCCGCGATCTCAAATCGTTGATGACGCATGCAACCAATCTAACTAACGGTGTGTTACAGGTTTCAAAAAGCGTTGCGGTTGTCTATGACAGCAAAAAACCACTCAACCAACGGTTAATCTCTTTCACCATTAACGGCAAACCCGTGGAAGATAATCAAACATATCGTATTGCCACGCACTCCTTTTGTGCCAGTGGTGGTGACGGTTTTGAAGCATTTTTGAATGGAAAAAATGTGAAGACGATACCGGGAACAACCTCGGCGGAATCTATCATCGATTATTTCAAAAATCATAAACCTGTCACCCCAGACTTAACTAAACGAGTCATGGACGTCGCCAAATAAAATATCATTTATCAGTCTATATATTTAACAAGGAATGCGAATGAAAACAGTGCAGCGTACTTTACTTGCCGCAACATTGCTGACTATTTTTTCGGTCTCAGTCATGGCGCAGGATGTCACGATTATTTATACAAATGATCTTCACGCTCATGTGGATTCTTATAAAGTGCCGTATATCGCAGACGGAAAACGCGACATTGGCGGCTTTGCCAATATATCTACTTTAGTAAAACAGGAGAAAGCGAAAAATAAAGCCACCTTTTATTTTGATGCTGGAGACTATTTCACCGGCCCTTATATCAGCAGTCTGACAAAGGGCGAAGCAATAATTGACATTATGAATACCATGCCTTTTGACGCAGTATCAATCGGTAATCATGAGTTTGACCATGGCTGGGATAATGCCCTGCGACAATTAAGCAAAGCGAATTTTCCTGTTTTATTGGGCAATGTTTATCATAAAGAGAGTGAGAACCCCTTCTGGAACAAGCCCTACACCATCCTGGAAAAAGATGGCATCAAGATTGGTATTATTGGGCTACACGGCGTATTTGCATTTAATGATACGGTCTCGGAGCTCTCTCTCCAGGGACTCGATAATGACAATAATAACCGCTTTGATAAATCTTCCGAGACCCTTAAGAATCAGGGGATTGAAGCACGTGATGAAGTGAAGTATTTGCAGCATTATATCGACGAGTTACGTGATAAGGTTGACCTCACTGTGGCGCTGGTTCATGAAGGCGTTCCGGCGCGTCAGTCCAGCATTGGCAATACAGATGTTAGACGCGCTCTTGATAAAGATATTCAAACCGCTAGCAAGGTGAAAGGATTGGATATTCTGATTACCGGGCATGCCCACGTCGGAACGCCAGAACCAATCAAAGTCGGCAACACCTTAATCCTTTCAACTGATAGTGGAGGTATCGATATTGGTAAATTAGTCCTTGATGTCAACCCTACAGCTCGTACCCATAAAATGAAGAGCTTTGAGCTGAAAACAGTTTATGCCGATGAATGGATACCCGATCCAACGACACAAAAAGTTATCAATGGCTGGAATAAAAAACTGGCGGATATTGTACGCCAACCAGTGGGTGAATCATCGATTGCATTAACTCGCGCCTATGGTGAGTCATCGCAACTAGGCAACCTGTTTACCGATGCAATGCTTGTCGCTGCTCCGACTGCACAGATTGCATTGATAAACTCCGGCAGCTTACGTGCGGATATAAATGCAGGCACGATTACCTTTGGCGACATTACCAGTACATTCCCCTTCAAGAATGAACTTACTGAAATGGATCTCAGCGGTAAGGATCTGCGTAACCTACTGGAACACGGGGCATCGCTTACCAATGGCATCCTGCAAATGTCAAAAGGCGCAGAAATGCGCTATACCCCGCAGAAACCAGTAGGTCAGCGCATAGTATCTTTTAAAATTAATGGTGAAGAGATCGTTGATACGAATATTTACCATGTTGCAACAACGACTTTCCTTGCACTGGGGGGCGATGGTTTTCTGGCATTCAAAGAAGGGAAAAATGTTCAGGTCCGCGCCGGAAATAACATGTCCGATGTCGTGATCGATTATTTGAAGAAAGGCCACAAGATTACGCCTGCACAGGTAAATGAAATGCGGGTGGACGTTAGCAAATAATAAAAAAATTATAATGCCATTCATTCACTGAATGGCATTATTTTCTCTAAATCAACAATAGATAATGAGATATATTTATGTGTATAAAAAAGCACGGGATAGCTTTATCGATTCTATTAATACCTTGCATTGGAAACGCTCAGGAAATTAAAAGTGAGGAAGGCTGGTTACATCAAAGCTTGAATGTCATTGGTCGCACAGACTCTCGCTTTGGCCCAAGGCTGACTAACGACCTCTACCCTGAATATACTGTAGCAGGAAGAAAAGACTGGTTTGATTTTTATGGTTATGTTGATCTACCAAAATTCTTTGGCGTCGGCAGTCACTATGATGTTGGGATCTGGGATGAGGGCTCACCACTATTTACGGAAATAGAACCTCGGTTTTCCATTGACAAATTGACCGGATTAAATCTTGCGTTCGGCCCTTTTAAAGAATGGTTCATTGCAAACAACTATGTCTATGATATGGGTGACAACCAGTCATCCCGGCAAAGTACATGGTATATGGGGCTTGGTACAGATATCGACACGGGTCTACCAATTAAGCTTTCTGCCAATATATACGCCAAGTATCAGTGGCAAAACTATGGTGCCGCTAATGAAAATGAATGGGACGGATATCGATTCAAAATAAAATATAGCATTCCTCTTACCCATTTATTCGGAGGGCGATTGGTATACAATAGTTTTACTAACTTTGATTTTGGCTCCGATCTTGCGGACAAATCACACAATAATAAACGAACCAGTAATGCTATTGCTTCAAGCCATATCCTTTCCCTGCTATATGAACACTGGAAATTTGCATTTACACTACGTTATTTTCACAACGGTGGACAATGGAATGCTGGGGAGAAAGTTAACTTCGGAGATGGTCCATTTGAATTAAAAAACACAGGATGGGGAACCTATACTACTATTGGTTATCAATTTTAAATCAGGTGATGTTTTAGATATTTTTACTTAATGCCATTTTGTAATTGTCATAAATAACTTCACCATTCACACTGTGAATTCATCGCTCAACACAAAAGCCCCCTTATTACCGGGGCACTGACCAAAGGCAAAATGACAATCAATCACCACCTCCGCAGGAGGTGGTTTAGAGGTGACAACAAAAGCTGGCAACTGCCAGCTTTTGTTCAATAATCACTACAACAACTGCGCCAGACGGTTAATATCCGACTGAATCGCCCCGGCGGTGACATCGCGCCCTGCACCTGGCCCGCGGATCACCAGCGGGTTGTCGCGATACCAGCGGCTTTCGATGGCAAAGACGTTATCGCACGGTAGTAGTGATGCCAGCGGATGGTCTTCTCGCACCGCTTCCACGCCTACTCGCGCTTTGCCGTTGGCATCGAAACGCGCCACGTAGCGCAACACCAGCCCCATTTCACGGGCCGCTTCCAACCGTTGTACCATCTGCTCATTAAGTTCATCGCCATTTTCAAAGAAATGGTCGATGCTTCCACCTTCGCAATGGGTTGGCACCAGTGATTCAACACGCACCTGGTCCGGTTCAATGTTGTAACCCGCTTCACGCGCCAGAATCACCAGCTTGCGCATCACGTCTTTGCCGGAAAGGTCATCACGCGGATCAGGCTCGGTTAAGCCCTGCTGCCACGCCTGATCCACCAGCTCGGTAAACGGCACGCTACCGTCGAATTGCAGGAACAGCCAGGAGAGCGTGCCAGAGAAGATCCCACTGATCGACAAAATGGTATCGCCGCTGTCGATCAGATCGCGCACGGTATGGTTGATCGGCAAACCCGCACCGACAGTGGCATTGTACAGCCAGTGACGCCCGGTTTTTTCGAAGGCGTCGTGGATCTGGCGATATTTATTGCTGTCGCTGGCTCCCGCCAGTTTGTTGGCGCTGATGACGTGGAAACCGTGGCTGGCAAAATCGAGATACTGATCAGCAAGCTGCTGGCTGGCGGTAACGTCCAGCACCACTAAATCATCATACGGATGGGCGCGCATCCACAGGAACAGCGACTCTTCATCCTGCTCGACCGCTTCATCGTTGAAGAAGGCTAACGCGCGGCTGGCGTCCAGCCCGTCATAGCTCAACAGGCTGCGGCGGCTGTCCACCACGCCTGCCAGCACAAATTCAAAGCCGGTACGCGCCGAAAGCGTGCTCTGCTCACGGGCGAACAGTTCCAGCCAGCGGGAACCGATATTGCCCTTGCCGAACAATACCAGGCCGATGCGTTTTTCCGCGCGAAAGACGGACTGATGCAGACCCTGAATCAGGCTTTCGGTCGGCCCGGTGCGCAGTACTGCCACCAGGCTGATGCCGTCATCGGACTGCCAGGTAAATTCGACCGGCTGGCCTTTCAGTTGCTGCCAGAAGCGGTGGCAATGCAGCGGGTTACGGGTTACGCCCGCCCCAACCATCGCCACCAGCGCCAGCCCCTGACGCAGGCGCAGTTCGCCAGGTAATCCCGCTTCGTCGAGAATTTTCAGCGCACTGTCAGCGACTTCTGAGGTGTAGCAAAATTGCAGCAACTGGCGATCGTTATGTACGCCAACCGCCAGTGGGCGCACCTGAGCACGTTTCAGGATCTGGTCGATCTCTTTATGCGCCAGTTTGAAATCCTGACTGGCGGGCACCTGAAACTCAATCAAACAGACATCATCGTGGCTGGTGACAATACGCGCGCCAGTACCTGAGGCCAGCACGCGTTCAATGCGCGTGGAACCTTGATCCGGCGTGTAGCTACAGCGCAGTTGCAGGTCGATTTCACTACCGGATACTGGCTGTAAAGTACGGGCGTGAAGAACGGGGGCCGCCAGACGCGCCAGTTCACTGGCTTCATCAAGACGCAGCAATGGCAGCAGACAGGCATCTTTCACTTTACGCGGGTCGGCGCTGTATACCCCGGCGACGTCGCTCCAGATGGTTACGCGAGAAACACCCGCCAGCGCACCGATTTGTGTCGCGGAATAGTCGGAACCGTTACGCCCCAGCAGCACCGTTTCACCGGCGTTGTTACGGCTGATAAACCCGGTCACCACCAGACGTTTGCCCGGATGTTGTACCAGTAGCTGTTGCAGCAACGGGTAAGAAAGCCCTTCATCAACCTGCGGCTGCGCGGCGCGTTCAGCGCGTAAAAACTCGCGGGCATCAAGCCAGGCCGCTGGCAGCCCTTGTTGATTAAGTACCGCAGACATCAGGCGCGCCGACCACACTTCACCGTGGCCCACCACTTCTGCATACACCGCATCGTTAATACCGCTGTCGAGCAGCGCCGCCAGGCGTTCCAGATCGCTGACAAAAGCGCTAATGAGGCTATCGGCTTCTTCAGCGGGTAGCAGGCCGCTAATCAGATCGCACTGATAACGACGTAGCGTTTGTTGAACCTGATGCGCAGAGAGACGATCGGTCTGGCTTAGTTTCAACCAGTTAATCAACTGGTTAGTGGTGCTACCGGCGGCGGAAACCACCATCATATCGTCAGGCTGAGAGTACTCCGCCATAATGCCCGCGACACGCAAATAACACTTCACATCAGCCAGACTACTGCCACCAAATTTATGCAGTTGACGACCTTTCGCCCCTGCCTGCGCAATCACACTCATTTTTACCCCTTGTTTGCAGCCCGGAAGCCATTTTCCAGGTCGGCAATTAAATCTTCGCCATCTTCAATACCGGTGGAGATACGCAGCAGCGTCTCGGAGATCCCGGCGGCAGCACGCGCTTCTGGTGCCATGCCTGCATGTGTCATGGTTGCGGCGTGAGAGATTAAACTTTCCACTCCCCCTAATGATTCCGCCAGCGTAAACAACGACAGCCCACCCAGGAAACGACGCAGCGTCTGCTCATCGCCATCCAGTTCAAAACTCAACATTGCGCCAAAGCCTTTTTGCTGGCGCGCGGCAATTTCATGCCCCTGATTTTCCGGCAGCGACGGGTGATACAGTTTTTTCACCAACGGCTGGGTTTGTAGATATTTCACAATCGCCTGCGCGTTGCGCTGGGCCAGCTCCATACGCGGCACCAGCGTTCGCAAACCACGTAGCAGCAGATAGCTGTCAAACGCGCCGCCCGTCACGCCAATATTGTTTGCCCACCAAGCAAGTTCAGTGACAACGTCCGGGTCTTTAGCAATCACCACGCCAGCCACCACGTCTGAGTGACCGTTCAGATATTTCGTGCATGAATGCAACACCAGATCGGCACCTAATGCCAGCGGATTTTGTAATGCCGGGCTTAAGAAGGTGTTATCCACCACGCTCACCGCCCCGGCTTCCCTTGCCAGATGGCAGATTTTCGCAATATCCACGACGCGTAACAATGGATTACTTGGGCTTTCTACCAGTACCAGTTTGGGGTTTTCTGCCAGCGCTGCCCGTAATGCCTGTTCATCGCCTTGATCAACAAACAACACGCGATAGCAACCGCGTTTTGCCAGACTGTCGAACAGGCGATAGCTACCGCCGTAGCAGTCGTGCGGCGCAACCAGCAGATCGCCAGGTTTCAAAAAGACGGTCGTTACCAGGTGAATCGCGGACATGCCGGTATTAGTAAGTACGGCACCGGCACCGCCTTCCAGTTCTGCCAGCGCACGCTGAACCACATCGCGCGTTGGGTTGCCACGACGCGAGTAATCATGCGCGCGCGGTTCATTAAATCCGGTAAAGTTATAGGTGCTGGAAAGATGGATGGGAGGGACAACGCAACCATACTGTTCGTCGTCATTTAACCCGCTACGCACTGCGATGGTGGCCTGTTTACGCGTCATGTGATGAAGTTCCCTGGGCTTGGTCGGTGAAATGTCAGGCACCAGAGTAAACATTGTGTTAATGGACGTCAATACATCTGGACATCTAAACTTCTTTGCGTATAGATTGAGCAAATCCCAAATAGCCGTTAAAATTATATGCATTATCACGCCGACAGGTGCATTACACGATGTCACGGTAGCGCCTGTACGGTAAACTATGCGGGTTTACGGTCAGTACCCACATTAACTATGTGGTCTGGTCTCAATTTATTGACGAAGAGGATTAAGTATCTCATGGCTGAATGGAGCGGCGAATATATCAGCCCATACGCTGAGCACGGCAAGAAGAGTGAACAAGTCAAAAAGATTACGGTTTCCATTCCTCTTAAGGTGTTAAAAATCCTCACCGATGAACGCACGCGTCGTCAGGTGAACAACCTGCGTCACGCGACCAACAGCGAGCTGCTGTGCGAAGCGTTTCTGCATGCCTTTACCGGGCAACCTTTGCCGGATGATGCCGACCTGCGTAAAGAGCGCAGCGACGAAATCCCGGAAGCGGCAAAAGAGATCATGCGTGAGATGGGGATTAACCCGGAGACGTGGGAATACTAAAGCGGAAAAGAGCGGCGCGGAGTTAACCAGCCGCTTTTTTCATACATGGACGTTTAACGATGAAAATCAGGCTACTGATCCTCAGCCTGCTGGTTTCTGTGCCTGCCTTTGCCTGGCAGCCGCAAACTGGCGACATCATCTTTCAAATCTCTCGCTCATCGCAAAGTAAAGCGATCCAACTGGCGACCCATTCCGATTACAGCCACACCGGTATGCTGGTGATGCGTAACAAAAAGCCCTACGTTTTTGAAGCGGTCGGCCCGGTGAAATACACCCCGCTCAAGCAGTGGATCGCCCACGGTGAAGATGGCAAATACATTGTTCGCCGCGTTGAAGGTGGGCTGAATACCGAACAACAGCAAAAACTGGCGCAAACGGCAAAACGTTATCTCGGCAAACCGTATGACTTTAGTTTCTCGTGGAGCGACGATCGCCAGTACTGCTCGGAAGTCGTTTGGAAGGTTTATCAGAACGCGCTGGGAATGCGCGTGGGCGAGCAGCAGAAGTTGAAAGAGTTCGATCTCAGCAACCCGCTGGTCCAGGCAAAGCTCAAAGAACGTTACGGCAAGAATATTCCGCTTGAGGAAACGGTAGTTTCACCACAAGCCGTTTTCGATGCGCCACAACTCACTACGGTCGCCAAAGAATGGCCGCTGTTTTCGTGGTAATACGACCAAAATTCAGGCACAAAAAAAGCGCCGTGCGGCGCTTTTTTCGGAAATCCGGTCTTATTTGCTGCCCGGGATGTTGAAACGCTTGTTGAAGCGGTCAACACGGCCACCGGTAGCAACATCACGCTGTTTGCCAGTGAAGAACGGGTGGCACTTGCTGCACACGTCGAGGTTCAGGTCATGACCAACGGTGGAGCGGATTTTCATTACGTTACCGCAAGAGCAGCTAGCAGTAATTTCTTCGTATTTCGGGTGAATATCTTTTTTCATGGGAAAACCTCGGTTTAAGGCCGCGTCGCTCTTCCAGCCCTAACGCCAGACACCACGCGATGTTAAAAGTATAGCTTCAATACGATCATTTCGTACGAAGGCGCGAAATCATACAGAAATTAACCAGCGTATGCAAACTGATCCGCACTCTTCTACGGCAATGTGTATACTAACCCACCGAATTTCAAGTCAGGATGATGCTATGCCCGTTGCCCACGTTGCCTTGCCCGTTCCGCTTCCTCGTACCTTTGACTATCTGCTGCCAGAAGGCATGACGGTTAAAGCCGGGTGTCGCGTGCGCGTGCCGTTTGGCAAACAGCAGGAGCGCATCGGGGTTGTGGTGTCAGTTAGCGACGTCAGCGAGCTGCCGCTCAACGAGCTGAAAGTGGTAGTAGAAGTGCTGGACGTTGAGCCGGTATTTACTCACTCCGTCTGGCGATTACTGCTATGGGCGGCAGATTACTATCATCATCCGATTGGCGATGTGCTGTTTCATGCCTTGCCGATTTTACTGCGCCAGGGGCGGCCTGCGGCGAACGCGCCGATGTGGTACTGGTTTGCCACTGAACAAGGTCAGGCGGTGGATCTGAACAGCCTGAAACGTTCGCCAAAGCAACAACAGGCACTGGCAGCATTGCGACAAGGGAAAATCTGGCGCGATCAGGTCGCCACGCTCGAATTTAATGATGCTGCACTGCAGGCGCTGCGCAAAAAAGGTCTGTGTGATTTAGCAAGTGAAACACCAGAGTTTAGCGACTGGCGAAAGAATTATGCCGTTTCTGGTGAGCGGTTGCGATTGAATACCGAACAGGCCACCGCCGTTGGCGCAATTCATAGCGCGGCAGATACCTTCTCTGCCTGGCTGCTGGCGGGCGTCACCGGTTCCGGTAAAACAGAAGTTTATTTGAGCGTACTGGAAAACGTGCTCGCTCAGGGCAAGCAGGCGCTGGTGATGGTGCCGGAAATCGGCCTGACGCCGCAAACTATCGCCCGTTTTCGTGAACGTTTTAATGCCCCCGTGGAAGTTCTGCATTCCGGCCTGAACGACAGCGAGCGCCTTTCGGCGTGGCTGAAAGCGAAAAATGGCGAGGCGGCGATTGTGATTGGCACCCGCTCCGCGCTGTTTACGCCGTTTAAAAATCTCGGCGTGATTGTCATTGATGAAGAGCACGACAGCTCCTACAAGCAGCAGGAAGGCTGGCGCTATCATGCCCGCGACCTGGCGGTGTATCGTGCGCACAGCGAGCAAATCCCGATTATTCTTGGCTCCGCAACGCCCGCGCTGGAAACGTTATGCAACGTCCAGCAGAAAAAATACCGCCTGCTGCGCCTGACCCGTCGGGCGGGCAATGCGCGCCCGGCAATTCAACATGTGCTGGATTTAAAAGGTCAGAAGGTGCAGGCAGGTCTGGCTCCGGCGTTAATCACCCGTATGCGCCAGCATTTACAGGCCAACAATCAGGTTATCCTCTTTCTTAACCGCCGGGGTTTTGCGCCTGCGCTACTGTGCCACGACTGTGGCTGGATAGCCGAATGCCCACGTTGCGATCACTACTACACGCTGCATCAGGCGCAACAGCATTTGCGTTGCCACCACTGTGACAGTCAGCGTCCGGTGCCGCGCCAGTGCCCTTCTTGCGGTTCCACGCACCTGGTCCCCGTGGGGCTGGGCACCGAACAGCTTGAACAGACGCTCGCACCGTTGTTCCCTGGTGTGCCCATTTCTCGTATCGACCGCGATACCACCAGCCGTAAAGGTGCGCTGGAACAACAACTGGCGGAAGTACATCGCGGTGGCGCGAGGATTTTGATCGGCACGCAAATGCTGGCGAAAGGTCACCACTTTCCGGATGTGACGCTGGTGGCGTTACTGGACGTAGACGGCGCGCTGTTTTCTGCCGATTTTCGCTCGGCAGAGCGTTTCGCCCAGCTTTACACCCAGGTCGCCGGTCGTGCCGGGCGTGCGGGTAAACAGGGCGAAGTGGTGCTGCAAACGCACCATCCTGAACATCCGCTGTTGCAAACGTTGCTCTATAAAGGCTACGACGCCTTTGCCGAACAGGCACTGGCTGAACGACGCATGATGCAGCTGCCGCCGTGGACCAGCCATGTGATTGTGCGTGCGGAAGATCATAACAATCAGCACGCGCCGCTGTTCCTGCAACAACTGCGTAATCTCATCCTCTCCAGCCCGCTGGCAGACGACAAACTGTGGGTTCTCGGTCCGGTTCCGGCGCTGGCTCCGAAACGTGGTGGTCGCTGGCGCTGGCAAATTTTGTTGCAGCACCCTTCCCGCGTGCGCTTACAGCACATCATCAATGGTACGCTGGCACTTATTAATACAATACCGGATTCCCGCAAGGTGAAATGGGTACTGGATGTTGATCCGATTGAGGGTTAAACCGCTCACGATGCGAGGCGGATCGAAAAATTCAATATTCATCACACTTTTCATGAAAATTCTGTAACCGTTTTCACGCGCTATCTGCTAAAAATGTTGCCGATGTGAAGTAAACATGGATGTAGTACGCCTGACGTGCCAGGCGAGGAGTGAGTGTGAAAGCGAAGAAGCAGGAAACTGCCGCGACCATGAAAGACGTTGCCCTCAAGGCAAAAGTCTCTACAGCGACTGTCTCCCGAGCATTAATGAATCCCGATAAAGTCTCCCAGGCCACCCGTAATCGGGTTGAAAAAGCGGCCCGGGAAGTGGGTTATTTACCGCAGCCTATGGGGCGCAACGTCAAGCGTAATGAATCCCGCACCATTCTGGTGATTGTCCCGGATATCTGCGACCCTTTCTTTAGCGAAATTATTCGCGGTATCGAAGTTACGGCGGCAAATCACGGATATCTGGTGCTGATTGGCGACTGTGCGCATCAAAATCAGCAGGAAAAAACCTTTATCGATTTGATCATCACCAAGCAAATTGATGGCATGTTGCTGCTGGGTTCAAGGCTGCCGTTTGATGCCAGCATTGAGGAACAGCGTAATCTGCCGCCGATGGTGATGGCGAACGAATTTGCACCGGAACTGGAGCTACCTACCGTTCATATAGACAATCTGACCGCCGCATTTGATGCAGTAAATTATTTATATGAGCAAGGGCATAAACGGATTGGCTGTATAGCCGGTCCCGAAGAGATGCCGCTGTGTCACTACCGCCTGCAAGGTTACGTTCAGGCGCTGCGTCGCTGCGGCATTATGGTTGATCCGCAATACATCGCCCGTGGCGACTTCACCTTCGAAGCCGGAAGCAAAGCAATGCAACAGCTGCTTGATCTTCCACAACCGCCTACTGCTGTCTTCTGCCATAGCGATGTGATGGCGCTCGGCGCACTTTCTCAGGCAAAACGTCAGGGGCTGAAAGTCCCGGAAGACCTTTCCATAATCGGTTTTGATAACATCGACCTGACGCAATTTTGTGATCCGCCGCTGACAACCATCGCGCAGCCGCGTTACGAAATCGGTCGGGAAGCTATGCTGTTATTGCTTGATCAAATGCAGGGGCAGCACGTTGGCAGTGGCTCTCGTTTAATGGACTGCGAACTTATCATCCGGGGATCAACACGCGCGTTACCTTAAAGTAAACCTTTAAGACTGCCGTGACTGGTCAAAGGCCCGCCGCTTAAGTAACATGGCGGGCTGACGAACGAATAAATACAGCGAAACGATAGTGGCACAACGAGATTATGTACGCCGCAGCCAACCGGCACCTTCGCGGCGAAAAAAGAGCACCTCACGGAAAAAGCAACGAAATCTGCCTGCGGTTTCTCCCGCTATGGTCGCTATTGCTGCCGCCGTTCTTGTGACCTTTATCGGTGGTCTGTACTTCATTACGCATCACAAGAAAGAAGAGTCCGAGACGCTGCAAAGCCAGAAAGTGACCGGAAATGGACTACCACCAAAACCAGAAGAACGCTGGCGCTACATTAAAGAGCTGGAAAGTCGCCAGCCGGGTGTGCGTGCGCCCACAGAACCTTCTGCCGGTGGTGAAGTGAAAACGCCGGAGCAACTGACACCAGAACAACGCCAGCTTCTTGAACAAATGCAGGCTGATATGCGCCAGCAGCCAACGCAGCTGGTTGAAGTTCCGTGGAATGAGCAGACGCCGGAACAGCGTCAGCAAACGCTACAGCGCCAGCGTCAGGCGCAGCAATTAGCGGAGCAGCAACGCCTGGCTCAGCAGTCACGTACGACTGAACAAAGCTGGCAGCAGCAGACGCGTACGTCGCAAGCCGCACCGGTACAGGCGCAACCGCGCCAGTCTAAACCGGCTTCTACTCAGCAGCCTTACCAGGATCTGCTGCAAACCCCTGCGCACACCACCGCGCAGTCGAAGCCGCAGCAAGCTGCGCCAGTTGCTCGTGCCGCTGACGCGCCAAAACCGACGGCGGAGAAAAAAGACGAACGCCGCTGGATGGTGCAGTGCGGTTCGTTCAGAGGCGCGGAACAGGCAGAGACGGTACGTGCTCAGCTGGCGTTTGAAGGCTTTGACTCAAAAATTACCACCAACAATGGCTGGAATCGTGTGGTCATTGGCCCGGTGAAAGGCAAAGAGAACGCAGACAGCACCCTCAATCGGTTGAAGATGGCGGGTCATACAAACTGCATTCGGCTCGCCGCCGGGGGTTGAAACCCTCAAAATCCCCCCCATCTATAATTGCATTATGCCCCGTACTTTTGTACGGGGTTTGTACTCTGTATTTGTAACCAAGGGGTCAGCTCGTGACAACTATAGTAAGCGTACGCCGTAACGGCCATGTGGTCATCGCTGGTGATGGTCAGGCCACGTTGGGCAATACCGTAATGAAAGGCAACGTGAAAAAGGTCCGCCGTCTGTACAACGACAAAGTCATCGCGGGCTTTGCGGGCGGTACTGCGGATGCTTTTACGCTGTTCGAACTGTTTGAACGCAAACTGGAAATGCATCAGGGCCATCTGGTCAAAGCCGCCGTTGAGCTGGCAAAAGACTGGCGTACCGATCGCATGCTGCGCAAACTTGAAGCACTGCTGGCAGTCGCGGATGAAACCGCTTCGCTTATCATCACCGGTAACGGTGACGTGGTGCAGCCAGAAAACGATCTTATTGCTATCGGCTCCGGCGGCCCTTACGCCCAGGCTGCAGCGCGCGCGCTGTTAGAAAACACTGAACTTAGCGCCCGTGAAATTGCTGAAAAGGCGTTGGATATTGCAGGCGACATTTGCATCTATACCAACCATTTCCACACCATCGAAGAATTAAGCTACAAAGCGTAAGGATCTCCCATGTCTGAAATGACCCCACGCGAAATCGTCAGCGAACTGGATAAGCACATCATCGGCCAGGACAACGCCAAGCGTTCTGTGGCGATTGCTCTGCGTAACCGCTGGCGTCGCATGCAGCTCAACGAAGAGCTGCGCCATGAAGTGACCCCGAAAAATATCCTGATGATCGGCCCGACCGGTGTCGGTAAAACTGAAATCGCCCGTCGTCTGGCTAAGCTGGCGAATGCGCCGTTCATCAAAGTTGAAGCGACCAAATTCACCGAAGTGGGCTATGTCGGTAAGGAAGTGGATTCTATTATTCGCGATCTGACCGATGCCGCCGTGAAAATGGTACGCGTCCAGGCTATCGAGAAAAACCGTTATCGCGCTGAAGAACTGGCAGAAGAACGTATTCTCGACGTGCTGATCCCACCTGCTAAAAACAACTGGGGACAGACCGAACAGCAGCAGGAACCGTCCGCTGCTCGTCAGGCATTCCGCAAAAAACTGCGTGAAGGCCAGCTTGATGACAAAGAAATCGAGATCGATCTTGCCGCAGCACCGATGGGCGTTGAAATTATGGCTCCTCCGGGCATGGAAGAGATGACCAGCCAGCTGCAGTCCATGTTCCAGAACCTGGGCGGTCAGAAGCAAAAAGCGCGTAAGCTGAAAATCAAAGACGCCATGAAGCTGCTGATTGAAGAAGAAGCGGCGAAACTGGTGAACCCGGAAGAGCTGAAGCAAGATGCTATCGACGCTGTTGAGCAGCACGGGATCGTGTTTATCGACGAAATCGACAAAATCTGTAAGCGCGGCGAGTCTTCCGGTCCGGATGTTTCTCGTGAAGGCGTTCAGCGTGACCTGCTGCCGCTGGTAGAAGGTTGCACTGTTTCCACCAAACACGGGATGGTCAAAACTGACCACATTCTGTTTATCGCTTCTGGCGCGTTCCAGATTGCGAAACCGTCTGACCTGATCCCGGAACTGCAAGGTCGTCTGCCAATCCGCGTTGAGCTGCAGGCACTGACCACCAGCGACTTCGAGCGTATTCTGACCGAGCCGAATGCCTCTATCACCGTGCAGTACAAAGCATTGATGGCGACTGAAGGCGTAAATATCGAGTTCACCGACTCCGGTATTAAGCGGATCGCGGAAGCAGCATGGCAGGTGAACGAATCTACCGAAAACATCGGTGCTCGTCGTTTACATACTGTTCTGGAGCGTTTAATGGAAGAGATTTCCTACGACGCCAGCGATTTAAGCGGTCAAACCATCACTATTGACGCAGATTATGTGAGCAAACATCTGGATGCGTTGGTGGCAGATGAAGATCTGAGCCGTTTTATCCTATAATCGCGTTCAATCATTTTCATCATTGTTTGATGGGGCTGAAAGGCCCCATTTTTATTGGCGCGTATTATGACTGAACAACAAATTAGCCGAACTCAGGCGTGGCTGGAAAGTTTACGACCTAAAACCCTCCCCCTCGCCTTTGCTGCAATTATCGTCGGGACGGCGCTGGCATGGTGGCAAGGTCACTTCGATCCACTGGTCGCCCTGCTGGCATTGATTACCGCCGGGCTATTACAGATCCTTTCTAACCTCGCCAATGATTACGGCGATGCGGTAAAAGGCAGCGATAAACCTGACCGCATTGGGCCGCTACGCGGCATGCAAAAAGGGGTCATTACCCAGCAAGAGATGAAACGGGCGCTCATTATTACCGTTGTGCTCATCTGTCTTTCCGGGCTGGCACTGGTTGCAGTGGCGTGCCATACGCTGGCCGATTTTGTCGGTTTCCTGATTCTTGGCGGGTTGTCGATCATTGCCGCTATCACCTACACCGTGGGCAATCGTCCTTATGGTTATATCGGTTTGGGTGATATTTCCGTACTGGTTTTCTTTGGCTGGTTGAGCGTCATGGGGAGCTGGTATTTACAGGCTCATACATTGATTCCGGCACTGATCCTTCCGGCAACCGCATGCGGCCTGCTGGCAACGGCAGTACTGAACATTAATAACCTGCGTGATATCAATAGCGACCGCGAAAACGGCAAAAACACGCTGGTGGTGCGCTTAGGTGCAGTAAACGCGCGTCGTTATCATGCCTGCCTGCTGATGGGCTCTCTGGTGTGTCTGGCGCTGTTTAATCTCTTTTCGCTGCATAGCCTGTGGGGCTGGCTGTTCCTGCTGGCGGCACCGTTGCTGGTGAAGCAAGCTCGTTATGTGATGCGCGAAATGGACCCGGTGGCGATGCGACCAATGCTGGAACGCACTGTCAAAGGAGCGTTACTGACTAACCTGCTGTTTGTTTTAGGGATATTCCTAAGCCAGTGGGCAGCATAACTGACAAATATCAATTAACAATTGATGATTTTGCCAACAGCCTACATAGCGCGATATACTGAAAATTCTCGCAGCAACTGAATGTTAAGCCTATGAAATACGATACTTCCGAGCTTTGTGACATCTATCAAGAAGATGTTAACGTCGTGGAACCGCTGTTCTCCAACTTTGGCGGACGGGCGTCGTTTGGCGGACAAATAATCACGGTAAAATGTTTCGAGGACAACGGGTTGCTGTACGATCTGCTCGAACAGAATGGCCGTGGTCGTGTTCTTGTCGTCGATGGCGGTGGTTCTGTTCGTCGCGCACTGGTCGATGCTGAACTGGCGCGTCTGGCAGTACAAAATGAATGGGAAGGTCTGGTCATTTACGGCGCGGTGCGTCAGGTAGATGACCTGGAAGAGCTGGATATCGGCATCCAGGCGATGGCGGCAATTCCGGTTGGTGCCGCTGGCGAAGGCATTGGCGAAAGCGATGTCCGCGTCAATTTTGGCGGTGTCACCTTCTTCTCCGGCGACCATCTTTATGCCGACAATACCGGGATTATTCTTTCAGAAGATCCGCTGGATATTGAATAAGTACCTGCCATGCGTTAAAAGGGGAATTAAATTCCCCTTTTTTATACATGGACGTATTCATGCAAAATATTATTCTTTTATTTATATATTTATTACTTATAGTCGTTAACCATTTCCGCTACAAATTCCTTTTGTCTGGCAACACGGGTGAAATGATTTTATATTTTGCTAACGTATTTTTTAACCCACTTGCCTTATCATTTATTATCGCCACAATCATCTGTATAACGATAAAAAAAAGAAGCAGCCACAGCTTTATTCGCGGCACTTGTTGGTTAATGGGATTATTTCTTATCTATAGCAGCTATACAGTGTGGGAACGACACAGCACATGGGATTATACTTTCCCGGGGCCAGGTATCACCGTCACAGTTCCGAGCAAACAGTGGGTTGCCAATATAGTAAAACAAGGACCAATCCTGGTGACTCGGGATGCCCATGCTATTTTAGTTATTGTTGCCTTCTCACAAAATGAACTCGGTGTGCATTCAATCGAGGAACTTACCGCGACTCAAAACGGAACTGCAGAAATGCATGTTTGTGATGTTAAGGGATTTGCCTGCGCTTATCAGGAAGGAATTCAAACAATGAGTGATGGCAAAATAAGACATGCTATTTTCATGACTCTACTGGATAACACTAATTTGATACGACTGGTCGCAGCTATCGACCCAGATTATTTGGACGAATATCAAGAAGAAGTAATGAAAATGATACTTTCTGCCCATCAATAATCTGATGTGCATGTTAATAATAAGGGATTGATATGAGATACGTTATCTTATTAATACTATGGATAATAACTACTTTTCTTAGTCATCTTCAGCACAGCAACCTACTGTCTGGAGATCCTGGCATGGTTGGCGAGTATATCGGTTCAGTATTTCTGGGGCCGTTGTTACTTCCCGTGCTTGTGTCAGGTATTCTGTGCGCATTTATTAAAAAAACACGTAACTTCGCCAGTTTTACTCGCGGGTGCTGTTGGGTATTGGGAATCCTGCTTTTATCCAAAGTCGGCAATACGTTTCGTATGTTTACCCCGTGGCAATATACCTTTGAGAATGCTGCGATAACCGTGACTATCCCGAACCGACACTGGAATACGGTTTCCATTAGTACTAATGAAACCATTGATATAAGAAGTGAGGATAATAGCGTCTTCATTTCTGCTTTCCGCCTGCCCGCAGGACGTAGCGCCGATGACCCGCTGGAAGCGTTAAAGAAGAAGCAGCGAGACAATCTCAAGGATCAATACAATGAGGAAGCCTTCCAGTTTCATGTTTGTAATGCCAAACATTTCACCTGTAAGTATCAGGATGTGTTGATAAATTTTGATGGTCAGCAGAAAAGAACCATCAGTGTTTATCTTGAAGACACCCCCAGGGCTGTGGGGATCATTGCATTAATGGCGCCAGATACGGCAGATAAATATCGCCAACAGGCGATGGAGATTATGCTTTCCGCTAAAAATGCAGTGAAGTAAAAAATAAGGCGCCTTGCGGCGCCTCTGCATGGAAGAGATTAAACCTCTTCCATGCGACCCAGCAGGGCCTGCAGACGTTCCTGCCAGCCGTTCTGCTGTTCTTTCAGATGGTTGTTCTCACGCTCCAGCTCTTCGCGCTGATGCTGGGCATTTTGAACTTCCTGCGACAGTGAGTTGTTTTTTTCTTTCAGCTCTTCGATTTCCATCTGCAACAGAGTGATGGTATCAATCGCCTGCTGTACTTTTGCTTCCAGTTTCTCAAACACTTCTAATGACATTGTCATACCTCTCCTGAATTGCAAGGCGTTGATGGATAAAAATCCTCGTCCCGATTACCGGTGACGCCTTAATAAATACGAGCGCACTTTAGTTAGCTCCGATTGTATGAAGCCGCGCCATCGCTGTCCAGCGGCACGCCTTGCAGATTACGGTTTGCCACACTTTTCATCCTTCTCCTGGTGACATAATCCACATCAATCGAAAATGTTAATAAATTTGTTGCGCGAATGATCTAACAAACATGCATCATGTACAATCAGATGGAATAAATGGCGCGATAACGCTCATTTTATGACGAAGCACACACATTTTAAGTTCGATATTTCTCGTTTTTGCTCGTTAACGATAAGTTTACAGCATGCCTACAAGCATCGTGGAGGTCCGTGACTTTCACGCATACAACAAACATTAACTCTTCAGGATCCGATTATGAGTCAAACATCAACCTTGAAAGGCCAGTGCATTGCTGAATTCCTCGGTACCGGGTTGTTGATTTTTTTCGGTGTGGGTTGCGTTGCAGCACTAAAAGTCGCTGGTGCGTCTTTTGGTCAGTGGGAAATCAGTGTCATTTGGGGACTGGGGGTGGCAATGGCCATCTACCTGACCGCAGGGGTTTCCGGCGCGCATCTTAATCCCGCTGTTACCATTGCATTGTGGCTGTTTGCCTGTTTCGACAAGCGCAAAGTTATTCCTTTTATCGTTTCACAAGTTGCCGGCGCTTTCTGCGCTGCGGCTTTAGTTTACGGGCTTTACTACAATTTATTTTTCGACTTCGAGCAGACTCATCACATTGTTCGCGGCAGCGTTGAAAGTGTTGATCTGGCTGGCACTTTCTCTACTTACCCTAATCCTCATATCAATTTTGTGCAGGCTTTCGCAGTTGAGATGGTGATTACCGCTATTCTGATGGGGCTGATCCTGGCGTTAACGGACGATGGCAACGGTGTACCACGCGGCCCTTTGGCTCCCTTGCTGATTGGTCTACTGATTGCGGTCATTGGCGCATCTATGGGTCCATTGACGGGCTTTGCCATGAACCCAGCGCGTGACTTCGGTCCGAAAGTCTTTGCCTGGCTGGCGGGCTGGGGCAATGTCGCCTTTACCGGCGGCAGAGACATTCCTTACTTCCTGGTGCCGCTTTTTGGCCCTATCGTTGGCGCGATTGTAGGTGCATTTGCCTATCGCAAACTGATTGGTCGCCATTTGCCTTGCGATATCTGTGTTGTGGAAGAAAAGGAGACCACAACTCCTTCAGAACAAAAAGCTTCGCTGTAATATGACTACGGGACAATTAAACATGACTGAAAAAAAATATATCGTTGCGCTCGACCAGGGCACCACCAGCTCCCGCGCGGTCGTAATGGATCACGATGCCAATATCATTAGCGTGTCGCAGCGCGAATTTGAGCAAATCTACCCAAAACCAGGCTGGGTAGAACACGACCCAATGGAAATCTGGGCCACCCAAAGCTCCACGCTGGTAGAAGTGCTGGCGAAAGCCGATATCAGTTCCGATCAAATTGCAGCTATCGGTATTACGAACCAGCGTGAAACCACTATTGTCTGGGAAAAAGAAACCGGCAAGCCTATCTATAACGCCATTGTCTGGCAGTGCCGTCGTACCGCAGAAATCTGCGAGCATTTAAAACGTGACGGTTTAGAAGATTATATCCGCAGCAATACCGGTCTGGTGATTGACCCGTACTTTTCTGGCACCAAAGTGAAGTGGATCCTCGACCATGTGGAAGGCTCTCGCGAGCGTGCGCGTCGTGGTGAATTGCTGTTTGGTACGGTTGATACGTGGCTTATCTGGAAAATGACTCAGGGCCGTGTCCATGTGACCGATTACACCAACGCCTCTCGTACCATGTTGTTCAACATCCATACCCTGGACTGGGACGACAAAATGCTCGAGGTGCTGGATATTCCGCGCGAGATGCTGCCAGAAGTGCGTCGTTCTTCCGAAGTATACGGTCAGACTAACATTGGCGGCAAAGGCGGCACGCGTATTCCAATCTCCGGGATCGCCGGTGACCAGCAGGCGGCGCTGTTTGGTCAGTTGTGCGTGAAAGAAGGGATGGCGAAGAACACCTATGGCACTGGCTGCTTTATGCTGATGAACACTGGCGAGAAAGCGGTGAAATCAGAAAACGGCCTGCTGACCACCATCGCCTGTGGCCCAACTGGCGAAGTAAACTATGCGCTGGAAGGTGCGGTGTTTATGGCGGGCGCATCCATTCAGTGGCTGCGTGATGAGATGAAGTTGATTAACGACGCCTACGATTCCGAATACTTTGCCACGAAAGTGCAAAACACCAATGGTGTGTATGTGGTTCCGGCCTTTACCGGGCTGGGTGCGCCATACTGGGATCCGTATGCACGCGGGGCGATTTTCGGTCTGACTCGTGGGGTGAACGCTAACCACATTATACGCGCGACGCTGGAGTCTATTGCTTATCAGACGCGTGACGTGCTGGAAGCGATGCAGGCCGATTCTGGTATTCGTCTGCACGCCCTGCGCGTGGATGGCGGCGCAGTGGCGAACAATTTCCTGATGCAGTTCCAGTCCGATATTCTCGGTACGCGCGTTGAGCGCCCGGAAGTGCGCGAAGTCACCGCATTGGGTGCGGCCTATCTTGCTGGTCTGGCGGTTGGCTTCTGGCAGAACCTCGACGAGCTGCAAGAGAAAGCGGTGATTGAGCGCGAGTTCCGTCCAGGCATCGAAACCACTGAGCGTAATTACCGTTACGCAGGCTGGAAAAAAGCGGTGAAACGCGCGATGGCGTGGGAAGAACACGACGAGTAATGTAAATGCCGGATGAAGCGTTTATGCCGCATCCGGTAGTCCTGAATCGTGCGGGGGCAACCCCGCACACATCAATAATCCCGCCCTTCCCCTGTGCTACACTTCGCGCCATTCCTTACTGCTTAGAGTTTGCTATGAGACGAGAACTTGCCATCGAATTTTCCCGCGTCACCGAATCTGCGGCGCTGGCTGGCTACAAATGGCTAGGACGCGGCGATAAAAACACCGCGGACGGCGCAGCGGTAAACGCCATGCGTATTATGCTCAACCAGGTCAACATTGACGGCACCATCGTTATTGGTGAAGGTGAAATCGACGAAGCACCGATGCTCTACATTGGTGAAAAAGTCGGTACTGGTCGCGGCGACGCGGTAGATATTGCTGTTGATCCGATTGAAGGCACGCGCATGACGGCGATGGGCCAGGCTAACGCGCTGGCGGTGCTGGCTGTTGGCGATAAAGGCTGCTTCCTCAATGCGCCAGATATGTATATGGAGAAGCTGATCGTCGGACCGGGAGCCAAAGGCACCATTGATCTGAACCTGCCGCTGGCGGATAACCTGCGCAATGTTGCGGCGGCGCTCGGTAAACCGTTGAGCGAACTGACGGTAACAATTCTGGCTAAACCACGCCACGATGCCGTTATCGCTGAAATGCAGCAACTCGGCGTACGCGTATTTGCTATTCCGGACGGCGACGTTGCGGCCTCAATTCTCACCTGTATGCCAGACAGCGAAGTTGACGTGCTGTACGGTATTGGTGGCGCGCCGGAAGGCGTGGTTTCTGCAGCGGTGATCCGCGCATTAGATGGTGACATGAACGGTCGTCTGCTGGCGCGTCATGACGTCAAAGGCGACAACGAAGAGAATCGTCGCATTGGCGAGCAGGAGCTGGCACGCTGCAAAGCAATGGGCATCGAAGCCGGTAAAGTATTGCGTCTGGGCGATATGGCGCGCAGCGATAACGTCATCTTCTCTGCCACCGGTATTACCAAAGGCGATCTGCTGGAAGGCATTAGCCGCAAAGGCAATATCGCGACTACCGAAACGCTGCTGATCCGCGGCAAGTCACGCACTATTCGCCGCATTCAGTCCATCCACTATCTGGATCGCAAAGACCCGGAAATGCAGGTGCACATTCTCTGAGTGATTTGATCGATTGAGCCTTCCAGTCCTTCGGGACTGGAATTTTTTTGTTCGGAGAACGAAGATAAGGCAAGTCAATCAAAACAGGAGAAAAACATGGCTGATTGGGTAACAGGCAAAGTCACTAAAGTGCAGAACTGGACCGACGCCCTGTTTAGTCTCACCGTTCACGCCCCCGTGCTTCCGTTTACCGCCGGGCAATTTACCAAGCTTGGCCTTGAAATCGACGGTGAACGCGTCCAGCGCGCCTACTCCTATGTTAACTCGCCCGATAATCCCGATCTGGAGTTTTACCTGGTCACCGTCCCCGATGGCAAATTAAGCCCACGATTGGCGGCACTGAAACCGGGCGATGAAGTGCAGGTGGTTAGCGAAGCAGCTGGCTTCTTTGTTCTGGATGAAGTACCAGATTGCGAAACGCTATGGATGCTGGCAACCGGTACAGCGATTGGCCCTTATCTATCGATTCTGCAACTGGGTAAAGATTTAGATCGCTTCAAAAATCTGGTCCTGGTTCACGCCGCACGTTATGCCGCCGACTTAAGCTATTTGCCACTGATGCAAGAACTGGAAAAACGCTACGAAGGCAAACTGCGCATTCAGACGGTGGTCAGTCGGGAAACGGCTGCGGGTTCGCTCACTGGGCGGATACCGGCGTTAATTGAAAGTGGTGAACTGGAAAGCGCGGTTGGCCTGCCGATGAATAAAGAAACCAGCCATGTGATGCTGTGCGGCAATCCACAGATGGTGCGCGATACGCAACAGTTGCTGAAAGAGACCCGGCAGATGACGAAACATTTACGTCGCCGACCGGGCCATATGACAGCGGAGCATTACTGGTAAGCGGTTACTTATCGATAAACGGCACGATGAGCAAATCCGCACTCAACTTATTGATCATCCCGCGATATGCCGGCATCAAACGGTTGATAAATGAGTGGTGATGACCACAGACAAGGAGGTCGCACTGCTCTTTTTGCATAATTTCCAGCAGTGTTTCCGGCATTTCTCCGCGTTCAATACGCAGTTTTGTCTTCGGCCATTGAATATTTTTCGTCAGTTTATACAGCTTGTTATCCGACTTATTCTTCAACAATTGAAGAATATCTTCTGTTGCAGGGAAGTAGATACCCGGATACAACTCGCTTAAGCCATCATCAATATGAATTAACGTCAGGTGAGCGTCATTATGTCTGGCGAGCTCCAGGGCTTTATTCACCAGTAAGGCATCTTCTTCATTCCCGGAAATTGCCACGCCAATGTGTTTATAAGCCATGTTTAACTCCTTCTAAAGCAACTCCATCAAGCTAACGAACGCAGTGATAACTCAAAAATAATCATCTCGGCCTGGCATGAGAAGGTGAAGGCCGCATCAAGCTCAACTTGCCCTTCCAGATCCTTAATCTTATAGGCTACGCTGGCCCCTTCATCTGCAGAGGATGCAGCGGCGGCAAGCTCTTTCAGTTTGGTCATAAAGGACTCTGCTTCTTCGCGGGTGGCAAAAAAGCGCGAAAACTTACTGGTACAGTTGTCGTTATCAATCACCGTACCGATATCAATCGCACATCCTTTAGTACTGCATTTATCTACGACATCTTTCATAGGGCACCTCTGTATATTCGCCTCTCTGTCGATTACGACTTAAGAATAATGCGCCGTTAAAGGAAGAACAAACAAGTAATGATCTTATGGATTACCATTTTTTTTGATATTGCTTAAGGTGAAGAGTTCAGAAGGATTTTCCGGGCATTGTCACTTGCATCGTGGAAATAACAATCCCGGAAAAAAATAGCAGTAAGAGATATATTAAAGGTTAATTACTTGATTTATTGTCGGCTTTATACTTCACATCCTGGGTATCTTTACCATATTTATTTTCGCCTTGTGTGCCAACAAACGCACCAAGATCGATAAGCATCATCACCAGAATCAATGTCGGGACAAAACGCCCCACCGCCCATTGCCAGACACCCGGTAAAATCGCCCAGTTACCCGCCAGCAGCATCCACGCCACAATCATCAGAAATGCCCATGCGCCGGAACGCCCGCGATCATGCAAGCGCTTAACGGTTACTGCCGCTGTTGGCCAAAGCAAGCACACAAGGCAAAACGCCGCGGTCTGAATATCGAGTAAATTTTTACCCGCCAGTGAGAAAAGCACCAGCATGCCTGCGAACCACAGGCCTATCCAAATCCAGAAATCACGGCGTCCAATACGCCCTTTAAATGAGAATAACCATTGCTGTATGGTCATGTAAGTTCCTTGATGGTTGTCTTTTCCAGGATTCTACCCTTTTGACAAGGGCGACAGATATCGTTTTAATCGGAGCCAGTCATAACAAAAGGTACTGTCAATGAAGCCAGGGTGTACGCTGTTTTTTCTCTTATATTCTGCATTAACCGTTACAACAACGGCGCATGCACAAACACCAGATACGGCAACGACCGCGCCTTATCTGCTGGCTGGAGCCCCTACTTTCGATCTCTCCATCAGCCAGTTTCGAGAAGACTTTAACAGCCAGAATCCCAGCCTGCCACTGAACGAATTTCGTGCCATCGACAGCAGTCCCGACAAAGCCAATCTCACTCGTGCTGCCAGTAAAATTAACGAGAACTTGTATGCTTCTACAGCGCTGGAGCGCGGTACCTTAAAAATCAAAAGCATTCAAATGACCTGGCTACCCATCCAGGGGCCAGAGCAAAAAGCCGCGAAAGCGAAAGCTCAGGAATACATGGCAGCGGTGATCCGCACACTCACCCCATTAATGACCAAAACACAAAGCCAGAAAAAACTGCAGTCGCTACTAACGGCGGGGAAAAACAAACGTTATTACACCGAGACAGAAGGTGCACTGCGTTATGTTGTCGCGGACAACGGCGAAAAGGGGCTGACCTTCGCTGTTGAACCGATTAAGCTGGCACTATCTGAATCGCTTGAAGGTTTGAATAAATGACAAAAAGCAAAGCCTTTGTGCCGATGAATCTCTATACTGTTTCACAGACCTGCTGCCCTGCGGGGCGGCCATCTTCCTTTATTCGCTTATAAGCGTGGAGAATTAAAATGCGACATCCTTTAGTGATGGGTAACTGGAAACTGAACGGCAGCCGCCACATGGTTCACGAGCTGGTTTCTAACCTGCGTAAAGAGCTGGCAGGTGTTGCTGGCTGTGCGGTTGCAATCGCACCACCGGAAATGTACATCGATATGGCGAAGCGCGAAGCTGAAGGCAGCCACATCATGCTGGGTGCGCAAAACGTGGACCTGAACCTGTCCGGCGCATTCACCGGTGAAACCTCTGCTGCTATGCTGAAAGACATCGGCGCACAGTACATCATCATCGGCCACTCTGAACGTCGTACTTACCACAAAGAGTCTGACGAACTGATCGCGAAAAAATTCGCGGTGCTGAAAGAGCAGGGACTGACTCCGGTTCTGTGCATCGGTGAAACCGAAGCGGAAAACGAAGCGGGCAAAACTGAAGAAGTTTGTGCACGTCAGATCGACGCGGTACTGAAAACTCAGGGGGCTGCGGCATTCGAAGGTGCGGTTATCGCTTACGAACCTGTATGGGCAATCGGTACTGGCAAATCTGCAACTCCGGCTCAGGCACAGGCTGTTCACAAATTCATCCGTGACCACATCGCTAAAGTTGACGCTAACATCGCTGAACAAGTGATCATCCAGTACGGCGGCTCTGTAAACGCGTCTAACGCTGCAGAACTGTTTGCTCAGCCAGACATCGACGGCGCGCTGGTTGGCGGTGCTTCTCTGAAAGCTGACGCTTTCGCAGTGATCGTTAAAGCTGCAGAAGCGGCTAAACAGGCTTAAGTCTGACAGGTGCCGGATTTCATATCCGGCACTTACTTTCCTTAACTCCTCGCCTTAACGCAAAATCTCACACTGATGATCCTGGATTTCCTCGGCTGAAGCACGGTTCAGCGTCAGTAGATTTCGTTGTGTCGCCAGCAATACAAATGAGTTATCACTCTGCCGTACCATTGCCAGCCCGTAGCTTCCCATATGTTCCCGCGCCTCAGGCACTTCTTCTGCAAGCATCATAAATGGGCTGCGTTGTACCAGTTCGCTTTCCGTTACCCGACGCGCCAGGTACTCATGCCCACGCAAACCACCTGGCAGTGGCAACCAGCGGCTACTGATGTTCGCCAGATTGTTATCCAGCTGTTCGCGCACATCAGGACGAATACAAGAAATATGAATATGAAAATGGTTTTGCGTACGCCCGGTGCGAGAGTTGATCGCCAAAGAAACCGCGCGATCGGGAACCGGCTGGCCGTATTTTTTGCTCATAAAATCACGCGCCTGCCAGGCCAACCAAAAGAAGTTCGGCGTTGAAGGATCGGTCAACAAAGGACTTTCAGTACCGTTAATACGATACGTTGGCATCAACAGATATTGCAGTGGGCCATTAAGATCTTTTAAAACCACGTATCCGGCGTTGGGTTTGACTTCCGCACATGGCGAAGGATTTTGATTTTGCTGCTGATTGGGCAAACATTCCTCAAGGACAATCTTACGTAATGTATCCGACTCTTCACCGGTTAATTTCCAGTAACCAATACCGGCAGCCACAACGGCGATAACTATCATCACCAAAAAAAGAAGACCCGCTTTTTTCATCTTTTTTTCCCTGTACCTCAAAGAGATGCAAGGGTAACGCAAAATCGTGACAAATAAAAAACCCGGTCGCGAGAAACCACCGGGTTTGATAATTATCCTGGAGAAATCAGCGTTTGCTGATCTGATCGAACGTACCGCCGTTAGCAAAATGCTCTTTTTGCGCTTTCGTCCAGCCGCCGAACTCTTCATCAATGGTGAATAACTTCAGCTTTGGAAACGCATTTTCGTACTTTTTCGCCACCTCAGCATCGCGCGGACGGTAGTAGTTTTTCGCGGCAATTTCCTGACCTTCTGGCGAGTAGAGATATTTCAGGTAGGCTTCCGCCACCTCTTTGGTGCCTTTTTTCTCGACCACTTTATCGACCACCGACACGGTTGGCTCTGCGAGGATAGACTCACTCGGCGTGACGATTTCGAATTTATCTTTCCCCAGTTCATTCGCTGCCAGCAGAGCTTCGTTTTCCCAGGCGATCAGTACATCGCCAATTCCGCGCTCGACAAAAGTGTTAGTGGAGCCGCGCGCGCCAGAATCCAGAACTTCGACGTTTTTATACAGTGCCCGAACAAAATCCTGTGCTTTTGCCTGATCGTTGTTGTTGTGATGCAGCGCGTAGCCCCAGGCAGCCAGGTAGTTCCAGCGCGCGCCACCAGAGCTTTTCGGATTAGGCGTGATCACCGAAACACCCGGTTTAATCAGATCGTTCCAGTCATGGATCTGCTTCGGATTGCCCTTACGTACCAGGAAAACAATGGTGGAAGTGTACGGTGCGGAGTTATCCGGCAGACGTTTGATCCACTCTTTATCAATCCGCCCGCGTTCCGCAATTGCGTCCACGTCATAGGCCAGAGCCAGAGTGACAACATCAGCTTCAATACCATTGATTACCGACGTCGCTTGTTTGCCTGAACCACCGTGGGACTGACGGATCACCACGTTATCGCCAGTTTGCTGTTTCCAGTGGGCGCTGAATGCCTTGTTGTACTGTTCGTACAATTCGCGCGTTGGATCATATGAAACGTTAAGAAGCTGAATATCCTTTGCCATAACGCTGGTTGCCGCCAGCAAAAATGTTAACCCTACGCCCCACTTGTTCATCGCCCGACTCTCTTATGTTGTGTTGTGATGAGCAAAGCGTGCCAGAAGGTTAACCAAACATTAAAGAATAAAAAAAGATTGGCTATAACTTGCGGGTATATGTTGAGGGATTAAAAAGGCGGAAGAAATCCGCCTCATATTGCTGACAAAGTGCGCTTTGTCCATGCCGGATGCGGCGCGAACGCCTTATCCGGCCTACAAAAGTTTGCAAATTCAATAAATTGCAGAATTCATGTAGGCCTGATAAGCGAAGCGCATCAGGCATTTTTGCTTCTGTCATCGGTTTCAGGCTAAAGGAATCTGCCTTTTTCCGAAATCATTAATACAGTTTTTTCGCGCAGTCCAGCCAGTCGCCTTTGAACGGACGCTTCATGTTTTCGATAGCGTCGATGATGTCGTGGTGAACCAGCTGTTCGTTCTGGATACCTACGCAACGACCGCCGTAGCCTGCCAGCAGCAGATCGATAGCGTAAGCGCCCATACGGGAAGCCAGAATACGGTCGTAAGGCACCGGAGAACCACCGCGCTGGATGTGGCCCAGCACAGTTGCGCGGGTTTCACGACCGGTTTCTTTCTCGATGAAATGCGCCAGTTCGTCAACATCACACATATGTTCGGTAATCGCCACGATCGCGTGTTTTTTACCTTTCGCGATACCCGCTTTGATTTCGTTTACCAGGTCTTCACGGCTGAATTCAACTTCCGGAACTACAACGAATTCACAGCCACCAGCAATAGCCGCAGCCAACGTCAGATCGCCACAATAACGACCCATCACTTCCACCACGGAAATACGCTGGTGAGAAGAAGAGGTGTCACGCAGACGGTCGATCGCTTCTACAACGGTGCTCAGCGCAGTGAAGAAACCGATAGTGTAGTCAGTGCCTTTGATGTCGTTGTCGATAGTGCCCGGCAGGCCGATGCACGGGAAGCCCATTTCGGTCAGACGCATTGCACCCATGTAGGAACCGTCACCGCCGATAACCACCAGCGCATCGATCCCACGTTTTTTCAGGTTTTCGATAGCCACGGCGCGGATGTTCTCGTCGCGGAATTCCGGGAAACGCGCAGAACCGAGGAACGTACCGCCACGGTTGATCATGTCAGAAACGCTGTAACGGTCTAGCTGTACCATACGGTCTTCATACAGACCCAGATAGCCGTCATAAATGCCCATTACTTCCAGACCTTCTGTCAGCGCAGAACGAACAACCCCGCGAATTGCGGCGTTCATGCCTGGCGCATCACCGCCGCTTGTCAACACACCGATTTTCTTAATCATGACTACCTCTGAACTTTGGAATGCAAAATGAAATCTGTTGCCGGAAGTCTTCTTGCACATCGAAGTGATCCAACGAATGTGCAAATAGTATAACAATCACTTCCTGCTGAATTGATTCAGGTCAGGCCAAATGGCGGTATTTTATACACAAAATGCGGGTCTGGCTCTCTTTTATACTGATTATGAAAGCATAGACCGTTTACCCTCCCTGGGTACGACGGAACAGGGGTCCTGATGGATAATCACATCCGATCCCGGAAAACGCCGTAAAATAGCCTGCTCTACCTGATCCGCCACCATATGTGCCTGAACCAAAGGCAGAGAGTCTTCCATTTCCAAATGAATCTGAATAAAGCGGGTCGGCCCTGACTGCCGCGTGCGAAGATCGTGAGCGCCGCTAACACCCGGCCAGGAAGTCACGATATCAATAATTTCTTGCCGTTCTTCATCAGGCAATGCGCGATCCAGTAATGACTGTACCGCCTCATATCCCATGCGTAACGCGCTATATAAAATATAGATGCCGATTCCCAATGCAAACAGAGCATCGGCGCGATGCCAGCCGTACCAGGACAACCCCAGCGCCAGCAGAATTGCGCCGTTCATCATAACATCAGACTGGTAATGTAGCATATCAGCCCGCACCGCCTGGCTTTGCGTCCGGCGCACCACCCACCGCTGAAACGAGACAAGGATAATCGTACAAATTAGCGCCACAATTGTCACGATAACCCCGACGCCTGGATCTGTCATCGGTGTTGGAGATACCAGATGTTGAATACCCGTCAAAAACAGGAATAGTGCCGAACCGGAGATAAACATACTTTGCGCCAGCGCCGCGAGGGACTCAGCTTTACCGTGACCAAACGAGTGATTATCGTCGGCAGGTTGCAGGGAATATCGCACCACCAGTAAATTCGTCAACGACGCGCCGATATCCACCAGCGAATCCACCAGCGCGGCGAGAATACTCACCGACCCGGTATACCACCATGCAAAAATTTTAATCAGCAATAGCAGCGAAGCCATCGCCGTCGCAGCAATCGCCGCCCGACTGACCAGCCGTCCATAAGATTGATTCATAAATACTCCCGCTATCAACTGACGGTAGTATAACGGAAGCAAATCATCTGCAATGCATTAAGCAGCAAGCAAATTGAGGATAAAAAAAACCCCCACATCATGTGGGGGAAGACAGGGATGGTGTCTATGGCAAGGAAAACAGGGTTTACTACTGGGAACGTGAGTTGCTACTACTCAATAGCTTCAACGATGAACTTTTTTGCCATTGCGTCACGTCGCGCAACTGCTCCATTCGTTGTTGATGTTTCTCGTTTAAAACCGCTTGCTGCTCCGGCGTTAACAGGCGATACATTTGGTTGCGGACTTTTGCCATCTCAACCTGACGAGCAATTTGCTCATTCGCCATTTTTTCTGCCTGTGCGCGCACAGCGTTTTCATCAAAATTTTCTGCGGTGACAAGGCGATGCATTGTCTCCAGTTCGCTAACATTAACAGGAGGCTGTTCGTGCCGGGCCTGTTGCATAAGATCTCGCATCTGCTGACGCTGATGTTCGGTTAAACTTATGCCGTCGAACATATGGCTCTGCGTACTGCGCTGCGTAAGTTCTTCACCCGGATGCCAGTTATCGCCTGAACCGACTTCAGCAGCGTGGCTTAATGAACTGACTGCCAGCGTTGAGGCCATGACGGCAGCGGTAACTATGCGCATCATTTGCTCCCAAAATCTTTCTGTCGCGATTCAACGATAGAGAGTTTACGATTCAGGCTGCAAACATGCGTCAGGGGGTGTAAAACAACGTAAAGTCATGGATTAGCGACGTCTGATGACGTAATTTCTGCCTCGGAGGTATTTAAACAATGAATAAAATCCTGTTAGTTGATGATGACCGAGAGCTGACTTCCCTATTAAAGGAGCTGCTCGAGATGGAAGGCTTCAACGTGATTGTTGCCCACGATGGGGAACAGGCGCTTGATCTTCTGGACGACAGCATTGATTTACTTTTGCTTGATGTAATGATGCCGAAGAAAAATGGTATCGACACATTAAAAGCACTTCGCCAGACACACCAGACGCCTGTCATTATGTTGACGGCGCGCGGCAGTGAACTTGATCGCGTTCTCGGCCTTGAGCTGGGCGCAGATGACTATCTCCCGAAACCGTTTAATGATCGTGAGCTGGTGGCACGTATTCGCGCGATCCTGCGCCGTTCGCACTGGAGCGAGCAACAGCAAAACAACGACAACGGTTCACCGACACTGGAAGTTGATGCCTTAGTGCTGAATCCAGGCCGTCAGGAAGCCAGCTTCGACGGGCAAACGCTGGAGTTAACCGGCACTGAGTTTACCCTGCTCTATTTGCTGGCACAGCATCTGGGTCAGGTGGTTTCCCGTGAGCATTTAAGCCAGGAAGTGCTGGGCAAACGCCTGACGCCTTTCGACCGCGCTATTGATATGCACATTTCCAACCTGCGTCGTAAACTGCCGGATCGTAAAGATGGTCATCCGTGGTTTAAAACCTTGCGTGGTCGCGGCTATCTGATGGTTTCTGCTTCATGATAGGCAGCTTAACCGCGCGCATCTTCGCCATCTTCTGGCTGACGCTGGCGCTGGTGTTGATGTTGGTTTTGATGTTACCCAAGCTCGATTCACGCCAGATGACCGAGCTTCTGGATAGCGAACAGCGTCAGGGTCTGATGATTGAGCAGCATGTCGAAGCGGAGCTGGCGAACGATCCGCCCAACGATTTAATGTGGTGGCGGCGTCTGTTCCGGGCGATTGATAAGTGGGCACCGCCAGGACAGCGTTTGTTATTGGTGACCACCGAAGGCCGCGTGATCGGCGCTGAACGCAGCGAAATGCAGATCATTCGTAACTTTATTGGTCAGGCCGATAACGCCGATCATCCGCAGAAGAAAAAGTATGGCCGCGTGGAACTGGTCGGTCCGTTCTCCGTGCGTGATGGCGAAGATAATTACCAACTTTATCTGATTCGTCCGGCCAGCAGTTCTCAATCCGATTTCATTAACTTACTGTTTGACCGCCCGCTATTACTGCTGATTGTCACCATGTTGGTCAGTACGCCGCTGCTGTTGTGGTTGGCCTGGAGTCTGGCAAAACCGGCGCGTAAGCTGAAAAACGCTGCCGATGAAGTTGCCCAGGGAAACTTACGCCAGCACCCGGAACTTGAAGCGGGGCCACAGGAATTCCTTGCCGCTGGTGCCAGTTTTAACCAGATGGTCACCGCGCTGGAGCGCATGATGACCTCTCAGCAGCGTCTGCTTTCTGATATCTCTCACGAGCTGCGCACCCCGCTGACGCGTCTGCAACTGGGTACGGCGTTACTGCGCCGTCGTAGCGGTGAAAGCAAAGAACTGGAGCGTATTGAAACCGAAGCGCAACGTCTGGACAGCATGATTAACGACCTGTTGGTGATGTCACGTAATCAGCAGAAAAACGCACTGGTTAGCGAGACCATCAAAGCCAATCAGTTGTGGAGTGAAGTGCTGGATAACGCGGCGTTCGAAGCCGAGCAAATGGGCAAGTCGTTGACAGTTAACTTCCCGCCTGGGCCGTGGCCGCTGTACGGCAATCCGAACGCCCTGGAAAGTGCGCTGGAAAACATTGTTCGTAATGCCCTGCGTTATTCCCATACGAAGATTGAAGTGGGCTTTGCGGTAGATAAAGACGGTATCACCATTACGGTGGACGACGATGGTCCTGGTGTTAGCCCGGAAGATCGCGAACAGATTTTCCGTCCGTTCTATCGTACCGATGAAGCACGCGATCGTGAATCTGGCGGTACAGGTTTGGGGCTGGCGATTGTTGAAACCGCCATCCAGCAGCACCGTGGCTGGGTTAAAGCGGAAGACAGTCCGCTTGGCGGTTTACGGCTGGTGATTTGGTTGCCGCTGTATAAGCGGAGTTAAACTCCGCATTGTAGGCAGGATAAGGCGTTTACGCCGCATCCGGCATTTGAGCAGGATGCCTGATGCGACGCTGATAGCGTCTTATCAGGCCTACACTCCGGGGGTTATTTTCCCCACAACCGGCGGGAAAAATCTTCGATCTTGCCGCTCAGTCGGCGCTTTTGCATCGTCCGCGTCCAGCTTTTCGATAACCCGGCGGCGGAGAGTAAACGGTGATACTGATCGTCATCAAACGGCATATGCCATGCGATGGCGGCAGCCTCCTGCACGGTCACATCACTGACACGGGAAACCAACTCCAGTGGCGCATCAGCAGATACCAACCCTGGTGCAATTACGCTATACAACCACCCCACTTTACCCGTGTTTTGCATCAACTGCGCTATGTCGCTGATATCAAAATGGTAATTGAGTTTATAGCAAGGCGAGCGCGGCTGGCTGACCTGAATTAATGCCTCTCCCCAGCGGAAAATATCGCCCATATAAACATTACTTTCCGTCAGACCGTCGGTTGAGAGATTTTCACCAAACGCAGGCGCAACAAACAACTCCGCCTGTTCCGGAAATTCCCGCGCCCAGTAGAGATAGTGCTCACGAGGATAATGACAAAGCGCTCTGTCTGGCCCGCCGTGAACCATTTTCTCCGCCTGCTCGTCACCTTCCAGCCCCAGCTCCGTCAGCATCAACTCACCATCAACCTGGATTTTGGCAATTGCGCTGGGTTTGCCTTCGGGATAAGCCTGAATCTTGCCTGTGTATACATCAACCGGATATCGCATCTGTTCCCTCTCCACGAGAAATTTCCCCATTAGACCATATTTATTTTATGTCAGGCGTGCTGTTTTCGCGGTATGTATCCAGGCAGGAGCTCAATAGCAAACCGGACGAACGTTAGTTCATCCGGCTGTGGGGATTAAGGAAGCAGGTTTATTTCACCGTACCTAAAATTTCGATTTTCGCCGCTCTGGCTTTGACTTTACGTGACCAGATAGAGGTAAGAATTGGCACCAGAATCGAAGTCACAATGACCGCCGTCGCTACCAGCGAAGTTGCTGCCGGAGCCATCGGTTTAAACGCAGGCACCATTTCTGCAATCAGCACAGGTGTCGCTACCGCGGCCCCTGCGGAACTGGAAGCGGCAATTCCGGCAGTGCCATCGCCACCGCCAATCAATTTATCAGCGATAATCAACGGAATACCGGTCACGATAATTACTGCCACACCCAACAGGATCCCCAGCAAACCTGTCTGGGCAATTACAGTCAAATCAATGGTATTGCCCAGCGCGAAGGCAAAGAATGGAATCAGCGTCTGCACCGCTTTGCTGAAAAATTCTCGTAATTCAGGGTCAAGGTTCCCAAGGGCAAAGCCCACCAGGAACGGTAATACTGCGCCGACGAAAACATGCGGTTCAAACGAGGCAATCCCGGCAGTGCCCAGAATAATCATCGTCATGAGCGGCCCGGACTCCAATGACATCAACACAAATGCCCCAGCTTCTTCTTTTGTGCCGTACTGCTGCATGATGGAAGCGTAAAGTCCGCCGTTGGTCATATCCATCGCCGCCACCAGCGCCAGCGTTGAAAGTCCGGCAAAGAATCCAACTTCAACACCATGTTCCGGAATAATGCGCGAGGCAATCGCCGCAACCACCCACGCGACGGCAATTTTTGTTACCACCAGCGTGCCGGATTTACGCAATACCGTTCCCGTCGCGCTTAATTTTATTGACGCCCCCATGCAAAAAAACCACACCGCCAGAATGGGCACCGTACCGGTAATCATCCCGTTGGTGAATGATCCAAAATATTTCCCCGCCCCCGGCGAGAAGGTGTGGCACAGTGCGCCAAGGAATAGCGGGACGAGCATCATCCCCCCCGGGATTTTCTCAATCGAGCGTTTTATCTGCATTTCCATCACCTGTCGGCATATTTTTAAGGGCTGATGCGTCATTCCTCAACGGAGCATCAGTGTTGATGGAAACGAAGATAGACATTCATTTGATCAATAAAAGTGATCAAAACCACACCATTTGAAACACTGTTTTATTTTTATCGGATCATTGTTTTTATTTTGAAATTGATCACAAAAAAACCACCGCCGTTGGCGATGGTTCATTTTTTAAGCTGCAATGCGGCGTAAACGCCTCATTGCAGCAGGCAGCAAATGATTATTTTTTCGCCGCGAAACGTGCCGCTGCTTCGTCCCAGTTCACCACGTTCCAGAACTCTTTGATGTAGTCCGGACGGCGGTTCTGGAATTTCAGGTAGTAAGCATGTTCCCACACATCCAGGCCCACAATCGGGAAGCCGGAAGCGCCAGAAATAGCTTCACCCATCAGCGGGGAGTCCTGGTTAGCAGTAGAAACCACCGCCAGTTTATCGCCTTTCAGCACCAGCCATGCCCAGCCGGAACCAAAGCGGGAAGCTGCCGCTTTCTCAAATTCTGCTTTGAAGTTATCAACGGAGCCGAAGTCACGTTCGATAGCCGCTTTCAGGTCACCCTGTAAGGTGGTGCCTTTTTTCAGACCTTTCCAGAACAGGCTGTGGTTAGCGTGACCGCCAGCGTTGTTGCGCAGTACGGTTTTCTTGTCTGCTGGCAGCTGGTCCAGTTTGGTGATCAGCTCTTCAACCGGCAGGTTAGCGAATTCTGGCAGGCTTTCCAGCGCCGCGTTGGCGTTGTTGACGTAGGTCTGATGGTGTTTGGTGTGGTGGATTTCCATGGTCTGCTTATCGAAGTGCGGTTCCAGGGCATCGTAAGCATACGGCAGGGATGGCAGGGTATAGCTCATATTCATCTCCAGTATTGTCGGGCGGCCGATTGTTAATGCCGCGTAAGCAGTTGGTTCATTATAGTTAATTAAATGATATTGAAAATGATTATCAATGCCGTACTTTTCGTAAGGGTATGGTTTTGCAGGAAAATGCCCAAGATGTGAAGCAAATCACCCACTTAATGCCGTGATTGCCAGTAAATCGGCAGCGGCGGCAACAGGCGAAAGGTTAATCGACAGCACGATTTTTACACTCATCTCGTCGGAGATGTGACGCGACGAAAAATGATGAGGATAAGAAGATGAGTAACGCGATTACGATGGGGATATTTTGGCATTTGATCGGCGCGGCCAGTGCAGCCTGTTTTTACGCTCCGTTCAAAAAAGTAAAAAAATGGTCATGGGAAACCATGTGGTCAGTTGGTGGGATTGTTTCGTGGATTATTCTGCCGTGGGCCATCAGCGCCCTGTTACTGCCGAATTTCTGGGCGTATTACAGCTCGTTTAGTCTCTCTACGCTGCTGCCTGTTTTTCTGTTCGGCGCTATGTGGGGGATCGGTAATATCAACTACGGCCTGACCATGCGTTATCTCGGCATGTCGATGGGAATTGGCATCGCCATTGGCATTACGTTGATTGTCGGTACGCTGATGACGCCAATTATCAACGGCAATTTCGATGTTCTGATTAATACCGAAGGCGGACGCATGACGTTGCTCGGCGTTCTGGTGGCGCTGATTGGCGTAGGGATTGTGACTCGCGCCGGGCAGTTGAAAGAGCGCAAGATGGGCATTAAAGCCGAAGAGTTCAACCTGAAAAAAGGGCTGGTGCTGGCGGTGATGTGCGGCATTTTCTCTGCCGGGATGTCCTTTGCGATGAACGCCGCAAAACCGATGCATGAAGCCGCTGCTGCACTGGGCGTCGATCCACTGTATGTCGCTCTGCCAAGCTATGTTGTCATCATGGGAGGCGGCGCGATCATCAACCTCGGTTTCTGCTTCATTCGTCTGGCAAAAGTGAAGGATTTGTCGCTAAAAGCCGACTTTTCGCTGGCAAAACCGCTAATCATTCACAACGTGTTACTCTCGGCACTGGGCGGTTTGATGTGGTATCTGCAATTCTTTTTCTATGCCTGGGGCCACGCCCGCATTCCGGCGCAGTATGACTACATCAGCTGGATGCTGCATATGAGCTTCTATGTATTGTGCGGCGGTATCGTCGGGCTGGTGCTGAAAGAGTGGAACAATGCAGGCCGCCGTCCGGTAACGGTGTTGAGCCTCGGTTGTGTGGTGATTATTGTCGCCGCCAACATCGTCGGCATGGGCATGGCGAATTAATCTTTCTGCGAATTGAGATGACGCCACTGGCTGGGCGTCATCCCGGTTTCCCGGGTAAACACCACCGAAAAATAGTTACTATCTTCAAAGCCACATTCGGTTGAAATATCACTGATTAACAGGCGGCTATGCTGGAGAAGATATTGCGCATGACACACTCTGACCTGCCGCAGATATTGATTGATGGTCATTCCAGTCTGCTGGCGAAATTGCTGACGCAAAACGCGCTCACTGCACGATGCCTCATCACAAAACTCATCCAGCGCAAAGGGACTTTTCAGGCTGGCCGCCAGCCGGGTAATCAGCTTATCCAGCAACGTTTCGCTGGATGTTGGCGGCAACGAATCGCTGGTGTAACGATGGCGATTCAGCGACATCACCAACTGCCCGAACAGCAACTCTGCCATTTCGTTAGCAAACGGCACATGCTGACTACTTTCATGCTCAAGCTGACCGATAATCTGCCGCGCCTGTGCCATCCCCATGCTACCTAAGCGCCAGTGTGGTTGCCCTGCGCTGGCGCTAAATCCCGGAATCGCCCCCTGCCAGTCAAGATTCAGCTTCAGCCGCTCCGGGCAATAAATAATATTCTGCAAAACCAGATCGTTAACGGAAGCGTAGGAGTGTTTATCGTCAGCATGAATGTAAAAGAGATCGCCACGGGTAATGCGATAAGGGCGATCGTTGAGTACATGCAGACCATTACCGCGCCAGACAATTACCAGCTCACAAAAATCATGTGTATGTTCAGCAAAGACATCTTGCGGATAACGGTCAGCCACAGCGACTGCCTGCTGGTCGCTGGCAAAAAAATCATCTTTGAGAAGTTTTAACTGATGCGCCACCGTGGCTACCTCGGTCAGAGAACGAAGTTGATTATTCGCAATATGGCGTACAAATACGTTGAGAAGATTCGCGTTATTGCAGAAAGCCATCCCGTCCCTGACGAATATCACGCGGTGACCAGTTAAACTCTCGGCGAAAAAGCGTCGAAAAGTGGTTACTGTCGCTAAATCCGCAGCGATAGGCGATGTCAGTAACGCTGGCCTCACTGTGGCGTAGCAGATGTCGGGCCTTCATCAGTCGCAGGCGGTTCAGGTAACGCTGAGGCGTCAGTCCCGTTTGCTGCTTAAGCTGCCGATGTAGCGTACGCAGCGAAAGAGAAAATTGATCCGCCACGGCATCCCAATTCACCTCATCGGCAAAATGGTCCTCCAGCCAGGCCAGAAGCAAGTTGAGACGTGACGCGCTGTTTTCCAGGTTCTCCTGCAAACTGCTTTTACGCAGCAAGAGCAGTAATTGCATAAATAAGATCTCGCGACTGGCGGTCGAGGGTAAATCATTTTCCTCTTCCTGCTGTTCCATCTGTGCAACCAGCTGTCGCACCTGCTGCAACACGCTGTGGTTAACGCGCCAGTGAGACGGATACTGCCCATCCTGCTCTTGTGGCAGCAACTGATTCAGCCCGGCGAGAAACTGAAATCGATCCGGCGAGCGATACAGCACATTGGTCAGACACAGATTATCGGTATGTTCATACAGATGCCGATCATGATCGCGTACGAAACAGACCGTCCCCCCGGTGATGGTATAGGGCTGCCCATTAAACACATGAATACCCGTGCCATGTTCGACAATCACAATTTCATGAAAATCATGATGATGTTCAGGAAAATCCGCCTGCGGGAGCCGGGGTTCTATCGCCACGGACGCGTTACCAGACGGAAAAAAATCCACACTATGTAATACGGTCATACTGGCCTCCTGATGTCGTCAACACGGCGAAATAGTAATCACGAGGTCAGGTTCTTACCTTAAATTTTCGACGGAAAACCACGTAAAAAACGTCGATTTTTCAAGATACAGCGTGAATTTTCAGGAAATGCGGTAAGCATCACATCACCACAATTCAGCAAATTGTGAACATCATCACGTTCATCTTTCCCTGGTTGCCAATGGCCCATTTTCCTGTCAGTAACGAGAAGGTCGCGAATTCAGGCGCTTTTTAGACTGGTCGTAATGAAATTCAGCAGGATCACATTATGACCTTTCGCAATTGTGTCGCCGTCGATCTCGGCGCATCCAGTGGGCGCGTGATGCTGGCGCGTTACGAGCGTGAATGCCGCAGCCTGACGCTGCGCGAAATCTATCGTTTTAACAATGGCCTGCATAGCCAGAACGGTTATGTCACCTGGGATGTGGATAGCCTGGAAAGTGCCATTCGCCTTGGATTAAACAAGGTGTGCGAGGAAGGGATTCGTATCGATAGCATTGGGATTGATACCTGGGGCGTGGACTTTGTGCTGCTCGACCTACAGGGTAAGCGTGTGGGTCTGCCCGTTGCTTATCGCGATAGCCGCACCAATGGCCTGATGACGCAGGCACAACAGCAACTCGGCAAACGCGATATTTATCAGCGTAGCGGCATCCAGTTTCTGCCCTTCAATACGCTTTATCAGTTGCGTGCGCTGACGGAGCAACAACCTGAGCTTATTCCACACATTGCTCACGCTCTGCTGATGCCGGATTACTTCAGTTATCGCCTGACCGGCAAGATGAACTGGGAGTACACCAACGCCACGACCACGCAACTGGTCAATATTAATAGCGACGACTGGGACGAGTCGCTACTGGCGTGGAGCGGGGCCAACAAAGCCTGGTTTGGTCGCCCGACGCATCCGGGTAATGTCATTGGGCACTGGATTTGCCCGCAGGGTAATGAGATTCCGGTGGTCGCCGTTGCCAGCCATGATACCGCCAGCGCGGTTATCGCCTCGCCGTTAAACGGTTCACGCGCCGCTTATCTCTCTTCTGGCACCTGGTCATTGATGGGCTTCGAAAGCCAGACACCATTTACCAATGACACGGCGCTGGCAGCCAACATCACCAATGAAGGCGGGGCGGAAGGTCGCTATCGGGTGCTGAAAAATATTATGGGCTTATGGCTGCTTCAGCGGGTGCTTCAGGAGCGGCAAATCAACGATCTTCCGGCGCTTATCGCCGCGACACAGGCACTGCCGGCTTGCCGCTTCACCATCAATCCCAATGACGATCGCTTTATTAATCCTGACGAGATGTGCAGCGAAATTCAGGCTGCGTGTCGGGAAACGGCGCAACCAATCCCGGAAAGTGATGCTGAACTGGCGCGCTGTATTGTCGACAGTCTGGCGCTGCTGTATGCCGATGTGTTGCATGAGCTGGCGCAACTGCGCGGTGAAGATTTCTCACAACTGCATATTGTCGGCGGTGGCTGCCAGAACGCGCTGCTCAACCAGTTATGTGCTGATGCCTGCGGTATTCGGGTGATCGCCGGGCCTGTTGAAGCCTCGACGCTCGGCAATATCGGCATCCAGTTAATGACGCTGGATGAACTCAACAATGTGGATGATTTCCGTCAGGTCGTCAGCACCACCGCGAATCTGACCACCTTTACCCCTAATCCTGACAGTGAAATTGCCCACTATGTGGCGCAGATTCACTCTACACGACAGACAAAGGAGCTTTGTGCATGACCACTCAACTGGAACAGGCCTGGGAACTGGCGAAACAGCGTTTCGCGGCGGTGGGGATTGATGTCGAGGAGGCGCTGCGCCAACTTGATCGTTTACCCGTTTCAATGCACTGCTGGCAGGGCGATGATGTTTCCGGTTTTGAAAACCCGGAAGGTTCGCTGACCGGTGGGATTCAGGCTACTGGTAATTATCCGGGCAAAGCGCGTAATGCCAGCGAGCTACGTGCCGATCTGGAACAAGCTATGCGGCTGATTCCGGGTCCGAAACGGCTTAATTTACATGCCATCTATCTGGAATCAGACACGCCAGTCTCGCGCGACCAAATCAAACCAGAGCACTTCAAAAACTGGGTTGAATGGGCGAAAGCCAATCAGCTCGGTCTGGATTTTAACCCCTCCTGTTTTTCGCATCCGCTAAGCGCCGATGGCTTTACGCTTTCCCATGCCGACGACAGTATTCGCCAGTTCTGGATTGATCACTGCAAAGCCAGCCGCCGTGTTTCAGCCTATTTTGGCGAGCAACTTGGCACACCGTCGGTGATGAACATCTGGATCCCGGATGGCATGAAAGATATCACCGTTGACCGTCTCGCCCCACGTCAGCGTCTGCTGGCAGCACTGGATGAGGTGATCAGCGAGAAGCTGGATCCGGCGCACCATATCGACGCCGTTGAGAGCAAATTGTTTGGCATTGGCGCGGAGAGCTACACGGTTGGCTCCAATGAGTTTTACATGGGGTATGCCACCAGCCGCCAGACGGCGCTGTGCCTGGACGCCGGGCATTTCCACCCGACTGAAGTGATTTCCGACAAGATTTCCGCCGCCATGCTGTATGTGCCGCAGTTGCTGCTGCACGTCAGCCGTCCGGTTCGCTGGGACAGCGATCACGTAGTGCTGCTGGATGATGAAACCCAGGCGATTGCCAGTGAGATTGTTCGTCACGATCTGTTTGACCGGGTACATATCGGCCTGGATTTCTTTGATGCCTCTATCAACCGCATTGCCGCATGGGTCATTGGTACGCGCAATATGAAAAAAGCCCTGCTACGTGCGTTGCTGGAACCTACCACTGAACTGCGCAAGCTGGAAGCAGCGGGCGATTACACCGCACGACTGGCACTGCTGGAAGAACAAAAATCATTGCCGTGGCAGGCGGTCTGGGAAATGTATTGCCAACGTCACGATACCCCAGTGGGTAGCGAATGGCTGGAAAGCGTGCGGGCTTATGAGAAAGCGATTTTGAGCCAGCGTGGGTAAACACTGCCGGATGCGGCGCGAGCGCCTTATCCGGCCTACGGGTCGTGCATCCGACAACACCGAATTTACAGGAACACAGAACATGCAAAACATTACCCAGTCCTGGTTTGTCCAGGGAATGATCAAAGCCACCACCGACGCCTGGCTGAAAGGCTGGGACGAGCGCAATGGTGGTAACCTGACGCTGCGCCTGGATGACGCCGATATCGCACCGTATCACGACAACTTTCATGCACAACCGCGCTATATCCCGCTCAGCCAGCCCATGCCTTTACTGGCAAATACACCGTTTATTGTCACCGGCTCCGGCAAATTCTTCCGTAACGTCCAGCTTGATCCTGCGGCTAACTTAGGCGTCGTAAAAGTCGACAGCGACGGCGCGGGCTACCATATTCTCTGGGGGTTAACCAACGAAGCCGTCCCGACATCCGAACTTCCGGCGCACTTCCTCTCTCATTGCGAACGCATTAAAGCCACCAACGGTAAAGATCGGGTGATCATGCACTGCCATGCCACCAACCTGATCGCCCTTACCTACGTATTGGAAAACGACACCGCGGTCTTCACTCGCCAGCTTTGGGAAGGCAGCACCGAGTGTCTGGTAGTGTTCCCGGATGGCGTCGGCATTTTGCCGTGGATGGTGCCCGGCACCGACGAAATCGGCCAGGCGACCGCACAGGAAATGCAAAAACATTCGCTGGTGTTGTGGCCCTTCCACGGCGTCTTCGGCAGCGGTCCGACACTGGATGAAACATTCGGTTTAATCGACACCGCAGAAAAATCAGCACAAGTATTAGTGAAGGTTTATTCGATGGGCGGCATGAAACAGACCATCAGTCGTGAAGAGCTGATAGCACTCGGCCAGCGTTTCGGCGTTACACCACTTGCCAGTGCGCTGGCGCTGTAAGGAGCAAATATGATCCGCAAAGCCTTTGTCATGCAGGTTAACCCCGACGCCCACGAAGAGTATCAGCGTCGGCATAATCCAATCTGGCCGGAACTGGAAGCAGTGTTGAAATCTCACGGTGCGCATAACTACGCCATTTACCTCGACAAAGCGCGTAATCTGCTGTTTGCCACGGTAGAGATTGAATCTGAAGAACGGTGGAATGCGGTAGCCAGTACTGATGTTTGCCAACGTTGGTGGAAGTATATGACCGACGTTATGCCAGCTAACCCGGATAACAGCCCAGTCAGTAGCGAGCTGCAAGAAGTGTTTTACCTGCCTTAATGAGTTGCGGTGCCGGAAAATATCCAGCACCGCGCCTTCATCAGAAGAAGTATTTAAAGCGAACGCGTGCGCCGTAACGGTCATCAGTATCATCACCGTGTTTTTTATCACCGTCGCTATCCAGAATGGAGTAATACGTCCCGAGGTAAATATTAAAGTTCTCCATATCCATCACATTAGCGAACTGATAAGACGCATGAATGGTGTGAATGGTGTACGTCCCTTCATCATCAATCCAGCAGTCGTTATCACAAACTACACCGCTGAATTCATCAATCTTATTGTGCGCGTAGATATAACCCAGCTCGAAACGTTTCCACAGCGCGTTAATCCCGGCAGTGAAATCTTTCTCATTATTAGCATCTAAATAGGCGGTATTAAGATTAACCACGACGCCATTTTCCGGATCCGTTTTCAGGCCATTCCAGGTCATGCTCATACCATAGCCGGTACGATCGGACTGATCGACAAAATTACCCTTGCTATCGGTATAACCATAAGCATTATTTACTACGTTCGCTTCCATCGCTGCGGAAACGGTGAATTCTTCCGTCGGCGACCAGGCAATTACCGGACGCAGATAAGCAACATTTTTCTGCTGCTCCATATCGCGTCCATGATAATTACCGTCATTATATAAAGATGTTCCGTCTTCAAGTAACGTGTTTAACTCAAAATACCAGTTATCAAGTTGTTTGCTGACGAGGAAATTACCGCCAGCGTTAGAGCGCCCGCGGCCCTCTTTCATCATATAGATATAACCGCTGCCATCGTCATAAAGATCGTTCGCAGTATTACCGGAATGTTCAACAAAGGTATCCTGATTCAGCGGGAACATATCGTAGGCTTCAAAACGGCCGACTTTGACCTTCCAGTCATTCTCTTTCCCAAAGAAGAATACCGCATCATCGATATTTACTGAACCGTGCATGTCCCCCAGCGGTTGTGCGGAGAACCCGGCGAAATAGCCATTATCCAGTTTTCGCATACCATCAAAACCTAACAAAATACGACCATTGAGATTCCACTGTTCATTAGTGGGATCGCTATTCACATCAGCGTTGGTCATTGCCAGCAGGCCATGATTACTTTCTGCATCCATATTAAATTCTACGTCGCCGTAGATTTTTAAATCGCCATAACCTGAGAGCAAAAGATTAGGTGAGGTGGAGTTTTTCTTTGCAGATTCCGCCGTTGCCTGTCCATTTACCGGCGTATTGCCCTGGGCAGCCTTAATTTCGCGGATCTCAGCGGCTTGTTGTGTCTGCAGCTGTTTAACCTGGCTCTCTGCTTTTGCTGCCCGCATTTCTGCCGCTTCCAGGCGTTCTTCCAGCAATGCCATGCGTTGTTCCAGCGTTAAATGCTGTGTTTTTGCCATTCCGGTACTACATGCCAATAATAAACCGATGGCTAAAGATAATGTCGATTTTTTCATTATTTACGTTCCCTGAAATAAAAGAGACCCTACGCTTTCCAAAAGGAATACGTATATAGAGAAATATAAGGTGTGCACTTTCGAATTTTTAATCCAACTTCAGCAGGCCGATGGATAGTATCCCGCTGCATAATATGAGTAAATCCGCTGATTTCCTGGAACGTGAGGAATATAACAATAGTGCCTTTTTTAACCAAATATCGTAAAAAATATTAGATATAATTCACGCTGACTCATAAGCCACAAATATAAATAACCTTGCTGCAAAACATGTGCGACAGTTAAACATTCACAACATCATTAAATAATGATTTTTTATTCACTGAATTTATTTTTCCCATCAATATGTGCCTTACACCACAAAATTTATCCTTCACTCTGCCTTATATTGTCACGACTTCACGACATATCCGCGCTCATCACAAAACCGCCCCGCCGTTACAATTAACTATAATATTTTTTCATGGAGTCCAATAATGGCAGCACTTACTGCAAGCTGTATTGACCTGAATATTCAGGGCAATGGCGCTTATTCCGTTCTGAAGCAGTTGGCGACAATGGCGTTACAAAACGGTTTTATCACCGACTCACACCAGTTCCTGCAAACCCTGCTGCTGCGCGAAAAAATGCACTCCACGGGATTTGGTTCCGGCATCGCCGTGCCGCACGGTAAAAGCGCCTGCGTTAAACAACCGTTCGTGTTATTCGCCCGCAAAACGCAGGCCATTGACTGGCAGGCCAGCGATGGCGAAGACGTCAATTGCTGGATCTGCCTCGGCGTGCCACAAAGTGGCGAAGAGGAACAGGTCAAAATCATCGGCACGCTGTGCCGCAAAATTATCCACCAGGATTTTATCAACCAACTGCGACAGGGCGACGCCGACCAGGTACTTGCTTTGTTAAATCAAACCCTCAGCTCATAAGGAAGTGGCGATGGAGTCATCCTTACGTATTGTCGCGATCACCAACTGCCCCGCCGGGATCGCTCACACCTACATGGTGGCGGAAGCCCTGGAACAGAAAGCCCGTTCTCTCGGTCATACCATTAAAGTTGAAACTCAAGGATCAAGCGGCATCGAAAACCGCTTATCCAGCGAAGAGATTGCCGCTGCCGATTACGTGATTCTCGCTACCGGGCGTGGCCTGAGCGGTGATGATCGCGCGCGATTTGCCGGGAAAAAGGTTTATGAGATTGCCATCTCCCAGGCGCTGAAAAATATCGACCAGATTTTCAGTGAATTACCGACAAACTCGCAGCTTTTTGCCGCAGATAGCGGCGTGAAGCTCGGCAAACAGGAAGTGCAAAGTGGCAGCGTAATGAGCCATCTGATGGCGGGTGTTTCTGCGGCGCTGCCGTTTGTCATCGGTGGCGGTATCCTGGTGGCGCTTGCCAACATGCTGGTGCAGTTCGGTTTGCCGTATACCGATATGTCGAAAGGCGCGCCGTCGTTTACCTGGGTGGTGGAATCCATCGGTTATCTCGGCTTCACCTTTATGATCCCCATCATGGGCGCTTATATTGCCTCGTCGATTGCCGATAAACCGGCTTTCGCTCCGGCGTTTCTGGTTTGCTATCTGGCGAATGACAAAGCCCTGCTCGGCACCCAGTCTGGCGCGGGCTTCCTCGGTGCGGTGGTGCTGGGGCTGGCGATTGGCTATTTCGTCTTCTGGTTCCGTAAAGTGCGCCTTGGCAAAGCATTACAACCGCTGCTCGGTTCCATGCTGATCCCGTTCGTTACTCTGCTGGTTTTTGGCGTACTGACTTACTACGTTATCGGACCGGTGATGTCCGACCTCATGGGCGGGTTGCTGCACTTCCTGAACACCATTCCTCCGTCAATGAAGTTTGCGGCGGCGTTTCTGGTTGGTGCGATGCTGGCATTCGATATGGGCGGCCCCATCAACAAAACCGCCTGGTTCTTCTGCTTCTCTCTGCTGGAAAAACACATTTACGACTGGTACGCCATCGTCGGCGTTGTCGCGCTGATGCCGCCTGTCGCGGCGGGTCTTGCGACGTTCATTGCGCCCAAACTGTTTACTCAACAGGAAAAAGAAGCCGCCAGTAGCGCCATTGTGGTCGGTGCCACGGTCGCGACCGAACCGGCTATTCCTTACGCTCTGGCGGCACCACTGCCAATGATCACCGCCAATACGCTGGCGGGCGGCATTACCGGCGTGCTGGTGATCGCTTTCGGAATCAAACGACTGGCACCTGGTTTGGGTATCTTTGACCCGCTGATCGGCCTGATGTCGCCGGTAGGTTCGTTTTACCTGGTGCTGGCGATTGGCCTCGCGCTGAACATTTCATTCATTATCGTCCTGAAAGGATTATGGTTACGCCGCAAAGCCAAAGCTGCGCAACAGGAGCTTGTCCATGAACATTGAGTTGCTGCAACAGTTGTGCGAAGCCAGCGCCGTCAGCGGCGATGAACAGGAAGTTCGCGACATTCTGATAAACACGCTGGAACCTTGCGTTAATGAGATCACCTTTGATGGTCTGGGCAGCTTTGTTGCCCGTAAGGGGAATAAAGGGCCAAAAGTTGCTGTTGTCGGGCATATGGATGAAGTCGGCTTTATGGTCACCCACATCGACAAGAGCGGTTTTCTGCGTTTTACCACCATTGGCGGCTGGTGGAATCAGTCGATGCTCAACCACCGGGTAACCATACGGACACACAAGGGAGTGAAAATCCCTGGTGTAATTGGCTCCGTCGCCCCACATGCGTTAACCGAAAAGCAAAAGCAACAACCGCTGTCATTTGATGAGATGTTCATTGATATTGGCGCGAACAGTCGCGAAGAGGTGGAAAAACGCGGCGTGGAAATTGGCAATTTTATTAGCCCGGAAGCCAATTTTGCCTGCTGGGGCGAAGATAAAGTGGTCGGCAAGGCGTTGGATAACCGCATCGGCTGCGCAATGATGGCCGAGCTACTACAGACAGTAAATAACCCCGAAATTACGCTTTATGGCGTTGGCAGTGTGGAAGAAGAAGTTGGGCTACGCGGGGCACAAACCTCGGCTGAACACATTAAACCGGATGTGGTGATCGTGCTGGATACCGCCGTCGCGGGCGATGTTCCGGGCATTGATAACATTAAATACCCGCTGAAACTGGGCCAGGGGCCGGGGCTGATGCTGTTTGACAAGCGCTACTTCCCCAACCAGAAACTGGTGGCGGCGTTAAAAAACTGTGCCGCACATAACGATTTACCGCTGCAATGTTCCACCATGAAAACCGGAGCGACGGATGGCGGGCGCTACAACGTGATGGGCGGCGGGCGTCCAGTTGTCGCGCTGTGTCTGCCAACGCGTTATCTGCACGCCAATAGCGGTATGATTTCAAAAGCCGATTACGATGCTCTGCTCACGTTGATAAGGGATTTTCTGACCACCTTAACCGCGGAGAAAGTCAACGCGTTTAGCCAGTTCCGTCAGGTGGATTAATGCTAAACGAACGCCAGTTAAAGATTGTCGATCTGCTGGAGCAACAGCCACGCACGCCTGGCGAGCTGGCGCAACAGACTGGCGTTTCCGGCAGGACCATCCTGCGTGATATTGACTATCTCAACTTTACCCTTAACGGCAAAGCCCGCATTTCCGCCAGTGGCAACGCGGGCTATCAGCTGGAAATCTTCGAGCGCCGCAGCTTTTTTCAGTTGCTGCAAAAGCACGATAACGACGATCGGCTGCTGGCGCTGTTATTACTGAATACCTTCACTCCCCGTGCGCAACTCGCCTCGGCGCTTAATTTGCCAGAAACGTGGGTAGCAGAGCGCCTGCCCCGCCTGAAACAGCGCTATGAACGCGGTTTTTGTCTCGCTAGTCGCCCTGGTTTGGGCCATTTCATTGATGAGACAGAAGAGAAACGCATTATTTTGCTGGCGAATCTTTTACGCAAAGATCCGTTTTTAATTCCGCTGTCGGGCGTAACACAAGACAATTTTCAACAATTAACCACCGCCTGCGAAAAGCAACGTCGCTGGCCGCTGATGCAAGGCGACTATCTCTCAAGCCTGATTCTGGCGATTTACGCCCTGCGTAATCAACTGACCGATGAGTGGCCGCAATATCCCGGTGACGAGATAAAACAAATCGTTGAACAGAGCGGCCTGTTTCTTGGTGATAACGCTGTAAGAACCCTGACAGGTTTGATAGAGAAACAGCATCAGCAAGCGCAGGTAATTTCTGCCGATCATGTGCTGGGGTTGCTGCAAAGGGTGCCAGGCATCGCGTCATTGAATATTATTGATACGCAGTTGGTTGAGAATATTACCGGGCATTTATTACGTTGCCTTGCCGCACCGGTGTGGATTGCCGAGCACCGCCAAAGCAGCATGAATAACCTGAAAGCCGCCTGGCCTGCGGCCTTTGATATGAGTCTGCACTTTATTACGCTACTGCGTGAACAGCTCGATATTCCCCTTTTCGACAGCGATCTGATCGGTTTGTATTTTGCCTGTGCGCTGGAACGGCATCAAAACGAACGCCAGCCGATCATTTTGCTCTCGGACCAGAACGCGATTGCCACCATTAATCAGCTCGCCATTGAGCGCGATGTTTTACATTGTCGGGTGATTATTGCCCGTAGCTTAAGCGAACTTGTTGCCATTCGCGAAGAGATTGAGCCGTTATTGATCATTAACAACAGCCATTATTTACTGGATGACGCGGTAAATAATTACATCACCGTAAAAAATATCATTACGGCTGCCGGTATCGAACAAATAAAACATTTTCTGGCGACGGCATTTATTCGCCAGCAACCGGAGCGTTTTTTCTCTGCCCCCGGAAGTTTTCATTATTCGAATGTACGCGGTGAAAGCTGGCAACATATTACCCGGCAAATTTGTGCTCAATTAGTCGCACAACACCATATTACCGCCGATGAAGCGCAACGGATCATCGCCCGCGAAGGCGAAGGTGAAAACCTGATTGTTAATCGCCTCGCCATCCCACATTGCTGGAGCGAACAGGAGCGACGTTTTCGTGGATTTTTTATTACCCTCGCCCAACCGGTTGAGGTGAATAACGAAGTAGTTAACCATGTACTGATCGCCTGTGCCGCCGCCGATGCGCGTCATGAGCTAAAAATATTTAGCTATCTGGCAAGCGTATTGTGCCAGCATCCGGCAGAGGTTATTGCCGGGTTAACAGGATATGAGGCATTTATGGAGTTACTTCACAAGGGGTGAACTGTGTCGGATGCGCCGCATCCGACACTGCATTTATCACCAAAATCAAAAACGTTTAACGCAAGCTATTATAGTCATCGACCATTTCGTTGTACTCGCGTAACGCTCGTGGAAATGAGTCGTCGACCATCCAGCTTGTGTTTGCATCCTGAAGTTGCTCTTTATCCCAGTCAGAATACGGAACTTTATCTCTGACGCGGCGAACATATTTTTTAGCCTCGAGTTGATACTGGTCTGCCGAATTAATGAACGAGAAATTCATACCGCCTTTATCCGCTTCTTTGGCCTGCGCCACCAGCGTTTCCAGTTCAGACACTTTCTTCATTGCCGCATCAACATCAAACTTCTCTTGCGATATCAGGTTATTAATTTGTTTCGCTGAAATCATGACTGCCAGAGAATAGTAGTGGAATGTTTTCCCTTCTCTTTCTTCAATATTTTTCAGTTCCGCAAGCTGACGCTTATCATTAATTTCCTGGATCGCCGCATGATAAGATTCGGCTACAGGTTCAAAGGCTTCCAGATTTTTTAAGAATGTCTGGTGCAGCGTTTTCCCTTTCGCAAACGCATCGTCTTTATAATTTTCCTGGGTGTAATATTTATCCATTTCGTTAATGGTATTACCCAACGCCACGGCAGCATCGATATAACTCACCGCTACGCCATCAATAGGTTGCAGCGCAGGCGTTAACGCCACAGCACTTTTTACGCCTTTTTCACACTCAGCGAGGCTGGATTCACTAAAGCCGTAGATGCCATAAACAGTACTCTCTTTACCGGTAGGCCCCTGTTTAAAATCTTTCAGCCAGTCAGCATAACGCGCCAGACTGCGCTGTACCGGGATCTGTAACTTGTTGTAGCACTTGATATAGACATCCATTTTTTCGTCGAAAACCGCTTGTTCATCGACCACCGGTTGGGCAGGAGTTTCAGGTTTAACTTCTGCTTTTGCAACGGGAGCTTCAGCAGGTTTCGCTTCAGGAGCTGGTGCGGCAGGTTGACTATTGGCAGGCGGGGGCGTTTCTGTTTCGGCTTTTTTATCATCACAACCCGTGAGACCGAGGGCCATGATGGCGACTATAATAGCGGAAGATAATAAATTCCTTTTCATTTAATTGCCTTATAAATATTTAGATAAGAGAGATAATATTTTAAATGAAAAAATGATCCGTCACTATACACATTTTGCTTATAAACAAACCGAAATCATTCACACTCCGAATAATTCCTGCGACTTAAAATATAAATCGCAGGAAGCGATTTTAATTACCCGCTCTACCACTGGCGCAGGATATAAACTCTCACCTACATTCCATAACGTTCAGAAATAGCAGCATGCTTCTCTTCATTCGCCCCGGCTTCTTTGGCAAGACGCCACCAGCACAACGGATGTTCCCAGTCAGCGGTCAATTCGTGCAAGGTCTTATCGATATCACCTTTAGAAACTGAACGCGGCGCGCTGATAACAAAGTAGAACGCGGGCAGCGGCTGTGCATCTTCTCCCTGCTGGCTGTCCGTTAACGTATAGTCCTCGTTACTGTTGCTCCAGTAGTACCAGTTTCGTTCACGGAGCGCCTCACGGAAGGCATTAAACTGTTCTTCACCAGGCATGACACCTTCGCAGAACCAGGACTCGCCGTACTCAGTCGGGATAATGGTTTGCAGGCAGGCATAAAGTGGCGTGAAATTCTTCCGTTCTTCCTCATCCTCTGGTTGGGTGTTCAATATTTCCGCATCGAATACCACAACTTCATCAACATGTTGCGGATAATCGGTCCGGTAAGTTGGCTCAATGATCCTTGCTGTTACCGGCCCAATACGTTGAGCATAGTAATAGCGGTATTCATAATTTTCCCGGAAGCGAATGTTTAGCAGTCCCCATTTTTCGTCGATAAAACCTTCACCTTCCGTAAGTTCGATTTCCAGTTCAGCTGCAATAGCACGAACCAAATCCCATTGTTGCAGGATGCTGGCGGTCGCCATGATATCCCACTGGATATTACGAATATCTTCTTCACGGCTAATCATCAGTTGCTGCAATTGTTGTAAATAATCCAGCTGTCGATCCCAGGCTTCCTGTTTTTGTGCTGCCCAGGAGCACATGCGATAAACGCCGATCCACTCACGCCCTTTTTCGTTTTGCAGCAACTGGTGCCCAATCGACTCGAGTTCACTCCAGTCTTCCTGTTGGTTGATCACTCGCGCACGGAACCACAAGGCCATATGTAGCAGCCCCGCCTGTTCATACTGCTTCGCCAGGTGCTCAATGGTTTGCAGATCGTCACGGTGGAGCAATAAATCCAACAGATCGAAGCAAAGACCATTATCTTCCTGGATGTGGCTTTCGACGTAGCGTTGCAGAAGTTCAATCGACTCATCAATCGCATTACAGGCGTTTAACGCATTGACCAGTTTGCCCAGCAATTCCGCATCATCTGGCGCGTTCAGGTAAGCGCGGCGGAATGTTTCGACGTCTTTTTCTGGATCTGGCTGCGTTTCTTCATCGCTATTTTCAGGTACTTCTACAACCGGACGAGCAAGCAACTCTGCTTCTTTGGCGGCGATTTTTTCACTCAGTTCGAGAAACTCACGATCAACCCCCAGTAACACGCGTAATTTTGGCATGTGTCGCTGGGCCAGTTTCATCGCTATTTTGGCAACCCAGACGGATTCACGCTCCAGCGCCAGGGTAATTTGCAGTTTCGCCAGATCAACCACTTTGCGGTGCGCTCCGGCCTGCGAGCGGTGCTCCAGCATTTTTTGGATGATGCGCGCCAGTTGCCAGTTGTTTCTTTGTGGATGACGGGGAAGTAACACAGTAATGATTTTCAGCCATGACCCCCATGAATGGGGAGTCAGATCTGACCAACGCGGTAATTCCTCCCAGACTTCTTCGTCCTGCCCGCATAACGCCATGATGTACAGTTTTTTGAGGTGATTACTAATGCGGTCGCGGCCCCAGTAATCATTGGCTTCTGTCAGCTCATCAATCAGTATGCGTGCTTCATCATAACGCTGAAGTTCAATCAGAATATCGGCACGAGTATAAAGTAATGCATCAATATCATCTTCCCCGGCTGCTTTAACTGCGTCGATTTGTCGATCCAGATAAGCCAGTGCCTCCTCTATTCTTTTGGAATCTATCAGTGCACTGGCATATTCAGTGGACAAACACTGAAAACAGCTCCAGGTCGGATCAATCCGCGCGATGGTTTCTTCACATACCGCCATACGTTCATTCGCCCAGCCAGGTGCATCAATATTTTCGTAGCAGGCGGATAAATCCTGGGTAACGCAGATAGATTGTGGGCAATCTTTTGTCTCTTCCCGGTGCGCTTTTTCAAACAGCGCTACCACGTCTGGCAGCACCTTTTCACCTTCTTCATAGTTAGTCAGGCGATGACGCATTTCCCAGTGACCAATAAATATTTCCAGCCACGGATTTTTTGCCACCTGGGTAAGTGCTTTTACTTCAGGTAACAGCGAATCGCACTTTTCCATTTGCAGGTGCATAACGCCTTCCGAATAATCATCGATAAGTTGCGGAATATACTCCTGCCCGGCATCGCGTAACTCCTTAGTATATTTGTGATACCACTCCCATATATCCATTTTATTTTCCTTGATTAATTAAGACAGGAATAACCTGAGTAAAATCTTCCAGTGCCTGGTGTAAATCCCACTGCTGTTCTTTATTACCGCTGGAGCACAAAATCACTTTCAGCGATTTTAATAAGCGTAATGCCGCTGCGGGCTGTTGCTGGTGTTGTAATGCCGTCACCAGTTGCATGATGCAAGGGTTATTAAGGTTGATGTATAAACTTGAGGTTTTCGTTTTTTGGATTTGTGAAGTAAATTGCCGCGCCAGCATTAACGCTGCGGTGCTGATGCGTTTATCTGCGTCATCCTGTTCGAGAATTTGTTTTAATTCTGCTTCGCGGTCTGGCGTAACCACTAACGGTAAAACGGCGGGTTCGAAGCGGGAGATAATTAATTGCTCGCCATCGCAGAGATGCTCTTCCAGATAAGCTACCTGCTCTTCGGGTAATTCCGCCAGGCTGAACAACTGCTCATTACCTGTTTGCGTACCGACTTCGACAATCCGGCAGTGATATAACAGCGCCCAGCGACGTAAAAATGGCACGACGGCATAGCGATCGCCACGGGCAACGGGCCGTTGCAGAATGTGGAACAACATCTCTTCAAAACCGCCGTCGCGGCTTAACAGAATATGAATGCTGTTATTAACGCGTAAATCCTTCGCCAGCAACGCCCCTTTTGACGTTGGCACCTGCAAGCGATCTTTGAGCAAATCAAACAGACGGTCATCACATAATGCCGCACCGAGCAACGCTTCGTTGTGGCGCATTAATACACGCCGCCAGATTTCTGGCTGATTTTGTGCGAGATCGGACAAACCAGAAATCAGCGCCTCTTTTAACGCCTCCTGCACCGCAACCCAGGTTTCGTCCCGCTGGAGATCTTCCCGGCTCGCCGTAGGCGTTAGTTTCGATGACTCAATCACGCCGCCAATAAATCCGGCCCAGGGAGGTAACAACTCACGCGCTTCATCATCCAGTAACATACCGCGCAAAAACAGCGACAGGTTGCGGTTATCGCTGGTGCCGTAGGTTGCGCCATCCTGAATCCATAAAATCCCAACCGCGTCGCTCATCCCCACGGGCACCACCGGAATGGTGCAAATCGGTTCGAAGGAGGATTCAAACTGGGCGGCAAAGGCGAGATTTTTACGCTGTACCAGCGCGCGGTGCATGGTTACGCCTTCGGGGGCAACTTCACGCCACGGTGGTTGAAGTTTATTTACCGGCTCGCTGGCATCGCCGACATAGACCGGTTCGTGCAGCAATATACAGTAGCGGGAAAGAACGCGGTTCAGCAAATTGTTACTCGCCAGATGGCTGTACTCTTCTTTGAGCGTCAGAATCACCTGCGTACCCGTTTCCGAGGACTGATGCGGCGTAACGGTATATTTTTGCCCGTCGGTAGAGTGGTATTTCCAGCTCTGATCCGGCGTTTGCCAGGATGTGGTCAACACCGTGACCTCTTTCGCCAACACAAAGGCCGACAAAAAACCGAGGCCGAACATACCAATTAAACCGGTGTTGTCATCCTGCTGGCGCAACATTCGGGTATAACCCACGCCTACTGTCGCCAGGAAGCCGTGAATTTCACTTTCTGTCAGTCCAGCGCCAGTATCGCTAATAGTGATAGTGGACTTCGCCACGTCTGCCACCACACGAATCGCGTTATCCTTTGGTGCATCGGGCTGCTCAATCCTGCGGCGAACGATCGCATCATGGCCGTTCTGCACCAGCTCGCGCACGGCAACCACGGGAGTGGAGTAAAGATGCTTACTGAGCACCTCAATTAAGCCGTTTAAATTAACTTCTGTAGAATATGAACTACCAGGTAACTGTAATGTACTCATTTTTCAATACTCATAATCCATCACCTACTATTGAAAATACATCGCTGTTTTTACAACCGGTGCAAGGTTTGTTATTTCATTCACTCATCGGAAACATTTATTTATTGACGCGATGATTAAAACAAAATGTCTTATATAAATAATGATTAATTCTTAAAGGATTAATGCGACTGGAGTATATCGATATAACCCGGAGTTAACGAGATAATTTCTTGTGGTGAAATTATTATTTGAATGCTGAATAATATATTGAGGATTATTTAATAGAAAAATAAAACCGCAATCCAGAATCAGAATTGCGGTATTTCTTTAATTATGAATCAAACGCTGCGGATGGGTATAAACCGTTGCCCGACCCGGTTTACAAAAACCTACCAGTGTCAGATTACAGCGCTCAGCCACTTCTACAGCAAGCGTGGTCGCGGCAGACACCGCAAACAAAATCTCTACGCCGCACATCGCTGACTTTTGCACCATTTCATAACTGGCACGGCTGGAAACCAGCACCGCACCTTGCTGCCAGCTTTCCCCTTCTTGTGACCGGCGGCCTAACAGTTTGTCCAGCGCCACATGGCGACCCACGTCTTCATGCCCGCCGACCAGTTCGCCAGATGGCAACATCCAGGCGGCGGCGTGAGTACAACCGGTCAGTTGCCCCACTGGCTGAAAATCATTGAGATGACGTAATGCATCATCCAGTTTGTTGAGATCAAACGTCTGGGTGAACGGTAGCGGCTGCACCGGTTTTCCGATGTCATTAAGTTGCTCCACGCCGCACACGCCACATCCCGTACGTCCCGCCAGTGCCCGGCGACGCTCCTTCAACCCCATAAAGCGGCGGCTGGAAAGCTCAATTTGCACTTCCAGACCATTACAGGAAGGAACGACATCCATACCGAAGATATCGCGCGGACTTTCGATAATCCCCTCGGAAAGCGAAAAACCGAGCGCAAAGTACTCAAGGTCTTTGGGTGACGCCATCATCACTACATGCGAAATGCCGTTGTAGACCAGCGCAACGGGAACCTCTTCCGCCACCTCATCTAACCGTGGGTGTTGTAAATCATCACGCCGCCATAACTCAATTTGACGAACACCTGTGACACTTGTCACATTTTCGATTTCTTTTTGCTGTGTTTTTTTCACTTTCTCTTAACCAGATAAGAACACACACACCAACATTATGGTATTCTGTTACAAACCCTTCCTGGATGGAGGGAAATTGAGCCAATTCTGGACCTTTGCGGCCCCTTCCGCAAAGAAAAATAACTCCCACTCCCTGCACACGCAGCAAGCGAATGTAAATGGGACGTGACAATGTCGAAACAAGGAGCAATCCATGCAGGTCAGCAGAAGGCAGTTCTTTAAGATCTGCGCTGGCGGTATGGCAGGCACCACGGCAGCGGCACTGGGTTTTGCACCCAGCGTAGCACTCGCGGAAACCCGGCAGTATAAACTGCTGCGCACCCGCGAAACCCGTAATACCTGCACCTATTGTTCCGTAGGCTGTGGGCTGTTGATGTACAGCCTCGGTGACGGAGCAAAAAACGCCAAAGCATCTATCTTCCATATCGAAGGTGACCCGGATCACCCGGTCAACCGCGGAGCACTTTGTCCGAAAGGCGCTGGCCTGGTGGATTTCATCCACTCCGAAAGCCGCCTGAAGTTTCCGGAATACCGTGCGCCAGGTTCTGATAAATGGCAACAAATCAGTTGGGAAGAGGCGTTTGATCGCATCGCCAAACTGATGAAAGAAGACCGCGATGCGAACTACATTGCGCAAAACGCCGAAGGCGTGACTGTTAACCGCTGGCTCTCCACCGGGATGCTGTGTGCTTCCGCGTCGAGCAACGAAACCGGCTATTTAACACAAAAATTCTCCCGCGCGCTGGGTATGCTCGCGGTCGACAACCAGGCGCGTGTCTGACACGGACCAACGGTAGCAAGTCTTGCTCCAACATTTGGTCGCGGTGCGATGACCAACCACTGGGTCGACATCAAGAATGCCAACCTCGTCGTGGTGATGGGCGGTAACGCCGCTGAAGCTCACCCGGTCGGGTTCCGCTGGGCGATGGAAGCCAAAATTCACAACGGCGCGAAGCTGATTGTGATCGATCCTCGCTTTACACGTACGGCGGCGGTGGCTGACTACTATGCCCCTATTCGTTCCGGGACTGACATTGCTTTCCTGTCAGGCGTATTGCTGTACCTGCTGAACAATGAAAAATTCAACCGCGAATACACCGAAGCCTATACCAACGCCAGCCTGATCGTGCGTGAGGATTACGGCTTTGAAGATGGCCTGTTCACCGGCTACGACGCGGAAAAACGCAAGTACGATAAATCCAGCTGGACCTACGAGCTGGACGAAAACGGCTTCGCCAAACGCGATACCACGCTGCAACATCCGCGCTGCGTGTGGAACTTGCTGAAACAGCACGTTTCCCGTTATACGCCAGATGTGGTTGAAAACATCTGTGGTACGCCGAAAGACGCGTTCCTGAAAGTCTGCGAATACATCGCAGAGACCAGTGCTCACGATAAAACTGCCTCGTTCCTTTACGCGCTCGGCTGGACGCAACACTCCATTGGTGCGCAAAACATTCGTACGATGGCGATGATCCAGCTGCTGCTCGGCAACATGGGGATGGCAGGCGGCGGCGTTAACGCCCTGCGCGGTCACTCCAATATTCAGGGGCTGACCGACCTGGGGCTGCTGTCGCAGAGTCTGCCAGGTTACATGACGTTGCCAAGCGAGAAGCAGACCGATCTGCAAACTTACCTTACCGCCAACACGCCGAAACCACTGCTGGAAGGCCAGGTTAACTACTGGGGCAATTACCCGAAATTCTTCGTCTCCATGATGAAGGCCTTCTTTGGTGATAAAGCGACGGCGGAAAATAACTGGGGCTTTGACTGGTTGCCGAAGTGGGATAAAGGCTACGACGTCCTGCAATACTTCGAGATGATGAAAGAGGGCAAGGTCAATGGCTATATCTGCCAGGGCTTTAACCCTGTTGCCTCATTCCCGAACAAAAACAAAGTGATCGGCTGTCTGTCGAAACTGAAGTTCCTCGTGACCATCGACCCGCTGAACACTGAAACCTCTAACTTCTGGCAGAACCACGGTGAACTGAACGAAGTTGACTCGTCGAAGATCCAGACCGAAGTGTTCCGTCTGCCATCGACCTGCTTCGCGGAAGAGAACGGTTCAATCGTCAACTCTGGCCGCTGGTTGCAGTGGCACTGGAAAGGTGCGGACGCCCCGGGGATTGCGCTGACTGACGGCGAGATCCTCTCCGGTATCTTCCTGCGCTTGCGCAAGATGTATGCCGAACAGGGTGGCGCGAACCCGGACCAGGTGCTGAACATGACCTGGAACTACGCCATTCCGCATGAGCCATCTTCAGAAGAAGTGGCGATGGAGAGTAACGGTAAGGCGCTGGCCGATATTACCGATCCGGCAACCGGTGCGGTTATCGTCAAGAAAGGCCAACAACTTAGCTCGTTCGCCCAACTGCGCGATGACGGTACAACCTCCTGTGGCTGCTGGATTTTCGCCGGTAGCTGGACGCCGGAAGGCAACCAGATGGCGCGTCGTGATAACGCCGATCCGTCTGGCCTCGGTAACACGCTGGGCTGGGCATGGGCATGGCCGCTTAACCGCCGCATTCTGTATAACCGCGCCTCCGCAGATCCGCAGGGTAACCCATGGGATCCGAAGCGTCAGTTGCTGAAATGGGACGGCACTAAGTGGACCGGCTGGGATATTCCGGATTACAGCGCAGCGCCTCCGGGCAGTGGCGTCGGGCCGTTTATCATGCAGCAGGAAGGCATGGGGCGTCTGTTTGCCCTCGATAAGATGGCGGAAGGTCCGTTCCCGGAACACTACGAGCCGTTTGAAACGCCGCTGGGAACTAACCCGCTGCATCCAAACGTTATCTCGAACCCGGCTGCGCGAATCTTTAAAGACGACGCCGAAGCATTGGGTAAAGCCGATAAGTTCCCGTATGTCGGAACCACCTATCGTCTGACCGAGCACTTCCACTACTGGACCAAACACGCGCTGTTGAACGCGATTTTGCAACCAGAGCAGTTTGTGGAAATCGGGGAGTCGCTGGCGAATAAACTTGGCATTGCCCAGGGCGATACTGTGAAAGTCTCCTCCAACCGTGGCTATATCAAAGCCAAAGCGGTAGTGACCAAACGTATTCGCACGCTGAAAGCAAACGGCAAAGATATCGATACCATCGGTATTCCGATTCACTGGGGCTATGAAGGTGTTGCGAAAAAAGGCTTTATTGCCAATACGTTGACGCCATTCGTCGGTGATGCGAACACGCAGACGCCGGAGTTTAAGTCCTTCCTTGTGAATGTGGAAAAGGTGTAACGGAGACGACATATGGCTTATCAATCGCAAGATATCATTCGTCGTTCCGCGACTAACGGTCTGACCCCCGCGCCTCAGGCGCGGGACTTCCAGGAAGAAGTGGCGAAACTCATCGACGTCACCACCTGTATCGGCTGTAAAGCCTGTCAGGTGGCGTGTTCAGAGTGGAACGACATTCGCGATACCGTCGGCAATAACATTGGGGTGTACGACAACCCCAATGATTTAAGTGCCAAATCGTGGACGGTGATGCGATTCTCGGAAGTGGAGCAGAACGACAAACTGGAATGGCTGATCCGCAAAGACGGCTGTATGCACTGTTCCGATCCAGGCTGCCTGAAAGCGTGCCCGGCGGAAGGGGCAATTATTCAGTATGCCAACGGTATCGTCGACTTCCAGTCCGAGCAGTGCATCGGCTGCGGTTATTGCATTGCGGGCTGTCCGTTCGACATTCCGCGCCTCAACCCGGAAGATAACCGCGTCTACAAATGTACGTTGTGCGTTGACCGCGTGGTGGTTGGGCAAGAACCGGCCTGCGTGAAGACCTGCCCAACGGGCGCGATTCACTTCGGTACGAAAGAGTCGATGAAAACGCTGGCGAGCGAGCGCGTGGCGGAGCTGAAAACCCGTGGTTACGACAATGCGGGTCTGTACGATCCGGCAGGCGTCGGTGGTACACACGTTATGTACGTGCTGCACCATGCTGACAAGCCAAATCTGTATCATGGCTTGCCGGAGAACCCGGAAATCAGCGAAACCGTGAAATTCTGGAAAGGCATCTGGAAACCGCTCGCAGCTGTTGGCTTTGCGGCTACCTTCGCAGCCAGTATCTTCCACTACGTGGGTGTCGGTCCGAACCGTGCGGATGAGGAAGAGAATAATCTGCACGAAGAGAAAGACGAGGAGCGCAAATGAAACGACGTGACACCATCGTGCGCTACACCGCGCCGGAACGTATCAACCACTGGATCACCGCCTTCTGCTTCATCCTGGCGGCGGTGAGCGGGCTGGGCTTTTTGTTCCCGTCCTTCAACTGGTTGATGCAAATCATGGGCACATCGCAGCTGGCGCGCATTCTGCACCCGTTTGTCGGCGTGGTTATGTTTGCCTCGTTCATCATCATGTTTTTCCGTTACTGGCATCACAACCTAATCAATCGGGATGATATCTTTTGGGCGAAGAATATTCGTAAGATCGTCGTCAACGAGGAAGTAGGCGACACCGGGCGTTATAACTTCGGTCAGAAATGCGTTTTCTGGGCGGCGATTATTTTCCTGGTTCTGCTGCTGGTGAGCGGCGTGATTATCTGGCGTCCTTATTTTGCGCCTGCTTTCTCAATCCCGGTGATCCGATTCGCGTTAATGCTGCATTCATTTGCCGCAGTGGCGTTAATTGTGGTTATCATGGTGCATATCTACGCCGCCCTTTGGGTGAAAGGCACGATTACCGCCATGGTGGAAGGATGGGTTACCAGCGCCTGGGCGAAGAAACATCACCCGCGCTGGTACCGTGAGGTCCGCAAGACAACGGAAAAGAAAGCTGAATGAGTATTCGCATAATCCCGCAAGATGAGCTGGGTTCGAGCGAGAAACGTACGGCGGATATGATTCCGCCGTTATTGTTCCCTCGGCTCAAGAATTTATACAACCGCCGCGCCGAGCGTCTGCGCGAGCTGGCAGAAAATAATCCGCTGGGTGATTACCTGCGCTTTGCTGCGCTTATCGCCCACGCCCAGGAAGTGGTGCTGTACGACCATCCGCTGGAGATGGATCTGACCACGCGCATTAAAGAAGCCAGCGCACAAGGCAAGCCCCCGCTGGATATTCACGTTCTGCCGCGTGATAAGCACTGGCAAAAGCTGCTGATGGCGCTGATTGCTGAGCTGAAACCTGAAATGAGCGGCCCGGCGCTGGCAGTGATTGAGAATCTGGAGAAGGCATCGACTCAGGAGCTGGAAGATATGGCCAGCGCACTGTTTGCCTCTGATTTCTCGTCCGTCAGCAGCGATAAAGCGCCGTTTATCTGGGCTGCGCTGTCGCTCTACTGGGCGCAGATGGCTAATCTGATCCCCGGCAAAGCCCGCGCTGAATACGGCGAACAACGTCAATATTGCCCGGTATGTGGCTCTATGCCGGTGTCCAGCATGGTGCAAATTGGCACCACTCAGGGGCTGCGTTACCTGCACTGCAACCTGTGTGAAACCGAATGGCACGTAGTGCGCGTAAAATGCAGCAACTGCGAGCAGAGCGGCAAACTGCATTACTGGTCGCTGGATGACGAACAGGCCGCGATTAAAGCCGAAAGCTGCGATGACTGCGGCACTTACCTGAAAATTCTCTATCAGGAAAAAGATCCAAAAATCGAAGCCGTAGCAGATGACCTCGCCTCTCTGGTACTGGACGCGCGAATGGAGCAAGAAGGCTACGCCCGTAGTTCTATTAACCCGTTCTTGTTTCCGGGTGAAGGGGAGTAATCTCTGACGTTTTCCGGGTGGCGCAGGTCGCCCGGATTACAGCTCATAGGGTGTGACGACACTATCTCTCGTATTCCGCGTTACCCATTCAAGATCATGCCGCAATTGTCTGTTTGCCTCGTTCTTCCCTCCAACACATCGATAAGGTTATGGGTATGTCACTGATGACAAGCGTATGATTGCCTGATGCGCTGCGCTTATCAGGCCTACCAATAAACTTCAATATATTGAATTTGCATGACTTTGTAGGCCGGATAAGGCGTTCACGCCGCATCCAGCATGAACAACGCGCTCGTTGTCAGCAATCTGATTGGTATCATTTTTGCCATTACCATTCCTCGCGCAGCTTACGCTGGTATTCGACACCATCTTCCTCACTCCCTTGCCAGATGCCAAAAGCACTGGCTCTTGCTGTTTGCGATTGATTTACCAGGTATTGATCTACCGCTTCCCGTAATAGCTCCGCACGAGGAAGATTACGCTGCACCTCGAGATCATCAAGTTGCTTAAACAACTCATTCGATAAATTGAGTAAAATTCTGCCCATATCTATACCTGCCAGAGAGTTCATAAATATCTCGCCAATATCATTTTTGAATCTATGGAGAGAAAAGTACCCTTGCCGAATCTTTAAAGAAAGCGCATTTACGCATCATTTTTTATTTTTGCGAGGCGTTTTCCAGATACGATGTAACAGTTGCAGTTATTATAAGTTCAAGTAAAACAACCTTGTATTAATATCAGAATAAGGGCATCTGGTTTTTATATTCAAGAATAATATATTTTTTTTCATTCCTTATGCTCCTTACACTGATCATCAACAACTACTGTCTCACCCCTTTGCCTGCCTCCCTTTGCTTTACGCACCGGGAATTGCTGACGTTCCAGATATTGCTCTACCGCTTCGCGTAAAATTGCAGATCGTGAAACCTTACGCCAGCCCCTAAGCTTGTTCAGCCGTTTAATTGCCTCTTCTGATAAATGAAGAAAAACCGTATTCATCGCCATTACCAATACCTTACATATATTACTCATTAATGTATGTGCGAAAATTACGCCGAAAAATCATTTAAAAAAAGCGGATTTTTGCATGCTGTTTTGTTTTTGCGAGACGTTTTCCAGAAATAATAAGAACGTTGCAGTTGTTTCATTTGTTAATCAAAAATGGTTTAGTTATCGCCCAGGATGAGATATGGGTGCTATAAATATATTATATTCAGGGATATTTATTTTTTGATTGGGTCTTCATTTGCATAATCTGAATGGTGTACCCGAAAAACGTCAGCATCCTAACAGCACCAGGATTTAAGGTGAAATTTAACATCCATCACAGACCGTTCAATGCTGCCACCAACCGGTCTTTACTTGCTCGTCGTTATAATTTTGTTGGTAACAGTTTGGGAAACAAGGAATTCCTTCCGGAACACCCCCGGTATCATCCGATAGCATTGACGTCAATCATCGGCGCGACGATGAGTTTTTTTAATCGCATCATAGGGTGGCAACGGTCAGCACGATACGGGTCATAGCAAAACTCCTGCACAGGCGGCCACTATGCCGCTTTCACAGGAGTTCTGAATGCTGGTGCTTTCTGTATGGCATCGCCATGCCCCTCGCGGCTAAGCGCCTGCACACATCTCTCTTTGAATGTCATTTTTGCAATGCATTGTCCGAATTCTGATAATCCTAATGAGTTTTACCCGTCAGACTCCCATCCCTACGGTATACGAGCTAGATTCATGAATGAAATCGACATTTTTAAAAAACGAATCTTGTAAAACATCAGTGTTGATATTACCTTGCAACCCAACATTGAATTTGTTAGAGACATGAAGAACTCGAATATCAAAAAGGTCTTTTAATATCATTAATTCTTCGGCTGTTAATGAATCGCAGTTAAAATATCCCTGTTGATCAACAAGATTTTCTATTTCTCCATCATCAGCGAGGCGTTTTTCAAAGAGTGTTTGCAACATCGAGTTGCCAAGGACAATGGATATCGTGCGATCTTTCGCAGATTTACACCCCATCACAACGGCAACATTCGTATCCCCCTCAGGAGTTTCATTTATCGCCGTCGCTAAAATGGTGGTCAAACACGCAAACGGAACTGTATTTCTTTCGTGATTTAATTTATCTACCAGCTCATTCCATTTATCAAAAGCCGGGCGATATTTGTTGCGCACAGAAGCATCCAACTGGGTAAACAATTGAGCCATGCGATTTTTTATCATCTCGATATCCGGCGAACCAGAAAGACTTTGTGCATAATACGGTCCTGATGATGTTGCATACATTAAAGCCGAGCCCACACCTGTCGCCATGATGGGCGCAGCCACGGTTTTGGCAAGGGCGACGCTGCGATGGCTATGCGCTTCACAGGCTAAAGGAACATATTCCACTGACTGCGGTAATTCCTCACATGCCTCCCTCATCATTGCGGTATGCTTTACAAACAACGGTTTTTCACTGCCCAAAAAAACTTTCTGCTTAATTGCACTAAGAAAACGTAAATCAAAAATGATTGTTTTTGGTTTATTATTTTTTGGCACATTTCCTATTATCCCGCTAAGAACCTTTCTTGCTGCATGGAGATTTTTTTGCACAGCACATAACACAATTGACGAAGCCTTCTCTACTGCATTATTGATTTTAATTTTAAAATCTGCATGATATACGTTGACGGGCAATGCAAGTATATCTTCCCCTACATCTTTGGCTGAGTATTTATTTGTGATCGACGGTCGTGAATCCACGAGAAAACTTAGCTGCAAATTATGCTCTATATTACCAGCTGTTTTTGTAGTGTGATTAAACATAGAGATGCCACCTCTCATTCTTTCACACATATCCTCAACTTTTTCACTTCGTTCTTGAGGCAATTTGGCTTTAACGTTAATTTGATGATTTTTACCCGTGCATTCCTTAACTACAAGAGGAATGTTATCTAAAGTGCCATACAGGCTAATAACGTCACCAGGATTTTTATCATGTAAGTAAGTTTGATTAATACTCGAAGCATTCACAAAGAGGTCAATATTATAACTGTTTATAACTTCACCTACATCAAATGTGTAGTGCTTACTCTGGAGGCTGCCATCCTTGTTTAATTGTATATCAATCAATATATCCCCGGACTTTGTCACCATATCTTTGCCATAAACCATTTGCATAGCCATTTCGAGGAGATTTTTATCTAACTGATTGCGGACGTTGAGTAAGCGACTACCAAATAATTTATATACTGTTCCCGTCATTGCCAGCGCTGCACTTTCTGGTACTTTGCGTTTCCACAGTGAGGTTTCTTTATTTTTAAACAGGTCATATTTATTATTACTCGACAACCCGAGTTTAAGTTCGTTAACACAATCGCACAGTTGCTCCTCACCTTCCATTTTAAGGCGATGTGAAAAATCATTTAATAGCGTTTGCTTCGGTGATTCATTACTCATTAGTTGTTTTTCTAAATTAACAACAGAATAACTTTCTTGTTTAATGAGATTAATATTGGCAACCATTACAGCCTCCTTCCCACGGTTTAAGAGCAAACATGCCACATAATTATTTACAACATCCAGAAGCAGTAAATGAATGATACTGACAATGACGCCAGTCCATTATCTTTGCATAATGTTTGTTAGCTATAGATTTTAAAAATATTTATGAGAAAAGTATTGCACCAGAGGGGGTTTTGACTATCAAAAATCGCTCAAACCTGAACTAAGATGATGAATTAAGCATTATCAGCGATAATTGCCACTCAGCTCTACAAATAATATTTAAATGCTCCTGAACAGTGATGTAGCAAGACACGTATGGTGCCAACGAAGAATAAAAATTTATAGAGTTCTTATTCAATATAACCGGAATAGTCAGAGACTGATGTAAATGACCTGAAAGAATGAGAGAGGCAGCACCGCCCCTCTCCATCAGCTACTCTTCTTCGTTCCCGCCCTCTTCATAGGGGCCAAATGGCTTCGCGGGCAGAACGATATACGTGCCTTCAAACACTGCACCCGGCGTCTCGTCGCCAAAGATTTCGACCTGCATTTGTACCCGCGCTTTGCGCCCGCGCGCCAGACGGTCGAGATCGCCGCTTAAGGCACCGAGGTCGGCTACCGCATGAGGTTTACCGCTAATCGGCTTGCTGTAGCGAATATGCGCATCCGCCAGAATAATCGTTCCGCCCAGATGGCGTTCACGCAGCATCAGCCAGATAAGTCCCCAACCGGTGAGCGTTGCCAGTGAGAATAAACTCCCGGCAAACAGCGTATGGTGCGGATTCTGATTACCGGTTTCCGGCATGGTGGTGATAAATTTTTGCCCGGTATATTGCTGAATGCGCACGCCCATTTTTTCGCTTAGCGGGATATGTTCGTACCACGCCTGTTGCAGCTGCGCGCACCAGTCGCCGCGATGCAAAATATCATCCAGAGTGGCAACGGGTTTAATCATCAAAAAATGGCGAATCGGCGTGGTGGTTGGGGTAGTGATCTCCCCTTGATTGACAAACCCCAGTTTGGCAAAAAACTCCACCGCGTCTTCACGGGCACTACAGGTCACGCGCTTAACGCCTTCCTGACGCGCCACCGACTCAAGGGTCATCGCCATCAGCGTTCCTAACCCTTTGTCCTGCACGTCGGGATGAACGGCCATAAAGCGAATGGACGCTTCATTGTCGGCATTAATATACAGTCGGCCTACCGCCACCAGATTACCCTGCTCGTCGACGACCATCTGGTGATGCGCCATCGCATCCCACGCGTCGCGTTCCGAACCTTTCGGTTGATGCAGGGGCTTACGCAACATTTCCCAGCGAAACTGATAGTAACGCTCTAATTCTTCTTCTGTTTGTGGAACCCGAAGGTGATACATAGCGATACTCTCTCTTGTTTCCCGTGACAACCCTGGAAGCTGGCTCATACCTGCAACCAGAATGTCACGGGGCCATCATTGACCAGCGATACCTGCATATCCGCAGCGAAGCGTCCTGTTTGCGTGTTCATCTCTTGCTGACGGCAGCGTTCGACGAAATAGTCATATAACGCCTCTGCGCGATCCGGTGATGCACCTTTGGAGAAACTTGGACGCATCCCCCGTTCGGTATCTGCGGCGAGGGTAAACTGGGAAACCACCAGCACACTGCCGCCCGCCTGTTGCACGTTGAGGTTCATCTTGCCTTCGGCATCGCTAAAGATGCGATAGCCGAGCACACGCTCGCACAGACGGTTTGCTTTCTGTTCGTCGTCATCCTTTTCGACACCCAATAACACCAAAAGTCCCGCGCCAATTTCGCCCGTCACTTCTCCCTCCACGGTGACGCTGGCACGGGTTACGCGTTGAATTAATGCAATCATGGTTCGTCGTCTTCTTCTTGTTCAGCTGCTTGTTTTAGTTTGCGGTATTCCCCGAGAGTGACAGTAATTTCCGCACCAAGCAAGACGATACACCATGTCCAGTAGACCCAGACAAAGAGAATGGGGATCACCGCCAGCACACCGTAAATGAGCTGATATGAGGGGAACATGGTGATATAAAGCGCGAAACCTTTCTTTCCTGCTTCGAACAGGAGTGCGGCGACAAACGCGCCGACAATCGCGTCGCGATTAGGTACGCGGATGGTAGGAACAATGCTGTACAGCAACCAGAAGGAGATCCACGACAACAGCAGCGGAAAAATACGCAGCACGTTGTCGATGACAGTATTGAGATCGCTCGCCCAGCGCAGGGAGAGCAAATAGGAACTGATCGCCAGACTGGCCCCTGCCAGCAGCGGCCCCAGCGTTAAAATCATCCAGTACACGGCAAACGAGTAAATTTTTGGTCGCGCTCGTTTACTGCGCCAGATGGTATTCAACGCGCTATCGATGGAGTACATCAACAATAACGCCGTGACGATCAGCCCGCACGCCCCAACGGCGGTCATCTTGTTGGAATTGGCAACAAATTGTTCGATATACCGCTGAATAACATCGCCAGTAGCAGGCAGAAAGTTGGCAAAAATAAAGTGACGCAACTGAATGCTGACGTCGGAAAACATGGGAAAAGCGGCGAAAAGCGCAAAAACAACGGCAACCAGCGGCACTAATGAGAGCAACGACACATAGGCAAGGTTACCTGCCAGGGTTGTCATGTTGTCCTCATCAATGCGTTGCCAGAGTAGTTTTAGCCAGGCCCATAGTGGACGGGTACGGTGCCTGGCTTTGTCCTGAATGGTTTTTAGCATAACACCTTCGCGAAATAGTCCGGGATGGTGGTTTTATCTTTCACCAGAATACTGGTAATGCCTAGCTGATTCGCTCCTTCTATATTATCGGCGTTATCGTCGAAAAAGACCGTATCGCTGGGTGAAAAACCTTCTGCCTGCAAAACATGCTGATAAATTCGTGCTTCAGGTTTGCGCATCCCCAGATCTTGCGACAGATAGATATGGTCAGCAGCATCACGGATTTCCGGGTATTCCTCCGGCCAGAAGGTAGTATGCAGGCGGTTAGTATTGGAAAGCACCACCACGCGATGCCCCTGCTCACGCAGTTTATGCATGATGGCGATCACTTCCGGGCGCAGCGCGACAAACACCGCCTGCCAGCCGTGAGAGAACTGCTCGTAGCTTAGCGGTAGAGCCATCTCATGACACAGCGCCTCTGCGAACGCTTCGTCGCTAATTTCCCCACGCTCATGCTGATGAAACGCCTCGCCCATGTGGAAACTCTTCTTAAGCGTAGCCAGTGGAACACGCGTTAAATCGCTCCAGGCTCCCAGCACACGGTTAAAGTCGATATCGACAATCACATTACCTAAATCAAAGATATAGAGCATTTTTGCCTCCTTTCGCGCCACAAGAAATTAACTGTAGCGGGAAAGGATGGGTTTGGCTATGTGGTCAGGTATGAAGCCAGGTCAACGGTCACAAAATTCTACGCGTCTTCCTGGGGAAGGATGATTTCAATTTGGCTGTCTTGTAAGCGTGATTTTAGCGCAGCGGGCGGCAGCTCGTCGGTAAAGAGCGCAGTGACCTGTGCCACATTACCAATTTCAACCGCCGCCGAAGCATGATACTTAGTGTGATCGGCGACCAGCAGAATATTTCTCGCGTGCGCCATCATCGTTTTCACCACGTTAGCTTCGTTAACATCAAACTCCATCAACGCGCCATCGCTCTCAATTGCGCCTACACTTGTTACCAGATAATCGGCGCGAAAATCGGCCACAAAGGACGCCGCTGAAGGGCCAATGATCCCACTGTTATGGGAACGCAGCGTTCCGCCAGGCACCATCACTTCAAAGCGCGGGTTGTGGTAAAGAATATGCGCCACACGCAGGCTGTTGGTGATTATCCGCAAATGGTTATGGTTAAGTAACGCCCGGGCAACATGCTCAACGGTCGTACCAATGGTGATAAATATTGTCGATCCATCAGGAATATAGTCTGCCACCGCTTCGGCAATCGCTTTTTTCTCTTCAGTTTGCGAAACCTCACGCTGCTCGAACGCCGTATTAACGACGCTGGAAGCCCGACCCGCGCCACCGTGATGGCGCGTAATCAGTCCTTGCTCGCTTAATTTACGAATATCCCGGCGGACCGTCTGCGTGGAGACATCCAGCAGATTTGCCAGCTCATCAATATTCATATACCCACGCTCGGCGATCAGCATGAGGAGTTGGTCGTGCCGCGGGTTACCGGTTAGTTCGGTAAGGCTCATGAAAATTCCTCGAAAAACCATCACCCTGGCATTTTATACAAAAAGTGACAAAAAAGATCGGGTTTGATCACAGTCAGGGATCCCAGCTCGTCCACCGGGACGTGTGCATTTTAACGCCGCTACACCGCTGGCGAAGCGGACTGACTCCGCTAAATCCCCACCTGTGGCCAGCGCCACCGCCAAAGCGCCGTGAAAAACATCACCCGCTCCTGTGGTATCTACCACATCAACTTTGAAGGCCGGTTGATGTTGACGCCCGCCATTTTCCAGCCAGTCGCAGCCTGCGCTGCCCTGGGTCACATAGACATGACCATTTGTGAGCGTTTGTGCCTGTTTTAGGGCACTCGCCATCTCTTTCACGCCCGTTAAGCGCGCCAGACCCGGTTCTGAAAAAGCTGCATGATCGCTTAACGCCACCAGTTCGCTGATATCCTGCGGCGTAATATCACCGTCCAGCACGGTCATTACGCCCGCCTGCCGCGCCAGAGTGAAGGCTTTTTTCGCGCCGTCGTGCCAGCGTACATCTGCCAGCACCACGTCCCACTGAGAGAAATCAATTTCCTCCAACCACTCTGCATCTGGCAGTAGGTCTGGGCTGGGATAGTTAATGATGATTCGCTCACCTTTGGCATCCACCATGATGGCGGATTGCGAAGATTTCGCCTGGTTATACCGTTTGGTGTAACGGGTGTTAACGCCCCAGGATTCCAGCTCTGCCAGCAGGCTGTTACCCGTGTCGTCATCACCGACGCGACCAATAAAATCGACCTGCGCCCCCAGCCTTGCCGCCGCAACCGCTGCCGTCGCCGCTGGCCCGCCACCAACTTCCGTATAATTTCTCGCCACGTATTTACCGCTCTCCGTCGGTAATCCTTCCACGTAATAAATACGATCCATCACGGTAATACCTACACAAGCAACACGAATCATGGTCATTCCTTAAGCATTTTGGGATGCGTTCATTTTAATTTCACCAATTGTTTAAAAAGTGACGGCTGTCAATTTTTTGACGATAAATTACAAATACGATCAAAAACAGACAAGCAAAGCATGTCATAAATGACAAAAAGTGACATCACTGTATTCAGGAGAGGGTTATGGCAGCAATCGCGTTTATCGGTTTAGGACAAATGGGTTCGCCAATGGCGAGCAATTTATTGCAGCAAGGGCATCAACTTCGCGTCTTTGATGTGAACGCCGAAGCTGTGCGGCATCTGGTAGACAAAGGTGCGACTCCCGCCGCCAACCCGGCGCAGGCCGCTAAAGATGCCGAATTTATCATTACCATGTTGCCGAATGGCGATCTGGTGCGCAGCGTGTTGTTCGGTGAAAACGGCGTTTGCGAAAGCTTATCTACCGATGCGCTGGTCATCGATATGTCGACCATCCATCCGCTGCAAACCGATAAATTGATTGCCGATATGCAGGCCAGAGGCTTCAGCATGATGGATGTTCCGGTAGGCCGTACTTCTGCAAATGCCATTACCGGTACTCTGTTACTGCTGGCTGGCGGCACCGCTGAACAAGTTGAACGCGCCACACCGATCCTGATGGCGATGGGCAGCGAGTTGATCAACGCGGGCGGTCCGGGCATGGGGATCCGCGTTAAGCTTATCAACAACTACATGAGCATCGCGCTCAATGCGTTGTCGGCAGAAGCCGCCGTTTTGTGCGAAGCCCTCAATCTTCCCTTCGATGTTGCCGTCAAGGTAATGAGCGGTACTGCCGCCGGTAAAGGCCACTTCACCACTTCCTGGCCGAACAAAGTCCTCAGCGGGGATCTTTCTCCCGCCTTCATGATCGATCTTGCCCATAAGGATCTTGGCATCGCCCTTGATGTCGCCAACCAGTTGCATGTGCCGATGCCACTGGGGGCCGCCTCACGGGAGGTTTATAGCCAGGCGCGCGCAGCGGGTCGCGGTCGCCAGGACTGGTCCGCCATTCTGGAGCAGGTCCGTGTCAGTGCCGGGATGACTGCCAAAGTAAAAATGTAACGACTGGATAAAGGAATAAATGAATGAATAAGTACACCATCAACGACATTACGCGTGCATCGGGCGGTTTTGCCATGCTGGCGGTCGATCAGCGCGAAGCCATGCGCATGATGTTTGCCGCGGCTGGCGCACCCGCTCCAGTAGCCGATAGCGTTTTAACTGATTTCAAAGTTAACGCCGCGAAGACTCTTTCACCTTATGCATCGGCGATTCTGGTAGATCAACAATTCTGCTACCGCCAGGTGGTTGAGCAAAACGCAATTGCCAAAAGCTGCGCCATGATCGTCGCTGCCGATGAATTTATTCCAGGCAACGGTATTCCGGTGGATAGCGTAGTCATTGACCGCAAAATCAACCCGCAACAAATCAAACAAGACGGTGGCAAAGCCTTAAAACTGCTGGTGCTGTGGCGTAGTGATGAAGATGCGCAGCAACGCCTGGATATGGTGAAAGAGTTCAATGAACTGTGCCACTCACACGGTCTGGTGAGCATCATTGAGCCAGTCGTTCGTCCGCCGCGTCGTGGCGATAAATTCGATCGCGAACAAGCAATCATCGATGCAGCCAAAGAGCTGGGTGATAGCGGTGCAGACCTCTACAAAGTTGAAATGCCGCTTTACGGCAAAGGTCCGCAACAAGAGCTTCTCAGTGCTTCACAACGTTTGAATGACCATATCAATATGCCGTGGGTGATCCTCTCTTCCGGTGTCGACGAAAAACTGTTCCCGCGTGCCGTACGCGTGGCAATGACGGCGGGCGCATCGGGATTCCTTGCAGGCCGTGCAGTCTGGGCATCGGTCGTCGGTTTACCAGACAACGAGTTGATGCTGCGTGACGTTTGCGCACCGAAATTACAACAACTTGGCGATATCGTCGACGAAATGATGGCTAAACGCCGTTAAGATGGGGATACAAAAATGAAATGGTTTAACACCTTAAGTCACAACCGTTGGCTGGAACAGGAAACCGATCGCATCTTTGATTTTGGTAAAAATTCCGTGGTGCCGACTGGTTTTGGCTGGTTAGGCAATAAAGGGCAAATCAAAGAAGAGATGGGCACCCATCTGTGGATCACCGCCCGTATGTTACACGTTTATTCCGTTGCTGCGGCGATGGGTCGACCAGGCGCTTACTCGTTGGTTGATCACGGTATCAAAGCCATGAACGGCGCACTGCGCGATAAAAAATATGGCGGCTGGTATGCCTGTGTGAATGACGAGGGCGTGGTGGATGCCTCCAAACAGGGCTATCAACATTTCTTTGCCCTGCTGGGTGCCGCCAGTGCCGTCACAACGGGTCACCCGGAAGCGCGCAAGCTGCTCGATTACACCATTGAAATTATCGAGAAATACTTCTGGAGCGAAGAAGAGCAGATGTGCCTGGAATCCTGGGACGAAGCCTTCAGTAAAACCGAAGAGTACCGCGGCGGCAACGCCAACATGCATGCGGTAGAAGCCTTCTTGATTGTTTATGACGTAACGCATGACAAAAAATGGCTGGATCGTGCGATTCGCGTAGCTTCCGTCATTATCCACGACGTCGCCAGAAATAATCATTATCGCGTTAACGAGCACTTCGATACCCAGTGGAATCCGCTGCCGGATTACAACAAAGATAACCCGGCGCACCGCTTCCGCGCATTCGGAGGCACGCCGGGCCACTGGATCGAGTGGGGTCGTTTAATGCTGCACATCCATGCCGCCCTGGAAGCCCGCGGCGAACAGCCGCCAGCCTGGCTGTTAGAAGATGCCAAAGGTCTGTTCAACGCCACCGTGCGCGATGCCTGGGCGCCCGATGGTGCGGACGGGATTGTTTATACCGTTGACTGGGAAGGAAAACCGGTCGTTCGCGAACGTGTGCGTTGGCCTATCGTCGAGGCGATGGGTACGGCTTACGCGCTCTACACCGTCACCGGCGATCGCCAGTACGAAACCTGGTATCAGACATGGTGGGAGTACTGCATTAAGTACCTGATGGGCTATGAAAATGGTTCCTGGTGGCAGGAGCTGGATGCGGACAATAAGGTCACCACCAAAGTCTGGGACGGCAAACAGGATATTTATCACCTGCTGCATTGCCTGGTGATCCCGCGTATCCCGTTAGCCCCTGGTCTGGCTCCGGCAGTTGCGGCGGGGCTGCTGGACGTGAATGCCAAATAACTGACTGAAAACCCTAACCCTCTCCCCAAAGGGGAGAGGGGACCGCCCGGCGCAGTTTTTTGGTTTGACATCAGCCTCATGGGAGGCTGTATACCGTTTTTTAATTAAGGTACCTCGTATGCAAACCACCAATATGCATTGCAGTGGACAGACCGTTTCACTCACCGCTGGGGATTATCACGCAACTATCGTGACGGTTGGCGCAGGTCTGGCTGAATTAACTTTTCAGGGCTGCCATTTAGTTATTCCGCATAAACCCGAAGAGATGCCGCTGGCACACCTGGGCAAAGTCCTTATTCCCTGGCCTAACCGGATTGCCAACGGCTGTTATCGCTATCAGGGGCAGGAATATCAGTTACCCATTAATGAACATGGTTCAAAAGCCGCTATTCACGGGCTGCTTGCCTGGCGTGACTGGCAAATAAGCGAACAAACCACCACCAGCGTCACATTAACGGCCTTTTTGCCGCCCAGTTACGGCTATCCGTTTATGCTGGCCTCGCAAGTTGTTTATTCGCTCAACGCACGCACGGGCCTTTCCGTTGAGATCGCAAGCCAGAATATCGGCACTGTCGCAGCACCTTATGGTGTGGGTATTCATCCTTATTTAACCTGCAACTTAACGCCTGTTGATGACTATGTATTCCAGCTTCCAGCAGAACAGGTTTATGCCGTCGAGCACGCGAATCCGACAACGCTTCACCACGTTGATGAGCTGGATTTAAATTTCACGCAGGCGAAAAAAATAGCCGCGACAAAAATCGACCACACCTTTAAAACCGCTAATGATCTGTGGGAAATGACCATTACCCATCCACAACAGGTTCTTTCGGTAAGCCTTTGTTCCGATCAACCCTGGGTGCAGGTTTATAGCGGAGAAAAATTACAGCGCCAGGGCCTGGCAGTTGAACCTATGAGTTGCCCGCCTAACGCCTTTAATTCAGGTATCGACTTATTATTACTGGAACCAGGAAAAACGCACCGCCTGTTTTTTAATATTTACGGACAGAGAAAATAACTTGTATTGATTAGCAGTCAAAATCATTGAAGAACATTTCACTCGTAAAGGCAACGTTATGTATCTTCAATTTATTAAGTTAAAAAAAGCTCAGCTTCTGTAAAGTTTATATATATCAGTTTTATGAGAATCATTTTACATAAGCCTGTAATAACGGGAAGGAAACAATCTCGTCCTCAACTCTATGGAGATTATTTATGGATACGCCACGCCCACAGCTATTAGATTTTCAATTTCATCAGAATAACGACAGTTTTACTCTACGTTTTCAAGACCGCCTTATTTTAATCCATAGCAAAGATAATCCTTGCTTATCGATTGGCTCAGGTATAGCGGATATCGATATGTTCCGCGGTAATTTCAGCATTAAAGATAAATTGCAGGAGAAAATTGCGCTTACCGACGCCATCGTCAGCCAGTCACCGGATGGTTGGTTAATCCATTTCAGCCGTGGTTCTGACATTAGCGCCACGCTGCGTATCTCTGCCGACGATCAGGGCCGTTTATTGCTGGAACTACAAAACGACAACCATCACCACAACCGCATCTGGCTGCGTCTTGCCGCACAACCAGAGGACCATATCTACGGCTGCGGCGAACAATTCTCCTACTTTGATCTGCGCGGCAAACCGTTCCCGCTATGGACCAGTGAACAAGGCGTTGGTCGCAACAAACAAACCTATGTCACCTGGCAGGCCGACTGCAAAGAGAACGCGGGCGGCGACTATTACTGGACTTTCTTCCCGCAGCCTACGTTTGTCAGCACGCAGAAGTATTACTGCCATGTTGATAACAGTTGCTATATGAACTTCGACTTTAGTGCCCCGGAATACCATGAACTGGCGCTGTGGGAAGAGAAAGCAACACTGCGTTTTGAATGTGCTGACACATACATCTCCCTGTTAGAAAAATTAACCGCCCTGCTGGGACGCCAGCCAGAACTGCCCGACTGGATTTATGACGGGGTAACGCTCGGCATTCAGGGCGGGACTGAAGTGTGCCAGAAGAAACTGGACACCATGCGTAACGCGGGCGTGAAGGTCAACGGCATCTGGGCGCAGGACTGGTCCGGGATCCGTATGACCTCGTTTGGTAAACGTGTGATGTGGAACTGGAAGTGGAACAGCGAAAACTATCCGCAACTGGATTCGCGTATTAAACAGTGGAACAAAGAAGGCGTGCAGTTCCTCGCCTACATCAACCCGTATGTTGCCAGCGATAAGGACCTCTGCGCCGAGGCGGCTTCACACGGCTATCTGGCAAAAGATGCCTCTGGCGGCGACTATCTGGTGGAGTTTGGCGAGTTCTATGGCGGCGTTGTCGATCTCACCAATCCAGAAGCCTACGCCTGGTTCAAGGAAGTGATCAAAAAGAACATGATTGAACTTGGCTGCGGCGGCTGGATGGCTGACTTCGGCGAGTATCTGCCCACCGACACGTACCTGCATAACGGCGTCAGCGCGGAAATTATGCATAACGCCTGGCCTGCGCTGTGGGCGAAATGTAACTACGAAGCCCTTGAAGAAACAGGCAAGCTCGGCGAGCTCCTCTTCTTTATGCGCGCCGGTTCTACCGGTAGCCAGAAATACTCCACCATGATGTGGGCGGGCGACCAGAACGTTGACTGGAGTCTGGACGATGGACTGGCGTCAGTCGTCCCGGCGGCGCTGTCTCTGGCAATGACCGGACATGGCCTGCATCACAGTGATATTGGCGGTTACACCACCCTGTTTGAGATGAAGCGCAGCAAAGAGCTGCTGCTGCGCTGGTGCGATTTCAGCGCCTTCACGCCGATGATGCGCACCCACGAAGGTAACCGTCCTGGCGACAACTGGCAGTTTGATAGCGACGCGGAAACTATCGCCCATTTTGCCCGTATGACCACCGTCTTCACCACCCTGAAACCTTACCTGAAAGAGGCCGTCGCGCTGAATGCGAAGTCCGGCCTGCCGGTTATGCGCCCGCTGTTCCTGCATTACGAAGACGACGCGCAGACCTACACCCTGAAATATCAGTACCTGTTAGGCCGCGACATTCTGGTCGCTCCGGTGCATGAAGAAGGCCGTAGCGACTGGACGCTCTATCTGCCGGAGGATAACTGGGTCCATGCCTGGACGGGTGAAGCGTTCCGGGGCGGGGAAGTTACCGTTAATGCGCCCATCGGTAAACCGCCGGTCTTTTATCGCGCCGGTAGCGAATGGGCGGCACTGTTCGCCACGTTAAAAAGTATCTAATCATGTCCGCCCGTGGGGAAACTCACGGGCAAAGGGAGAACAACGATGAGTCACATCACAACGGAAGATCCAGCAACTTTACGCCTGCCCTTTAAAGAGAAACTCTCTTACGGTATTGGCGACCTGGCCTCTAACATCCTGCTGGATATTGGTACGCTTTATCTTTTGAAGTTTTATACCGACGTTCTGGGGCTGCCTGGCACCTATGGTGGCATTATCTTTTTGATTTCAAAATTCTTTACTGCGTTTACCGATATGGGAACAGGCATCATGCTGGATTCCCGACGCAAGATCGGCCCAAAAGGCAAGTTCCGTCCTTTTATTCTGTATGCGTCATTCCCGGTCACCCTGCTGGCGATCGCCAACTTTATCGGTACGCCGTTCGATGTCACCGGTAAAACGGTGATGGCCACCATCCTGTTTATGCTTTACGGACTGTTTTTCAGCATGATGAACTGCTCGTATGGCGCGATGGTCCCCGCTATTACTAAAAACCCCAACGAACGTGCATCGCTGGCAGCATGGCGTCAGGGTGGCGCTACATTAGGCCTGCTGCTGTGTACGGTGGGATTCGTGCCGGTTATGAATCTTATCGAAGGTAATCAGCAACTTGGCTATATCTTCGCCGCCACGCTGTTTTCACTGTTCGGCCTGCTGTTTATGTGGATCTGCTACTCGGGCGTGAAAGAGCGTTATGTCGAAACCCAACCTACCAATCCGGCGCAAAAGCCTGGCTTGTTGCAGTCTTTCCGCGCGATTGCTGGTAACCGCCCACTGTTCATTCTGTGTATTGCCAACCTCTGCACTTTAGGGGCGTTTAACGTCAAGCTCGCCATTCAGGTCTATTACACCCAGTACGTGCTCAACGATCCCATCCTGTTGTCATATATGGGATTTTTCAGCATGGGCTGTATTTTCATCGGCGTGTTCCTGATGCCCGGCGCAGTCAGACGTTTTGGTAAGAAGAAGGTCTATATCGGCGGCCTGCTGATTTGGGTGCTTGGCGATCTGCTCAACTATTTCTTTGGCGGCGGTTCGGTCAGCTTCGTGGCGTTCTCCTGCCTGGCATTCTTCGGCTCAGCGTTTGTTAACAGCCTGAACTGGGCGCTGGTTTCCGACACCGTCGAGTACGGCGAGTGGCGCACCGGTGTGCGTTCGGAAGGTACGGTCTACACCGGTTTCACCTTCTTTCGCAAAGTATCTCAGGCGCTGGCAGGTTTCTTCCCAGGCTGGATGCTGACGCAAATCGGCTATGTGCCAAACGTCGCCCAGGCTGACCACACTATCGAAGGGTTGCGCCAACTGATCTTCATCTACCCAAGCGCACTGGCAGTAGTCACCATCGTGGCAATGGGTTGCTTCTACAGTCTGAACGAGAAGATGTACGTCCGCATTGTTGAAGAGATAGAAGCCCGTAAACGCACGGCGTAATTATAATAAACAACGCCCTGCGGGGCGTTATAAGGAGTGATTATGTCTGACCATAATCCACTGACATTAAGACTGAATCTGCGGGAAAAAATCGCCTATGGTATGGGCGACGTCGGTTCGAATTTAATGCTCTGCATCGGTACTCTGTATCTCCTCAAATTTTATACCGATGAATTAGGGATGCCTGCTTACTATGGCGGGATTATCTTTCTGGTGGCGAAGTTTTTTACCGCATTTACCGATATGCTCACCGGATTTTTACTCGACTCGCGGAAAAATATTGGGCCTAAAGGCAAATTTCGTCCCTTTATTTTATATGCAGCGGTTCCGGCGGCGTTAATTGCAACGCTCCAGTTTATCGCCACCACCTTTAGTTTGCCGGTTAAAACGACGATTGCCACCGCACTGTTTATGATGTTTGGACTTTCATACAGTCTGATGAACTGCTCGTATGGTGCGATGATCCCGGCCATTACCAAAAACCCCAATGAGCGCGCGCAGCTCGCGGCTTACCGCCAGGGTGGTGCAACCATAGGGCTATTGATTTGTACCGTGGCGTTTATTCCGTTGCAGTCGCTTTTTTCTGACTCAACCGTCGGTTATGCCTGTGCGGCACTGATGTTCTCCATTGGCGGCTTTATTTTTATGATGCTGTGCTACAGAGGCGTCAAAGAGCATTATGTGGACACCACGCCAACCGGACATAAGGCCAGTATTCTCAAATCATTTTGCGCGATATTTCATAATCCACCTTTGCTGGTATTGTGCATTGCTAACCTGTGTACTCTGGCGGCATTTAATATCAAACTGGCGATTCAGGTCTATTACACCCAGTATGTGCTGAATGATATTAATTTATTGTCGTGGATGGGATTTTTCAGTATGGGATGCATCCTCGTCGGCGTATTACTGGTGCCATTAACTGTAAAATGTTTTGGTAAAAAACAGGTTTATTTAGCTGGCATGGTGCTATGGGCGGTTGGTGATATCCTGAATTATTTCTGGGGAAGTAACTCTTTCACTTTCGTCATGTTCTCTTGTGTCGCCTTTTTTGGCACGGCCTTTGTAAACAGCCTGAACTGGGCACTGGTGCCAGATACCGTAGATTACGGTGAATGGAAAACCGGTATACGTGCCGAAGGTTCTGTTTATACCGGTTATACCTTCTTTCGTAAAATTTCAGCCGCACTTGCTGGCTTCTTGCCAGGCATTATGCTGACGCAAATCGGTTATGTTCCCAACATCGCGCAAAGCGATGCGACATTACAGGGTTTGCGTCAGCTCATTTTTATCTGGCCTTGTGCGCTGGCAATGATTGCTGCATTGACGATGGGGTTCTTTTACACGCTCAATGAGAAACGGTTTGCACTGATTATTGAGGAAATTAACCAACGCAAAAATAAAGAAATTGAGACAGAAGAAAAAACGGCTTCCGTAACGTTATAAATGTCAATAGCCGCTATTTCCATCCTGGTGGGTGGCGGCCTCCCTACGCTTAAAAATGGACTTATTATGAAAAAGATTAATGCAATAATTCTATTATCCTCTCTGACCTCTGCCTCGGTATTTGCTGGCGCATACGTCGAAAACAGGGAGGCATATAATCTCGCCTCCGATCAGGGCGAGGTTATGCTACGTGTGGGTTATAACTTCGATATGGGCGCGGGTATTATGTTAACCAATACCTACACCTTTCAGCGAGAAGATGAACTCAAACATGGATATAACGAAATCGAAGGTTGGTATCCGTTATTCAAACCAACCGATAAATTAACCATCCAGCCCGGTGGCTTAATTAATGATAAGAGTATCGGTTCGGGTGGTGCTGTTTATCTGGATGTTAACTACAAATTTACTCCATGGTTTAACCTGACGGTACGTAATCGTTTTAACCATAATAACTACAGCTCAACCGATTTGAACGGTGATCTGGATAATAATGACAGCTACGAGATTGGCAACTACTGGAACTTTATTATTACCGATAAGTTCTCATATACCTTTGAACCGCATTATTTTTATAACATTAATGATTTCAATAGCAGCAATGGTACGAAGCATCACTGGGAAATCACTAACACCTTCCGTTATCGCATTAATGAGCACTGGTTGCCCTATATTGAATTGCGCTGGTTAGATCGCAACGTAGAGCCGTACCACCGCGAGCAAAACCAGATTCGTATCGGGACGAAGTATTTCTTCTGATGTAAAACTGCCGGATGCGGCGAAAACGCCTTATCCGGCCTACGGTTGATACGGTTTCCGTTGGCCGGATTAAGCCACATCCGGCCATTAATTAAGCTTCAGCCGCCAGCATCTCTTTCTTACGTTGGCTAATACGCTTAACCAGCATTACGGAAACCACCGCACCACAGAATGCGAAGCAGGCCATAATGCCAAACACGATTTTGTAGCCAATAATCCCCGGATTTAAATCCAGAATGTAGCCATACAGACTGAAGCAGAACATCGCCGGGGCGTAACCAATAAAGCTACCCAACGCCATCGCCGCGCCTGTTTTATTTTCAGCAATTTTTGCTTCGCCGATAGGTGCAAAAAATACGGCTCGCTGTGTAAAGACTATCGCGCCAAAGCCCAGCGTACATGCCATCCCTAAATAGACCGGCATACTTTCGTGCGGCAGCATAATCAACAGTACGAGCGCAGCGGTACTGATGATAAAGGTGTAGCATAGATATTTACTCGGCGATTTCAGGATCTTATCTGAAATCATGCCACCAATCGGTCCACCAATCATTTTCAGACAGTATTGGTTAATGATGCCGTAAGCCCCCACCAGCGCAACAGGCAATAGATAGATGTTTTTCAGGAATGGAATGAAGAATGTCAGGCCACAGTAAACCGCGTAAACGAAGAAGACGTTGAAAGCGATAAGCCAGATAGTTTTGTCTTTCAGCACCGAGGTCATACTGGTGTTTTTCGATGCTCCGTCTTCTTTTTTCACCTCAACGGACGGTGCCTCTTCTTTGTCATTCAGAACAAAGAAAATGATAATGCCTACGGCAATCACAATAAGGGAATAGAACCAGATGCCTGCTTTAAAACCCAATAAGCCACTGCCAAACCAGGTAAATACTGCCAACGCAGAAAATGCCACCACGGTATCGACAATGCCACGCCCTGTTTCGAAGAAGCCAAACAACCGACCTTGTTGTTCGCTATTGCCCAATCGACTTACCGACTTGAGCAAGACCGGCCAGTTCATCATGTCGCAAGTAACGCCAAATAGCGCCCAGACAAAGAGGATGCCCCAATACCCCGGCATTGTCGTCAAATAAACACCCAGTAATCCTGTCGCAATGAGTGAGAATGACATGGTGTATCTGCGCGGTAGTTTATCGGCAAAATAAATAGACAGAAAAAAGCCCACTGTCGTGACAAATGAGTTTACCGACATAGCATTACCAATTTGACCATTGGTCAAATGGAAATATTCCTGCATCGGGATATAAAACGCATCTTTCAGCGACGGTAATTTATAAATTGTACCGCCACACAGTGTTAATAGACTAAATAACGCCCATTTCTTTTTCGTGAGCATAACATCCCCTAAGCGATTTTTAAAATCACTGTTTTAAAGGCAATAAGATACCGACCATTCATATGGAATGGTTTTATTAACAGCGTATGAGTTAAAACTTATTAGTGGTTCAGAAGATGGTTTGCCTCTTGTTTGATTTGTTGTAGTACGTTACGCACATGATTTATCTGATTAATTGCATCTTCTTTTTCTTTACGTAACCGCGCATCCAGTAAATGATTTTCTGGCAATGGTGTTTCACTCATCTGGCGATAAGGGATCCACGGATTATCATCTTCGTCTTCAAAGCGGAACGCCGGCGCATAGTAATCAACCTCTTCTTCCAGGCCATATGCCGTCACCTGCGGCTCATCATCACCCAGGCAGATAAGGTGCGTTAATAACGCTTTGAACGGCATATCACCCTGACCTGAAATACAGGCTTTATGACCCAGGCCACCCTCTTCTTTAACGATCAAGGCATCTTTGATATGGACCTGGGTAATATGCGGTGCCATCGTTTTTAAAGCGTCGATGGGATGCTCATTTGCATTGATCATGTTCGCAAAATCAAACAGTAAGGAAAGAGATTCCATCTCACTTTCTTTGACCAGCGACACCAGCTCATGGCTTTTTAAATCTTCATGCTGTTCGATCGTAAAAGTCAGGCCGCTGTCCTGATACGTTTCTCGTACATAGGCAATGTCGTTAGCGATAATCGATAATACATCGCGCAAATTACCTTCATAACGCGGATAAAAACGTACGGAGGATGCCCCAGTTTTCAACGCGATGGCGACGGCTTCGTCAATAGATTTTTTATCTGAGGCGCTGGTTTCAATATGAATATCAAGGTTCAGACGGCGGGCTTTATCCCCAAAGGCAGAGAGTTCTTTATCGTCCATATTACCAAGAGAAAAACGCTCTCCATCCAGAACATGGATTTTGACGCCACGTAGATTATTTTCACTTGCGATATCAAGTAAATCAGCAGGCAACACTCTTTCCAGTCGCATATTTAAATGAAAGGCATAAGCATGTAAATAAAGAGGAAGAGTGTCGACACGTTGTAGAATCTTTCTTGCGTTATTTATTGTCACCATAAAACACCTACAGATTAATGATGAGGTCTACGGCCTCAAATCGCCAATATTCAATATCTATCTGGACAATATTGCCCTGCTGGTCGGCGCGATGCTTTTCAATTAAGATCGCTGGCATACCCGCAGAACCGCCAAGATACTTGCTGATATCGCCCGGCATTCTGACGGGTTTGAAAATCAATTTTTTTACTACCGTCTCTTTTTGGTAGCACTTTTCCCAGACTGCAGAAAATGAGTGGTTTTCAAGTTGTTCAATAAAACCCGGGGCAACTTCAGGATTAATATATGTTTCGTGATAGAAAACTTTATGTCCTTCCAGCGCCCCCCAGCCGGTGATGCGATAGAGTTCAGTTGATGGTGTCACTGCAATCAGTGGCGCGAGCGTCTCGGGAATATCGCTGGTACGGTTTTTCTCGGTAAACCCCCAGGAAGGCTCTCGTCCTTGCTCAATTGCGGCCCGCTGAAAGCTCGCTGACAGCTCCGGACTGTAATTAAATCGCGGCTGGGTCACGAACCACCCCTTACGATCCTTACGGAAGATTTTGGATTCTGCCTCGAGGTTCAACAACGCCTGGCGCAGCGTCATACGTTTAATGCCCAGCAGTTCTCCCAGCTCTCTTTCTGAAGGGAGTTTTCCACCCGGCGTGGTGATGCCATCTTTCAACCACCGATCCAGTTTCTCTTTTGCATTTTCTACGGTGGATTGATTCTCCGCCATTGTTTAATCCTTTTGGTTTAAACCAGATGAAGCATCTTACGCTTACGCCAAAAAAGAAAGCAATTAACGGTGTATGACTTTGCAGATAATTGTGACAAAGCTCTCTATTGACGTAATCACAGACTTATAAGGGAGATACTCGCATTGGTGTGCGCTCACGACAGGTAAAAAAAAACCTGCCAGCGATGGCAGGTTTTTTATAACTAAAAAACGAAATTAATCGTCTTTCGGTGCGCGGTTGGCGCGACGACGATCGTTTTCCGTCAGGTGACGTTTACGAATACGGATAGAGGTCGGAGTCACTTCTACCAGTTCGTCATCATCGATGAACTCCAGAGCTTGTTCCAGAGTCATGCGGATAGGCGGAACCAGAACAACGGCTTCGTCAGTACCGGAAGCACGCATGTTGGTCAGTTTCTTACCGGTCAGGCAGTTTACAGTCAGGTCGTTAGAGCGGCTATGAATACCGATAATCTGACCTTCGTAAACTTCTGCACCGTGACCGAGGAACAGCTTACCGCGATCTTGCAGACCGAACAGCGCGAACGCGACCGCTTTACCCTGACCGTTAGAGATCAGTACGCCGTTCTGACGCTGACCCACTTCACCCGGACGTACGTCGTCGTAGTGGCTGAAGGTGGAGTACAGCAGACCAGTACCGGAAGTCATGGTCATGAACTCAGAACGGAAGCCAATCAGACCACGGCTTGGGATCACGTAGTCGAGACGTACGCGGCCTTTACCGTCTGGATTCATGTTTTTCAGGTCGCCTTTACGTTCGCCCAGCGCCTGCATTACAGAACCCTGATGCTGTTCTTCAACGTCCAGAGTCACGTTTTCATACGGCTCTTGTTTACGACCGTCGATTTCACGGAAGATAACTTTCGGACGGGATACCGCCAGTTCGAAACCTTCACGACGCATGTTTTCGATCAGAACAGACAGGTGCAGTTCGCCACGACCAGAAACGCGGAACGCATCGGCGTCTTCGGTTTCTTCTACGCGCAGCGCAACGTTGTGTACCAGTTCTTTGTTCAGACGATCCAGGATCTGACGAGACGTTACGAACTTACCTTCTTTACCGCAGAACGGCGAGGTGTTAACGCAGAAGAACATAGAAACGGTCGGCTCATCAACGGAGAGTGCCGGCAGCGCTTCAACGTTTTGCGTGTCGCAAACGGTGTCAGAAATGTTCAGTTCGCCAAGGCCCGTGATCGCAACGATATCGCCAGCTTCCGCCAGATCGGTTTCGATACGTTCCAGACCGAGGTGGCCCAGCACTTTACCGACTTTCGCGTTGCGGGTTTTGCCTTCGCTATCGATGATAGTGACCTGCTGGTTCGGCTTCACTTTACCGCGCTTGATGCGGCCAATGCCGATAACGCCAACATAGCTGTTGTAATCGAGCTGAGAAATCTGCATCTGGAACGGACCGTCAAGGTCAACGTCCGGCGCAGGAACGTGGTCAACAATCGCCTGGTACAGCGGGGTCATGTCTTCCGCCATATCTTCGTGGTCCAGACCCGCGATACCGTTCAGCGCAGAAGCGTAAACGATCGGGAAGTCCAGCTGCTCGTCGGTCGCGTCGAGGTTAACGAACAGATCGAATACCTGATCCACAACCCAATCAGGACGCGCGCCAGGGCGGTCAACTTTGTTGATAACAACAATCGGCTTCAGGCCGTAAGCAAACGCTTTTTTGGTTACGAAGCGCGTTTGCGGCATCGGGCCGTCAAATGCGTCAACCACCAGCAGCACTGAATCTACCATGGACATTACACGTTCAACTTCACCACCGAAGTCGGCGTGCCCCGGGGTATCAACGATGTTGATACGGTAATCATTCCATTTGATAGCGGTGTTTTTCGCGAGGATGGTAATCCCACGCTCTTTCTCCAAATCGTTGGAGTCCATCACGCGCTCTTGGGTTTCGGCACGAGAGTCGAACGTACCGGATTGTTGGAGCAGCTTGTCTACCAGGGTGGTTTTACCATGGTCTACGTGCGCGATGATGGCGATATTACGCAATTTTTCGATCACAACTTTGCCTCAGGCATTAGAAATAGCGCGTTATTGTACACGGATTAATCGCACTACAAAACAGGATCACAAACATCCTCCGCAAACAAGTATTGCAGAGTCCCTTTGTGATCGCTTTCACGGAGCATAAAAAGGGTTATCCAAAGGTCATTGCACCAATATGGTGCTTAATGTTTCCATTGAAGCACTATATTGGTGCAACATTCACATCATGGTGCAGCCCTTTTGCACGATGTTAAGCATGATAACGCCTTTTAGGGGCAATTTAAAAGTTGGCACAGTTTTCGCTTTATCTTTTTTACGGCGACACGGCCAAAATAATTGCAGATTTCGTTACCACGACGACCATGACCAATCCAGGAGAGTTAAAGTATGTCCGCTGAACACGTACTGACGATGCTGAACGAGCACGAAGTGAAGTTTGTTGATTTGCGCTTCACCGATACCAAAGGTAAAGAACAGCACGTCACTATCCCTGCTCATCAGGTGAATGCCGAATTCTTCGAAGAAGGCAAAATGTTTGACGGCTCCTCGATTGGCGGCTGGAAAGGCATTAATGAATCCGATATGGTGCTGATGCCAGACGCATCCACCGCAGTGATTGACCCGTTCTTCGCCGATTCTACCCTGATTATCCGTTGCGACATCCTTGAACCTGGCACCCTGCAAGGCTATGACCGTGACCCGCGCTCTATTGCGAAGCGCGCCGAAGATTACCTGCGTTCTACTGGCATTGCCGACACCGTACTGTTCGGGCCAGAACCTGAATTCTTCCTGTTCGATGACATCCGTTTCGGATCGTCTATCTCCGGTTCCCACGTTGCTATCGACGATATCGAAGGTGCATGGAACTCCTCCACCCAATACGAAGGTGGTAACAAAGGTCACCGTCCGGCAGTGAAAGGCGGTTACTTCCCGGTTCCGCCGGTAGACTCTGCTCAGGATATTCGTTCTGAAATGTGTCTGGTGATGGAACAGATGGGTCTGGTGGTTGAAGCCCATCACCACGAAGTAGCGACTGCTGGTCAGAACGAAGTGGCTACCCGCTTCAATACCATGACCAAAAAAGCTGACGAAATTCAGATCTACAAATATGTTGTGCACAACGTAGCGCACCGCTTCGGTAAAACTGCGACCTTTATGCCAAAACCGATGTTCGGTGATAACGGTTCCGGTATGCACTGCCACATGTCGCTGTCTAAAAACGGCGTCAACCTGTTCGCAGGCGACAAATACGCAGGTCTGTCTGAGCAGGCGCTGTACTATATTGGCGGCGTAATCAAACACGCGAAAGCGATTAATGCCCTGGCAAACCCGACCACCAACTCTTACAAGCGTCTGGTCCCGGGCTACGAAGCACCGGTAATGCTGGCTTACTCTGCGCGTAACCGTTCTGCGTCTATCCGTATTCCGGTGGTTTCTTCTCCGAAAGCACGTCGTATCGAAGTACGTTTCCCGGACCCGGCGGCTAACCCGTACCTGTGTTTTGCTGCCCTGCTGATGGCCGGTCTTGACGGTATCAAGAACAAGATCCATCCGGGCGAAGCCATGGACAAAAACCTGTATGACCTGCCGCCGGAAGAAGCGAAAGAGATCCCACAGGTTGCTGGTTCTCTGGAAGAAGCACTGAACGAACTGGATCTGGACCGCGAGTTCCTGAAAGCCGGTGGCGTGTTCACTGATGAAGCGATCGATGCGTACATCGCTCTGCGTCGCGAAGAAGATGACCGTGTGCGTATGACTCCGCATCCGGTAGAGTTTGAGCTGTACTACAGCGTCTAATAGTTGAAGTTGTACTACCCGGCGCAACAACGCTGGGATTTAGTTGCCGTGGAAACTTTCAGCCCATCTCTGCATGGGCTTTTTTCTCCGTCAATTCTCTGATGCTTCGCGCTTTTTATCCGTAAAAAGCTATAATGCACTAAAATGGTGCAACCTGTTCAGGAGACTGCTTTATGGCAACAGGCACGCAGCCCGATGCTGGGCAGATCCTCAACTCGCTGATTAACAGTATTTTGTTAATTGATGACAATCTGGCGATCCATTACGCCAACCCCGCCGCGCAACAACTGCTCGCCCAAAGCTCCCGCAAATTGTTTGGTACGCCGTTACCGGAACTGTTGAGCTACTTCTCATTAAATATCGAGCTGATGCAAGAAAGTCTGGAGGCGGGGCAAGGCTTTACCGATAACGAAGTGACGCTGGTCATCGACGGGCGCTCGCATATCCTTTCTGTGACGGCTCAGCGTATGCCGGACGGCATGATCCTGCTGGAGATGGCACCGATGGATAACCAGCGCCGCTTAAGTCAGGAACAGCTACAGCACGCCCAGCAGGTTGCTGCCCGTGATTTAGTGCGCGGCCTGGCACATGAGATTAAAAATCCGCTTGGCGGTTTACGTGGCGCGGCGCAGCTGCTCAGCAAAGCATTACCTGACCCGTCACTACTCGAATATACCAAAGTGATTATCGAACAGGCGGACCGGCTGCGAAATCTGGTCGACCGTCTGTTGGGGCCGCAGCTGCCCGGTACGCGTATTACCGAAAGTATTCACAAAGTGGCTGAACGCGTGGTGACGCTGGTGTCGATGGAACTGCCGAGCAACGTGCGGTTGATTCGGGATTACGACCCCAGCCTGCCGGAACTGGCGCACGACCCGGATCAAATTGAACAGGTCTTGCTGAATATTGTGCGCAATGCGCTACAGGCGCTGGGGCCGGAGGGTGGTGAAATCATTCTGCGTACCCGCACCGCGTTTCAACTGACCTTACACGGCGAGCGTTATCGGCTGGCGGCGCGAATTGATGTGGAAGATAACGGGCCAGGTATTCCGCCTCATTTGCAGGATACGCTGTTTTACCCGATGGTCAGCGGCCGCGAAGGTGGCACCGGGCTTGGCTTATCCATCGCCCGTAATTTGATTGATCAGCATTCAGGCAAAATTGAATTTACCAGTTGGCCAGGTCATACCGAGTTCTCGGTTTACCTGCCTATCAGGAAATAAAGGTGACGTTTATGCAACGAGGGATAGTCTGGGTAGTCGATGACGATAGTTCCATCCGTTGGGTGCTTGAACGTGCGCTCGCTGGAGCGGGTTTAACCTGTACGACATTTGAGAACGGCGCGGAAGTACTGGAGGCGCTGGCGAGCAAAACGCCGGATGTGCTGCTTTCAGATATCCGTATGCCGGGAATGGACGGGCTGGCGCTGCTCAAGCAGATTAAACAGCGCCATCCGATGCTTCCGGTCATCATTATGACCGCACATTCCGATCTGGATGCTGCCGTCAGCGCCTATCAACAAGGGGCGTTTGATTATCTGCCCAAACCGTTTGATATCGACGAAGCCGTCGCGCTGGTTGAGCGCGCCATCAGTCATTACCAGGAACAGCAGCAGCCGCGTAATGTTCAGCTTAACGGCCCAACGACCGATATCATCGGCGAAGCGCCAGCCATGCAGGACGTGTTCCGTATTATCGGTCGGCTTTCGCGTTCTTCTATTAGCGTGCTGATTAACGGCGAATCCGGCACCGGTAAAGAACTGGTCGCTCATGCCCTGCATCGCCACAGTCCGCGAGCCAAAGCGCCATTTATCGCGCTGAATATGGCTGCTATCCCGAAGGATTTGATCGAATCAGAACTGTTTGGTCACGAGAAAGGCGCATTTACCGGCGCGAATACCATTCGTCAGGGGCGTTTTGAACAGGCTGATGGCGGTACATTATTCCTCGATGAAATTGGCGATATGCCGCTGGATGTGCAGACGCGTTTGCTGCGCGTGCTGGCAGACGGTCAGTTTTATCGCGTTGGCGGCTATGCGCCGGTGAAAGTGGATGTGCGGATTATCGCTGCCACTCACCAGAATCTTGAACAGCGGGTGCAGGAAGGTAAGTTCCGTGAGGATCTGTTCCACCGCCTGAACGTTATCCGCGTTCATCTGCCGCCATTGCGTGAGCGTCGGGAAGATATTCCCCGTCTGGCACGCCATTTTTTACAGGTTGCCGCGCGCGAACTGGGCGTAGAAGCGAAGTTGCTGCATCCGGAAACCGAAGCCGCGCTGACGCGCCTGGCGTGGCCAGGCAACGTGCGCCAGCTGGAAAACACCTGTCGCTGGCTAACGGTGATGGCCGCCGGGCAGGAAGTGTTGATTCAGGATTTGCCCGGTGAACTGTTTGAATCAACGGTTGCGGAGAGTACTTCGCAAATGCAACCGGACAGTTGGGCGACACTTTTAGCGCAGTGGGCAGACAGAGCGCTGCGTTCCGGTCATCAAAACCTGCTTTCCGAAGCGCAGCCTGAGCTGGAGCGGACGTTACTGACGACCGCGTTGCGACATACGCAGGGGCATAAACAGGAAGCGGCGCGGCTACTCGGCTGGGGCCGCAACACCCTGACGCGTAAGTTAAAAGAGCTAGGGATGGAGTGATTCACGGCTTGTGAGTAAAGATTGATTATTGAGCGCAAATTGCTGGTATTTTGCGCTTTACTGTTCCGATAAGTTCAGTATGATCTTGCCCGGAAAACGGGGAGAGTCATTATGCTGGAATCAATAATTAATCTGGTATCGAGTGGCGCAGTTGACAGCCACACACCACAAACTGCCGTTGCTGCCGTGCTGTGTGCCGCGATGATTGGGCTGTTTAGTTGAGTTTCAGATTGCTGATGAAGTGCTCTTTGTTCATGCCGGATGCGGCGTGAACGCCTTATCCGGCCTGCAAAAGCAATATTTTCAACAGGTTTTGTAGGCCTGATAAGCGTAGCGCATCAGGCAATCTTGTTCTCAGCACATTGATGGCGCTTTCGTTTTCTACTTTGTAAACGAAGCGCCATTCACTATTTAAATCACCCGTGAGAACTGCTGCATCCGCGCTTTCTGGCGCAGATAGGTATCAAAGCACATGCAAATGTTGCGGATCAGCAAGCGACCTTTCGCCGTCACCTGAATCCCCTTCTCATCCACATCCACCAGCCCATCTTTTGCTAACGGGGCGAGCAGCTTGAGATCTTCCGCAAAGTAATCAGCGAAGTGCAAATCCCACTGTTGCTCAATGGGAGCGTAATCCAGACGGAAGTTGCAGATGAGCGACTTAATCACATCGCGGCGAATACAGTCATCACGCGTTAGCGCAATACCACGCCACAGCGCGTTGCCTTGTTCATCCACTTGCTGATAGTAGTGCTTCAACTCTTTCTGGTTCTGCGCGTAGCAGTCGCCAATCATACTGATGGCGGAAACGCCCATCCCCAGCAGATCGGTATCGCCCTGAGTGGTGTAGCCCTGGAAGTTACGATGCAGCACGCCTTCACGCTGGGCCACCGCCAGCTCGTCATCCGGGCGGGCAAAGTGATCCATCCCGATAAACTGATAGCCCGATTGCGTCAGGAAGGCAATGGTTTCCTGCAGGATATCGAGTTTTTGCTGCGGACTCGGCAGGTCAGCATCTTTGATTTTGCGCTGAGCAGCAAAAATGGTCGGCAAATGCGCGTAGTTAAAGACGCTCAGACGATCGGGGTTCAGCTCCGCCACACGTTTCAGGGTAAAGGCAAAACTTTCCGGCGTCTGTTTCGGCAGACCGTAAATCAGGTCGATGTTGGTGGAGGTAAAGCCAATCTCACGCGCATGGTTAAGCAGTGCAAAGATGAACTCTTCATCCTGCTCGCGGTTAACCAGACGCTGTACTTCTTTGTTGAAGTCCTGCACGCCCATGCTCAGGCGATTAAAGTCCTCGGCGCGTAAATGATCGAGTACATCCAGTTCGATTTCGCGCGGATCGACTTCGATCGAAATCTCCGCATCGGCATTGAACTGGAAGTTTTCGCGCAGCAGCTTCATCAGACGGCTGATTTGCGCTTTGTTCAGATACGTCGGCGTACCACCGCCCCAGTGCAGCTGGCTCACCTTGCGCCCGGCAAAAAGCGGTGCACGATGGACGATTTCTTGCTCCAGCGCGTCCAGATACTGATCGGCCTTGTGCTGCTGGCGAGTAACTATCTTATTGCAACCGCAGAAGTAACAAAGCTTATGGCAGAACGGAATATGTACGTAGAGAGATAATGGACGCTCAGGATAGCGCGCCACGGCTTGTAAAAACGCCTGTTCGCCGAAGTCTTCTGAAAACTCCAGCGCGGTCGGGTACGAGGTGTATCGTGGCCCGGAATAGTTATATTTCTGGATCAGGGCCAGATCCCAGTCGATTTGCTGTACAGACATGCTCACTCCTTCCGATGGCGTCTCTGGCGGCTACGGCGTACCGGCGGATGCCCGTTTCGGGTCATCAGCCGGTTGCGCAGCCACTTTTGTCGCCGCGACAACCGCTGTAGTTTAACGAATAACCACACCAGATAACATATAACCGGAAGGGTTATCAGCAGAACGGGAAGGCCCACGGCGGCAATCCGTTAGTTGCCCCGCAGCAGACGCATCATGTCTTCTTGCTTCTCGTCTTCTTCCTCTTCTTCGTCATCGTCATAAGAGAGGCCGAGTTTCTGCATCAACTCATCAATACGATCCAGTTTAGCATCCACCCAGGATTGCTCTTCGGCGCTCAGGGTTTCGCCTGCTTCCAGACGTTCCAGCAGCGCATCCAGACGCTCATCCGTTTCCAGTAATTCCAACTCCGCCTGCGGTGAAAGCATAGGTTTCTCACTCTTCGGTTTGTGCTGTTTGGTGACTTTTTCAGTCACGCCCAATGGAATAGGGGTTTTACTGCCAATACGTGGATCTTTTGGTGCGTTCTGGCCTTTGCTGCCTGACGAGGTGTTACCGCCCGCTGCGCGGCTGCCCGGCGCATGACCACGACGTTTTTTCTGACGCTTACGGTCACGAGCTTCCTGATCCAGCTCCTCGCGTGTTTTTCGACGCGCTTTTGCATGACCTTTGCTGCGTGAGTTTGAAGATGATGGTTTCATAATGGTTCGTCTTTTAGCCGTTTTATTCAGTATAGATTTGCGGCGGAATCTAACAGAAAGCAAGCAAAGAAAAAAGGCGACAGATTACTCTGTCGCCTTTTTTCCTGACTCATAACCCTTAACGGGTCTTACAATCCTTGCAGGCCGCCAACACACCCTGTTTTTCCATTAGCCGGAACAATCCGTGTTGATTCCATTTCCGTTTAATTACGTCTCCGGACGTTTGTCTTCCTGACAATCCTCTGTCTTCGCCTCCTGGCGCTCCTGACCCTCATCCTGAGTCATTGTTCCTGTTAGCGTCCTCGCTCTATGGGTGCTACTTTACGCCTTTGCTTTAAACAAACAATCAACCGCCATCAGTATTTGCACATTTTCAGAGTTTTATATAAAAGCAATTAACTGATTTATATAGCTTATTTGACATGCGTCGCAGAATTTTCTCTGCTATTTCGCATAAAGACTATCGGCAATGTCTCACAAAGCGTATGGCTTTTACTTACAACGCTCACGCCGAAAAATCCGCCTTTTATTATGGTTCAGGTATAATCGCCGCAAAGCTTTGACTGACGGAGACGACCGCTTTGACTAATTTGAATTATCAACAGACGCATTTTGTGATGAGTGCGCCTGATATTCGCCACCTACCTTCCGATACCGGAATTGAAGTGGCTTTTGCAGGCCGTTCCAACGCAGGTAAATCCAGCGCGCTGAACACGCTGACTAACCAGAAAAGCCTGGCGCGGACCTCAAAAACCCCAGGGCGCACCCAGCTTATCAACCTGTTTGAAGTGGCTGACGGCAAGCGTCTGGTTGACTTGCCTGGGTACGGTTATGCGGAAGTCCCGGAAGAGATGAAGCGCAAATGGCAGCGCGCGCTCGGCGAGTACCTCGAAAAACGTCAGAGCCTGCAAGGTCTGGTGGTGCTAATGGATATTCGCCATCCGCTGAAAGATTTGGATCAGCAGATGATTGAGTGGGCGGTAGACAGCAATATCGCCGTGCTGGTGCTGCTGACCAAAGCGGACAAACTGGCAAGCGGCGCACGTAAAGCGCAATTGAATATGGTGCGTGAAGCGGTGCTGGCGTTTAACGGTGATGTGCAGGTTGAAACCTTCTCTTCACTGAAGAAACAAGGCGTGGACAAGCTGCGGCAGAAACTGGATACCTGGTTTAGCGAGATGCAGCCTGTAGAAGAAACGCAGGACGGCGAATAATTTTCTTGCCTTAATGCTTGTGCCGGATGTGGCGTATCCGGCCCGTAAATTCAATAGATTACACTTCTACCGTTGGCCTGATAAACATGGCGCATCAGGCATTACGGATCTTTTCTTTCGCCCAATAAAAAACGCCCCAGTCATTACTGACTGGGGCGGCTAAAATATTCAGCCAAATCCGATTACGTGAAGTAAAAGGTCTGAAAGATAGAACATCTTACCTCTGTACCCTACGCGACTAACTTTACTCTTTTTTGTTCAGTTCAGAAAGCACTTTTTGTAATTTTTTTTCAGTTGTTGCATAGGAATTTCTAATAGCCATCACAAAACGTGACAGCTTATGTTGCTTACTTACGAAAAAAGGGCATGTTCAGGCGAATCTTAGTGCGCCTGATCCCAGTTTTCGCCACTCCCCACTTCCACCAGCAACGGCACATCCAGACGGGTACAGTTTTCCATCAGTTGATGAATCTGCTTCGCGACGGCATCGACATCATCTTTATGAACTTCAAATACCAGTTCATCGTGTACCTGCATGATCATACGTACACGCGGTTGCTCAGCCTGTAGCCACGCATCAACGGCAATCATCGCCCGTTTGATAATGTCGGCGGCGGTTCCCTGCATTGGCGCGTTAATGGCTGCACGTTCAGCCGCTGCACGACGAGCACCATTGCTGGATTTGATATCCGGCAGATACAGACGGCGTCCGTCCAGCGTTTCAACGTAGCCCTGCTCTTTCGCCTGAGCACGGGTGCGTTCCATATACTCCAGCACGCCAGGGTAGCGTTCGAAGTAAAGGTCCATGTACTTCTGCGCTTCTTTACGTGGAATGTTCAATTGCCGCGCCAGGCCGAAAGCACTCATGCCATAAATCAGACCAAAGTTGATCGCTTTCGCGCTACGGCGTTGCTCGCTGGTGACGGTTTCCAGTGGCAAACCAAACACTTCTGCCGCCGTTGCACGGTGGATATCTTTTCCTTCCGCGAATGCGGTCAGCAAGCCTTTGTCACGCGAGAGATGCGCCATAATGCGCAGTTCAATCTGCGAGTAGTCCGCCGAGACAATCACATAATCCTCTGGCGCAATAAACGCCTGGCGGATACGACGACCTTCTTCATTACGCACCGGAATGTTTTGCAGGTTAGGATCGGTTGACGATAAACGTCCCGTTGCGGTTACTGCCTGGTGATAAGAGGTATGTACACGCCCGGTTTTCGGGTTGATCATCAACGGCAGCTTGTCGGTGTAGGTCGATTTCAGCTTCGCCAGACCACGATACTCCAGAATCACTTTTGGCAACGGATAGTCCAGCGCCAGTTCTTCCAGTACCTCTTCCGACGTTGACGGCGCGCCACCCGGCGTTTTCTTCAGCGGTTTAATGCCCTGTTTTTCAAACAGAATGGTTTGTAACTGCTTGGTGGAAGAAAGGTTAAATTCTTCACCTGCAATTTCATGCGCTTTCTTTTCCAGCTCAGCCAGACGCAAGGTGAGCTCTTCAGAGTGATTGTGCAGCACTTTCGGATCGATCTTCACACCGTTACGTTCAATGCGTGAAAGCACCGGCACCAGCGGCATTTCGATATTCTCGAAGACGTTCAACGGCCCTTTGTGTTTTTGCAGATCCGGCCACATTTTCAGATGCAACTGCAAGGTGACATCTGCATCTTCGGCGGCGTAACGTCCGGCTTCTTCGAGGGCAATCTGGTTAAAGGTCAGTTGATTTTTGCCTTTACCCGCAATCTCTTCAAAAGTGATGGTTTTGTGCTTCAACCAACGTTCCGCGAGGCTGTCCATATCGTGACGCCCGGCAACGCTATTGAGAATGTAGGACTCCAGCATGGTATCAAACGCAATCCCACGCAGCTCAATTCCGTAATTCGCCAGAATACCGCGGTCGTATTTCAGGTTTTGCCCGACCTTCAGCGCCTTTTCATTTTCCAGCAGCGGTTTTAGCAACTCGAGTGCACGCTCGCGAGAGATTTGATCGGGCGCATCAAGATAATCATGAGCAACCGGAATATATGCCGCTACGCCTGGCTCGATAGCAAAAGAAAGCCCGACCAGGTTAGCAGAGATGTTATCAAGGCTGTCGGTTTCGGTATCAAATGCAAATACCGGCGCTTTTTCCAGCTTCGCAATCCACGTTTTCAGTGTTTCTTCATCAAGGATGGTGACGTAGTTGTCATAAGAAATCACCGTTGCCGTCACTTCTGGCGCTTCGTCTGCAACACTGGTTTCCTGCGGCCTGGCTGCGGGTTTCGCCCCTTTAGCCTGTAACCATTTGCCCGCTTCGACATCAGCAGTCCAGCGTTTGAACTCATACTTTTTGAACAGCCCCAACAACTCTTCCGCCGCCGGTGGCTGCACTTCCAGTTGTTCACAGGTCAGCTCCAGTTCAACGTCGGTTTTAATCGTCGCCAGCTGGTATGAGAGATAAGCAACTTCTTTGTTTTGCTCGAGCTTCGCTGCCATTGTTTTCGCGCCACGGAAGCTCAACCCAGCAATTTTTTCTGGCTCGGCATACAGCGTATCCAGTCCGCCAAGACCTTGCAGCAATGCCTGCGCGGTTTTTTCACCGACGCCCGGTACGCCAGGAATGTTATCAGAGGAGTCACCCATCAGCGCCAGGAAATCGATGATCAGTTCTGGCGGCACGCCGTACTTATTCACCACCTCTTCCGGGCCGAGGATGGTATTCGTCATGGTATTGATAAGCGTAATATTTGGCGTCACCAGCTGCGCCATATCTTTATCGCCAGTGCTGATAAGCACCGGACGCCCGGCTTTTTCGGCTTCGCGCGCCAGAGTACCGATAACGTCGTCCGCTTCTACGCCAGAAACCGCCAGCAGCGGCAGTCCCATCGCTTTAACCATCGCGTGCAGAGGTTCGATTTGTGCTCGCAGATCGTCCGGCATTGGCGGGCGATGTGATTTGTAATGTTCAAACAGTTCATCACGAAAGGTTTTTCCCTTGGCGTCAAAGACCACCGCTGCATGCGTCGGTTTATATTGCATGATCAGACTGCGCAGCATGTTGAGGACACCATACATCGCACCAGTCGGCTCGCCTGCGCTGTTAGTCAGCGGGGGAAACGCGTGATATGCGCGATAAAGATAAGATGAACCATCTACAAGGATAAGTGGATTTTGGGGGATCTGAACCATAATGTCCGTGCCTGTTTATCAGATTATGGGTAAAGGATGCCACAGACAGGATGAAAACATGAGTTTTTCACCGCTTTTCGTGAAAATCTTTTGTAGATCTTCTGGATCGCTCGCAAATCGTCATGTGGATAACTTTGTGCATAAATTATTTACATCACTTTTAATTTATTATCATGCTTTTTACAGCATGATGTTTATCTTTGTTTTTCATGCAGTTAAAAATAAAGCCATCCCTAATAATTGAGATAATGGGATTTTTTCTAATGTGGATAGATATGAATTATTTTTCTCCTTAAGGATCATCCGTTATTTGGGTCGTTTTCTGCTAAAATCTGCGCCTTGCGCTTCTTTAGCGCACTGTCTATGGCTAACCTTTTGAATAAATTCATTATGACGAGAATACTCGCTGCGATAACCCTTTTGCTGAGTATCGTATTGACCATTTTGGTCACTATTTTTTGTTCCGTCCCGATCATCATTGCCGGGATTGTAAAACTATTGCTACCTGTGCCAGTCATTTGGCGAAAGGTTTCGCGTTTTTGTGATTTTATGATGTATTGCTGGTGTGAAGGTCTGGCGGTATTACTGCATCTGAACCCACACCTGCAATGGGAAGTTCACGGGCTGGAAGGGTTAAGTAAGAAGAACTGGTATCTGCTTATTTGTAACCACCGTAGTTGGGCAGATATTGTCGTACTGTGCGTGCTGTTTCGTAAGCACATTCCGATGAATAAATATTTCCTCAAGCAACAGCTGGCCTGGGTGCCATTTCTTGGCCTGGCGTGCTGGGCGCTGGATATGCCGTTTATGAAGCGTTATTCCCGCGCTTATTTATTACGTCATCCGGAGCGACGTGGTAAAGATGTTGAAACCACTCGGCGTTCTTGTGAAAAGTTTCGCCTGCATCCCACCACCATTGTCAATTTCGTTGAAGGCTCCCGTTTCACGCAAGAAAAACATCAGCAAACCCACTCCACTTTTCAAAACTTGTTGCCACCAAAGGCGGCAGGCATTGCGATGGCGCTAAATGTACTGGGTAAACAATTCGATAAACTGCTTAATGTTACGCTGTGTTATCCGGACAATAACCGTCAGCCGTTCTTCGATATGTTAAGCGGTAAACTGACGCGAATTGTCGTACATGTGGATTTGCAGCCTATTTCCGATGAGTTACATGGCGACTACATCAATGACAAAAGCTTTAAGCGCCATTTTCAGCAATGGCTGAACTCACTGTGGCAGGAAAAAGACCGGCTTCTGACGTCGTTGATGTCATCACAGCGGCAGGACAAGTAAGTTTTACTCGCCTCTGAATGAGCAGAGGCGAGTGAGTATTTTAATGAACAAAACGTCCGGCACGAGACATAAATTCTTCTTCGCTCATCTCCTGTCCGTTAAAAACAACTTTACCCGGTGTATAACGCAGCTGCAGCGAGGCGGTATTGTTGTCAATCGTGATTAACTGAAACATCTGACCTAATGTCATCATCCCGCTGATTTGTTTATCAGCCTGCTTTTGCGCTTTTTCCGCATCCATTCCTTCAGATAAATTAAGCTGTTTTGCGGTTTCTGTGACGACATTAAGCGGTAACTTCACATCAAAATTGAGCGATTTAATATCTTTGTTTGTGGATGATGAAGATTTGGCGGGGTCGGCAATACTGATATCCAGATTGGCATTTAGTTCGCCGAGTGCGTTCTTCCATCTTACCGGTTGTTTAATGGTCGGCTCACTTTTTTGTAATAACGGTAAATACTCTTTGAACAATGCAGCATTCACTTCTTGCAGAGCAACTTCATCGTTTGCTAACTCAGGGTGTGCAGCAAGCTGCTTCTGCATCGCAATGTTATACTGGATGATAAATTGGCGCACCGCTGAGGGATCAATAGATTCAGCAATCAATGACCACTCACCACTACCGAGTTGCTGATTCCCTTTTATTAACTTATCAAGTTCGTAGGTCAGATTGACATTGATATAATCTTTGTCTTTAACGCGATCCAGCCTGGTTTTTGCAACGAAAGCATCGATTTGGGCAACGACTTCCCCCTGGTTGATAATATTAACCTGATTAAATTTCGACTCGCTTTCACCAACCGGAAATTTCTTTTCTTCTAATCGTGTCAGAGAATCAAAGGTAAAAATTTTCGCCGTTACTTTGTTCATTGGTGAAAATTGCAGAACAATATCTTCGACTTTGCCTTCAATATCCAGGTTAGACAATGAACTACCATCACCATTAAAAGTAAACTGGCCCTTACCAAAGGAAAACTTTCCATACTCTGCAGGGGCAACATCTAATGTCGTGGAGAATGAGCCACCAAACGCGAACCTCAATGTCGCTTCCACGGGCGATTTATTTTTCGCGGCGATAAATAGCGGTTGTGTCAGTTCATTATTCACTAAGTTCACTTTTGCCGCTGCCAGTGCCGGGATGACATTACCATGCATTAACATTGTGATGGGCAACGGACCGTGCTCAACATCCACATCAAATGCAACTTTCTGGCCTGGCTTGATATTGAGATCGGGTGCACCGTTATCAAATGTTATTTGCATTTGAAAATGAGAATTAAAAAAGCCTTTGTCAAAGTTTTTATAACTTAACGTCATATCGTAGGCATGTTCACCTTTTTTTTAGCATCGTTAAAATCTTTAATAAACTTTTCGACACCAGGCTGAATTTGCGTACCTGTGTACCATGTGCCACCACCCCAGATTACGGCTAACGCAACAATAACACCTGTAGCTGACTTACGTATCATATAAATATTCCCTGATAAAACAGCAAAACTTTGAATATCCACTTATGCTGAAATAATGTCCAGCGGCAGGACGCATTATCAGAATGTATTTATATTTATTAAATAATAAAAAAAGCCCGTGAATATTCACGGGCTTTATGTAATTTACATTGAATTATTTTTTCTCGGACAGATATTTCACCGTATCAGCATACTGCTGAACAAAAACTTCCATATTGCTGGTATCCATACCCTGCGGATTCAGCTGATATTTACCGTTAACAAACATCGCCGGAACGCCACGCAATTGCACGTCAGCTGCAGCTTTTTCCTGCTGAGCGACCAGGGATTTCACCACGAAGCTGTTCCACGCCGCGTCGTACTCTTCACCTTTAATACCTGCGTTGATAAATACATCGCGGATATCAGATGCTGAACGAATGGTCTGGGTTTTCTGTACGCCTTCAAACAGCGGAACAGTGACTTTGTCTTCCACGCCCAGTGCCATCGCCACTGCCCATGCCTGAGTCAGATCTTTGCCCAGGTCACCACCCATGAAGTTGACGTGGTATTTAGTCATCTTCACGCCTTCCGGCAGTTTTTTCTTCACGTTATCAGAAATATGCAGAACTTCTTCAAACTGATAGCAGTGCGGGCAGAAGAAAGAGAAAAACTCCAGCACTTGCGGCGCGCCAGCTACCGGTTTTTCCAGGGTAGTGTACTGTTTACCATCTTCATACTGCGCCGCCGATGCGCTAAACGCTAAAACTAAACCAGCCAGCGCCAGCCAAATCTTTTTCATGATCTACTCTCTCCGATTAATACATAGGTGTTAATTGCAAAGGGGGTTCTTGTAGAACTTTTGCCTGTTCTATAAAAGTCGCCGTCTGTCGTAGCCAGTAATCTTCCCCGGTTAACCACGGGAAATTTTTCGGGAACGCGGGATCAGCCCAACGCCGCATTAGCCAGGCAAGATAATAAACCAAACGCATGGCGCGTAAAGGTTCAATCAGTCCGATTTCAGCGGTGTCGAACTCGCTAAATTCTTCATAAGCCTCAATAATAGTTTCCAGTTGCATCCGCTGCTCGGCTTTATCGCCATTGAGCAACATCCACAAATCCTGAATAGCCGGACCATTACGTGCATCATCCAGATCAACAAACATTGGACCATCGCGCCAGAGAATATTCCCAGCGTGGCAGTCTCCATGTAGCCGCAGAACGGTGAAATCTTCCCGCCAGTGTGCTGTAACGGCGGCGATCAGCTCATCTGTCGCTTTCAGAAATGCCGCTTTCAACCCGGAAGGTATCAGTGTAGCGTCCTCAAACAGCTTGCGAGGCTCAATGAGATATTCATTCAGACCGATGGTCGGGCGATGGATAAAAAGCTGTTTGCGCCCCGTCTGGTGCATACGCCCTAAATAACGCCCAACCGCTTCCATCTGATCGATATTATCAGCTTCGAACTGGCGACCACCGACGCTTGGAAAAACAGCGAAATAAAATCCCTGATGATTCAATAAAGTCTGACCGTTAAAGGCCACAGGTGCTGCGACCGGAACTTCATCATTTACCAACTGCAACGCAAATTGATGTTCTTCGAGGATTTGATCGGCTGCCCAACGTTCAGGACGATAAAATTTGACGACAAAACGTCGACGATCTTCGTCCTGAAATTGATAGACACGGTTTTCATAGCTGTTAAGCGGGGTAAGACCGGAATCCACCCGGATCCCTTGCTCAAACAGAGCATCCATGATGGTATCCGGGTGTAGTGTCTGGAAAGTAAAAGCGCTGTTGTTCATCCCATCATCCGGAAAACATTACGAATGATGAAGGATATCATTTCATGATGATTTTGGTGGCACCGCTTACAAGCTTTTACTCTTTAATTACACCACGTGCGCGTAATAGCGCCGTTTTGAAATCTTCTTCATAATCTTTCTGCAAACCCGGGATCACCGCATCTTTCGCGGAATCACGCATTTTCAGGTGATAGATCAGAATGTCATCCGTCAAATCCGCCAGTTCGCCGTCAAAACCTGACTCTTTCGCCAGTTTCTGCAAAAATTGCAGCAGGTTAAGGTCTGGCTCTTTTTGCCAGGCTGGCTGGAGGAGTTCAATAACTTCATTCAGACGTTTACATTTCATAGTAATGCTCCTTACTCTTGAGACAGACACGTTAGCAGGGTCAATCCCACAATAAAAGAGGCGATATCGGTGAATCTGATGACGACGATAACAGGCGTTGTGCTGGCGGGCGGTAAAGCCAGACGAATGGGCGGCGTAGATAAAGGATTGCTTGAATTAAACGGCAAACCATTATGGCAACATGTCGCTGACGCGCTTATGACGCAGCTCTCTCACGTCGTGGTTAATGCTAATCGTCATCAGGAAATCTATCAGGCAAGCGGTCTGAAAGTGATTGAAGATTCACTGGCGGATTACCCTGGCCCTCTGGCAGGAATGCTTTCAGTAATGCAGCAGGAAGCGGGTGAGTGGTTTTTGTTTTGCCCGTGCGATACGCCTTACATTCCCCATGATTTAGCCTCCCGGCTTACTCATCAGCGCAAAGATGCGCCTGTCGTGTGGGTCCACGACGGTGAACGCGATCACCCGACTATTGCTCTGGTAAACCGCGCAATTGAGCCTTTATTACAAGAATATCTGCAAGCAGGAGAACGCCGGGTTATGGCATTTATGCGTCTGGCTGGCGGTCATGCGGTTGATTTCAGCGATCGTAAAGAGGCATTTATAAACGTGAATACGCCAGAGGAGCTTGCCCGATGGCAGGAAAAACGATGATACCGTTACTCGCCTTTGCTGCATGGAGTGGCACCGGAAAAACAACGCTGCTGAAAAAATTGATCCCGGCATTATGCGCCAGAGGGATCCGTCCGGGGCTGATTAAGCATACGCACCATGATATGGATGTTGATAAGCCAGGCAAAGATAGCTATGAGCTGCGCAAGGCTGGCGCGGCACAAACCATCGTTGCCAGCCAGCAACGATGGGCCTTGATGACGGAAACACCAGGCGAAGAAGAGCTGGATCTACATTTTCTCGCAAGTCGAATGGATACCTCAAAGCTGGATTTGATTCTGGTCGAAGGGTTTAAGCATGAAGAGATCGCAAAGATTGTGCTGTTTCGCGATGGAGCCGGACATCGACCGGAAGAATTAGTGATAGACAGGCATGTTATTGCTGTAGCCAGTGATGTGCCGCTTAATCTTGATGTCGCGTTACTGGATATTAATGATGTTGGGGGGCTGGCTGATTTTGTGGTGGAGTGGATGCAAAATCAGGACGGATAAGCAAGAGTAGGCTGGATCAGACGCAGCCAGCGTCGCAGCCGGCCTTTTTCTGCACCAGCGCAAAAAGGCCATCCTTTTGGATGGCCTTTCGCTTAATTTGATGCCTGGCAGTTCCCTACTCTCGCATGGGGAGACCCCACACTACCATCGGCGCTACGGCGTTTCACTTCTGAGTTCGGCATGGGGTCAGGTGGGACCACC